>PEFW01000013.1 GCA_002890675.1 Candidatus Methylaffinis lahnbergensis
GACATATCCGACGGGCACGCTGACCTTCGAGCACACCTTTCCCGAGAACGGCAAATTCATAGGCATCGTGACCGTGAAAAACGCGCACGGCCAGACCTATGTGTCGCAGTTCCCGTTTTCGGTGGGCGTTGGGTTTTTTGGCGGCAAAAGCATCGGGATCTATGTCTCGATGGTCGCGGTGCTCGGCGCCGGGGTTTTCTTGATTTGGCACTTGGGCCGGAAGCAGAAGATTGTTGCCCCGACTAAGTCGGCGTGAGAGGGAGCGGGTGTATCTCGAACGGCGGGTTTTTGCGGTAACCCGCCGCACCCGCGGGGGGTAAAGTTGTTGGTCCGTCCATTTTCAAAGCGACTTGTCCGATTGCGGCCGAGCCCTCGCCTGGGGGATCAATAGATGTTGATTATGCGAGGAGCAGAAACGATTGATTCAAAAAGGGCGCGAATAGATACTTATTGCCCATGGAGCTCTATCAGATCAAACATTTCATCGCGGTCGCCGAGACCGGCGGTTTCACGAAAGGCGCGCAACGTGTCGCGATATCGCAGCCGGCGATCTCGGCCAGCATCGCGAAGCTTGAAGCGGAACTCGACGTCAAATTGCTCGACCGGCGGCGCTCCCCGGTAGTGCCGACCGCCGCGGGGGCACGCTTACTCGAAGCTGGCAAGAATATTCTTCAAAGCTGCAATGCGGTGAAAGCTGAACTTAAAACGATCGCCACCCCGAATCGCCTCAGGATAGGCGTACTGCAGTCGCTCTCCAGCAGGTGCGTCTCCAGGCTGCTAAGCTCTTTCCGGCGTACCAGCGTCCATGTGGCGATTGAAGTGGTCGACGGCAGCTGCGAGCAATTGGTCGAGTTCTTGGCCGAACAGGAACTCGACACGGTGCTCACAATTGTCGGCGGCAACGACGTGAACTTCGCGAGGCGGATTCTTTTTGAAGAGCCCTACTTGTTGGCTGTTCCAAAAGACCTCGCTTCGCGCAGCGGCAAAGTGTGAAGCTCGCCGATCTTGACGGCGAACCTGTCATCGTGCGGACGAGGTGCGATTTTTACCAAGACGTAACCAACGTGCTAGTCGCTCGCGGCATCAAGATACGCGTCGTGTATCAAACCGACCAAGATGACAGGGCGCTTGCTCTCGTCGCTGCCGGGATAGGTTTGGCACTTGTTCCCGCCCATTTCGAGCTATCGGCGGTGAGCCAAGTCCCGGTGTTGGACTTGGGCATATCGAGAGCGATCGGGCTGCTCTGGTCGCGCGAGCGCGAGCATGCCGACCTCAAGGAATTCATCGAATTCGCTGGAGAGTATTGCTGGGCGCGATAGCGGCCGCGGGCGATATTCCGGCACCAACGGAGGCGCCTTGACGGAGAGCTGGCGATCCGGCGGACTCCCCCGCGCCCTTCGCCCAGGCCAAACTCAATGCGACATCGGCGACGCCGGTTTTGCTAACCTTGGCAGGGTAGGGGCCGGCGTTATCGCGTTGCCTTGCCCTAGAGCAAAAATCCTTTACCGGTCGCCGAGGCTGCCGCCCGCATCGGCGAGCGCGGCGCCGACTTCGAGACCGAGATCGTCCATGGTCGCCTCCTCGACGGCAGCGATTGCTTCCCCTTTGGCCTGCCGTTCGGCCTCCGCGGCGGAGCGGGCGACATTGACGGTAATCTGGGCTTCGATTTCCGGATGCAAATGCACTGGGACTTCATGCAATCCAAGCGATTTGATCGGCGCTTTCAGGACGATCTGATTGCGGTTGGCATTGAAGCCGCCAGCGGTGATCGCGGCGGCGATATCGCGCGGCGAAACCGAGCCGTAGAGATGGCCCGCATCGCCAGCCTGGCGGATGATGACGAAGATTTGCCCGGTGAGTTTTTCGGCGACGCCGGCCGCCTCGTTGCGCGATTCGAGATTGCGCGTTTCGAGCTGGACGCGCTGACTTTCGAAATGGCTCTTATTGGCTTCGGTCGCGCGCATGGCCTTGCCGCCGGGCAGCAGGAAATTGCGGGCGTAGCCATCCTTCACGCGAACGGTTTCTCCCATTTGACCGAGTTTGGCGATGCGTTCGAGCAAAATAACTTCCATAATGCGGTCCTTCGAGTTGCATCAGAGTTTGGGCGAGGCCGTCTTGTCCTTGCGATCCCGGAGGGAGAACGCTGTCTCGATAATACCGGTCAAGACCAAGAGAAGTAGAAAGACAAACCATGTCACGGGGACAACAAGGCCGAGATAGATAAGAATGAGGAGAGGAATCCGGAAAGTCGACCCGCGCGACAGATAATGCGCCGCGGCGAGTCCGTCGAGAGCGAAGGCAACGCCGAGCGTTGCGGCGACAATGACGACGATGTGGCCGGGGAGCCCGCCGAGATACGGACCGGTCAGCGCGGCGGCGCCGAAAACCAAGAGATAGACCTGCGGCAGACGCAATTCGCCCGCTATGTCAGGCCACGGGCGGGGGAGTTGTGCCGAAAGCTGCGCCACCCGTCCCGCGAGCCAAAGATTGAGCATCAGCATGACAAGGCTGGAACCCGCCACCGCCGGCGCCGCCGCCAAAACCGTGGCGCGCGCCAAATGACGCGCATCGAAGTCGTTTGGCAGGTGCATATTGGGGCTGATCAGCCGTTCGACGAAAGGGGTAATTTCCGCGCTCAACGAATCGAGCGCCACATCGAAACCACCATAGAGGCTGCTGACATAAACCGCGATCGCTACCCCGATGGTGGCGCAGATGGAGGCGGCAAAGGAAAGAATGCGCTCAAGCGGAACATATTCGCGGGCAAAAAAGCTGCCCACCCGGCTTGTTACGACCCAATTCGGACTTCCCTTCGCCCGGCTCAACACCGAGAGGAGGCTTAGCCAAAAAGCCGGCAAACCGAGGGAGAAAGCGAAAACCAGACCGCCAAGCGCGGCGGTGTCGAGACTCCCGAATTTCTGCTGCGCGTTGAAAATTCCGGCAACGGTGGCCGTGGCCGAGGCAACCGCCGCGGCGCCGGCGAGAGCGCCGTATCCAAGCGTCGCGATCATGATTGGAAGCGGAGACAAATTGGCGAGAACGGCGGCGACAAAGGTCGCGCGGATTGCGAGGCTAAACAAAACGGCGGCGGCGATTCCCGCCCCGATCCCTACGGCGACGGCCGGACCATGTCTTAAGAGGCGCTTTTTCATCCTGACCTGCTGTCCCGCTCGAAAGGCGGTTCGAGACCAATGGAGAGAAAAATCTCCCTACGTCCCAGAGAAATCGCGCGGACTCACCGCGCCGCCAGCGATCGCCCATGTTCGTGGCTCATGGATACTAGAACAGTTCCACGCCGGGGGAAATATCCCGCGCGTGGATGGCCGTCCCGCGCGGGCGCGAATTTTAGCGGATTACATAGGGCAAAAGCCCGAGAAAGCGGGCGCGTTTGACGGCCTTCGCCAGCTCGCGCTGTTTCTTGGCCGAAACGGCGGTGATTCGCGACGGGACGATCTTGCCGCGCTCGGAAATGTAGCGCGAGAGGAGACGCGTGTCCTTGTAATCGATTTTGGGCGCGTTCGGCCCGGAAAACGGGCACGTTTTGCGGCGGCGATAGAAAGGCCTGCGGGGCGCGGCGGAGGTTGTCATCAGAAGCTTGCCTCCTCGCTCGCCGCGGTTTCGTCGCGCGGACGCTTAGGGGCTCTTTCGCCACGCTCGGGGCGAGGGCCCCGGCCGCGATCGCCGCGGTCATGGCGGTCGCCGCGGTCGTCGTCGTCGCGCTTGCGCATCATCGCCGATGGGCCTTGTTCCAGAGCTTCGACCCGAACCGTCATGAAACGGATGACATCCTCGTTGATCCCCATCTGCCGCTCCATTTCGGCGAGCGCGGCCGGCGGCGCATCGATGTTCAAGAGCGAGAAATGCGCCTTGCGGTTCTTCTTGATCCGGTAGGCGAGGGACTTCACCCCCCAATATTCCGCCTTTTCGACTTTGCCGCCGAAGGATTCGATGACCGCCCTGAAACGCGCCGTCAGCGCGTCCGCCTGTTGGGCGGAAATATCCTGGCGCGCCAAATAGATATGCTCGTAAAGAGCCATTCTTTTGCCTTTCCTCTAACTCCTCGCGTCTCCCCGCGCCGAGCCCTTCGAGCCTTGGAAAGGCCCGCGCCGGCAAACGAAGGCGGAGACACCTGCAAAGCGGATCCCTTGATCCAGCCCGCGAAGCGAGTTCCCATTCGGCCTCCGGCGAGAGCCGCGAAGCTGGCTTTATACAAGGATTTGGCGCAGCGGCAAGGTGCGGTTGGCGATCCCTCCCGCGACTTTCATGCATGAACTAAAGTCCGGCGATACCTAAACGCAAGGTCCCCATTGCCCGTTGCCGCGAATGCGCCAGGATTTCAACCCCGCCTTGGCGACGACGATCCGCCCGTTTTTCGCCATCGCGACAAGATGCTTGAAGACAAGCGGCGTTAGCCAAGCAAATGGCTTTTCTGGATCGCAGACGGCGCGGTATTCATCGGAATCTGGATCCTCCATCAAGATCGCGCCGGTGCGATCCGGACGCAGCCGCGGGCTCATGTCCCGGTCGCCCTTCCACAAGCATTCGTAATCGCGGCAAACTTGCGGCCGGCCCGCATAGATGCCGCAGCCGCCGGAACCGGCGTTAAGACAGTGTTCGCACAATTTGCCGGCGGATTTCGCCAACTCGGCGATCTCGAGAACCTTGCAACAGAAGCTGCATTCGCCGCAGGCTTTTCCTGGGATTGCAAGCATGAATTCCTCGCGGCTGCTACCTGATTCGATGATATTAATACTTTCTCGCGGAAGGCGCCGACGCAAGAGAAATCGAACCGCCCCTTACGGATTTCTGCTCCGGCGCGGCTTTCGGCAGCGCTTCCCGTCATGTCTCGCCGAGCAGCCTTTCGACGAAAGCGGCGATCTCCTCCCTTGCCCGCGCGGCGCGGCGGTGTTCGGCCGCGAGGATCGCGCGGAGGCCACTGAACGTGCTTTGCAGATCGTCGTTGACGAGCACGTAATCATAGTCCGTCCAGCGGCGGATTTCGTTGCGCGCCTCGCTCAAGCGCTTGTCGATGACGTCCGGCCGGTCCTCGGCGCGGCGTTCGAGGCGCGAACGCAATTCCCGCATCGACGGCGGCAGGATGAAGATCGTGACTGCATCTCCGCCGGACTTTTCCTTAACCTGGCGCGTGCCTTGATAGTCGATGTCGAAAAGAACGTCGCGCCCTTGCTGGAGAACCTGTTCGGCCGGCTCGCGCGGAGTGCCGTAATAATTGCCGTGCACCTCTGCCCATTCGAGCAGATCGCCGCCCTCACGCAGCGCATCAAATTGCTTCTTGCCGATGAATGTGTAATGAAGGCCGTCGACTTCGCTCGACCGCCGCGCCCGCGTGGTCACCGAAATCGACAGCGTCAGATCGAGTTCCTTGATCTGGAGCAGCATCCGGGTCAAAGTCGTCTTGCCCGCGCCCGATGGCGAAGAAAGAATCAGCATCAAGCCTCGCCGGCCAAGCGGCGTTTTGCCAACATGGTCTTCAAGAGGCATATTTTTACTCGATATTCTGGACCTGCTCGCGGAATTGCTCGATCTCGACGCGCAATTCGAGACCGAGCGCCGTCAGGCTCGCGTCGTTCGATTTGGCGCAAAGCGTATTGGCCTCGCGCGAAAGTTCCTGGGCAAGGAAGTCGAGCCTGCGGCCAACCGCGCCGCCGTTGGCCAAAAGATCGCGGGCAGCAGTGGCGTGCGCGGCAAGACGGTCCAATTCTTCCCGGATATCGGCCTTGGCCGCCAGCATGAGCGCCTCCTGATGCAAACGGTTCTGGTCGAAATTCGCGTTTCCGGCAAGTAAGGCAAGCGATTGCGCGAGGCGCGCCTGAATCGCCTCGGGCTTGCGGGCCGGGCAGGCATCGGCCGCTTGCGTCAGCGCGGCGATCTTTTCGAGCCGCGTCGCAATGATACTTGCAAGCACGGCGCCCTCGCTTTGCCGCATGGCGACGAGCGAATTTAGCGCCTCGTCGAGCAAATCGAGAGCGCTCGCTCGCGTGCGTAAAATTTCGGCATCGTCGTCGGCCGCATCTGCGATGTCCACAACGCCGCGCACGGAAAGAAGTCCGTCGAGTGTCGCGGGCGAGATCATTAGCGGCAGCGGGATTTCGGCGATCGCCGCGATGAGTTTTCGCAACAAATCCTGGTTGACGCGAATTTCCGAGGTGGTTGTTTCGCGCTGCGCGGCGAGCGTCGCATGGATCGTTCCTCGGTGGAGTTTTCGCGAAAGTCTTGCGCGCGCGTCCGGCTCGATCGCATCGAAGGGCGGCGAAAGCCGCAGCCTCGCATCGAGGCCCTTGGCGTTGACGGATTTAAGCTCCCAGGCAAGGCGCCATGGCCCAGCGCTTCCGGCGGCCCGGGCGAAACCCGTCATGCTGGCGATTGTCATCGTAAAATGGGCAACCTGAACGGCCGATCGGGCCCACACCATAGTACCAGCGCCGTCACTGCTCAAGCTGTAAGCAATTGGTGTAGGTTCTCAGTTTGAAATTCTGCTTCACGCCATGAACGGGCTCTGTGCCGCCACCGTTGCAAATTCCTCAATCGTGCGGGTAAGCCATCGTCTCCACCGATTTCACCAACCTATGGAAAGGTTCTATGGATACGTGATTAGGCCCCCGAAATGGATTATTGAGCAGGACGACCAGCGCCATGACGAGGCCGACCAAGGACCCAAGGAGCGACACCATCACCACATGCATCCATAATTGAGGCGTGCCGAAAAGATAAGTAAAGATCATCAGTATTACCGCGCCAGCGATGAGATTCCACCACAGAATGGCGGGCATTTCCATGCTCGCCGCGTGAAAACGGCCACGTCGCGCGTCGTAAAGCTCATTTAAGGTCTTCACTGCGTCCGCGCGCATGACGGCGACGCTTTCGTCCTTGGCTTGCACCTGGAGGAGCTCAGTGTGAAATTTATCGAGCAGCTGCCAGCCTTCGATTTCGTAAATGCGCCCGGCAGCCAACGACGACCACTCGTCCTCAACGACTATTTCGGCGTAGACGAAAAGATAATGCCGCAATCGCGAGGCCGCCGGTTCTGGAAAAGCCGGGGTGTCGCGATAAAGATCACCGACAAGATTGGCCTCTGTTTGCACCAGATTATCGGTTTGCGCGAAATTCTGCCAAACGGCAACGGCTACAAAGGCGAGCAAGACGGCGTAAATGGTGCCGGCCGTCGCAAAGGTAAAACCCGACACGTCATTGTGGGCTCTGCGCACCCCATGAGGCAAAATCGAATGGGCCGCAAACAGGCCAAGCGAGGACAAGCTCGCGCCAACGAAAATTGAAACGATCACCGCAACAGTTGTCGGCAGGTCAGACAGCCAGTGTGCCGCTGCTTCAAGCATTCAAGACGCTCCAGACGCTCGCAAAGGTCGAGCGCCAATTCCGCGCTATTTCAATCTAAATCATCTCATTTGCAATCGGCGTAGCCGCTGGACATTTGTTACGGCGCGGGCCAGGAAAGCCGTATCATGGCCGCTGTGCAACAAAAGCATATCTAGGCAACAAACCCAAACCTCATCTCGAAAACAACGTTTGCGAACCTGCTGTTTTGGAAAATTGCGTTGAAGGAAAACCGGTCCTAACCGCGTCACTCCTTCGGAAATTCCAGCCCCATTTCCCGATAGCGTTCGGGATCGTCGAGCCAGTTTTCGCGCACCTTGACAAATAAAAAAAGATGCGCCTTTTGTCCGGCCACCTCAGAAATCTCCTTGCGTGCCGCGGTCCCGATCGCCTTGATGGTGCGGCCGCCTTCGCCGATCGCGATCTTCTTGTGGGCTTCGCGCATCACATAGATGGTCTGTTCGATGCGTGCCGATCCGTCCGGCAGGTCTTTCCAAACTTCAGTTTCGACCGTCGATGAATAGGGAAGCTCGTCGTGCAGGCGCTCGAAGAGCTTTTCCCGCGTGATCTCGGCGGCGAGCAGGCGCAAGGGCATGTCCGAAATCTGATCTTCCGGATAAAGCCACGGGCCGGGCGGTATCAACGCGGCGAGTTCGTGCTTGAATTTCGCCACGCCGTGGCCGCGCAACGCCGAGATCATAAAAGTTTGCGCGAAGGGGAGCACGCCGTTAAGCCTGGCCGCAAGTTCGAGGAGCGTCGGCGGTTCAACCGTATCGATCTTGTTGAGGACAAGAATTTTTGTGGCGGCACTTTGCGGCAGCCGACCGAGAATGGCCTCGACCTCGGCATCGATACCTCTCAGGACATCGACAAGCAGCGCGGCCGCATCGGCATCGCCGGTACTGCCCCAGGCGGCCGCCACCATGGCCCGGTCGAGCCGGCGTTTCGGCGCGAATATGCCGGGCGTATCGACGAAGATGATTTGGGCCGCGCCTTCCAGCACAATCCCGCGGACAGTGCCACGCGTTGTCTGAGCCTTGCGCGAAACGATCGAGACCTTGGTTGCAACTAGCCGGTTGATGAGCGTTGATTTGCCGGAGTTCGGTGCGCCCATAAGGGCGACAAAACCGCAACTTGTCCCGCCGCCGCGTCCGCTGTTCACGCGGCGCCCTTTTCGCCGTCTTGGCCAATGCCCTCGCGCGCGATGAAAGCCGCCGCCGCGGCTTGCTCGGCGAGGCGCTTTGCAAAGCCCTTCGCCTCGGCATTCCGGTAGCCGGGCACTTCGACGGAAACTGTGAATTCCGGGGCGTGGTCTGGCCCGGATCGTGCGGTCTCGCGATAGAGCGGGGTGGCAAGACCGCGCGCTTGCGCCCATTCCTGCAGCTCTGTCTTTGCATCGCGCAACGGGTGTCCCGGCGAGTGCATCCGTTCGCCGAAGGCGGCGATGACGACGGCCTTCGCCGCCTCATAGCCCGCGTCGAGAAATACCCCGCCTATGATCGCTTCGCAAACGTCGGCCAAAATCGCCATATTGGGGGGTCTTGCTCGCCGTTCGATTTCGCCAAGCAAGACGCAGGAGTCAACGCCCCACGCGAGGGCGGCCTCGGCGCAGCTCTCCTTGCGGACGAGGCCCGCGAGGCGGCGCGAGAGTTCTCCCTCGCCGGCCTCGGGAAACGCTTCGTACAACATATCCGAAACAGCGAGACCCAATACGCGGTCGCCGAGAAATTCGAGCCTTTGATAGGTTTCGTGCTTGCGCCCCGCCGCCGCGCTCACATGGGTCAGCGCCACCGCGATCAGATTGCGATCGGCGAAAACGTGCCCGATCCGCGCCTCGACCGCTCTGACATCCTGGACTTGCCGCGCCATGTTATTTCACGGATTTGAGCATCCTGTCGAAGCGCACCGTCCACGGCCATTCCCAAAACGTCCAGGCCGGCTCGCCCTTTCCGACCGAAAAGAAGATCAATTCGGCGCGTCCGACGAGATTTTCAAACGGCACGAAACCGACGCCTCCTTGATCGGGGGAAATCCGGCTGTCCGTCGAATTGTCCCGGTTGTCGCCCATCATGAAATAATTTTCGGCCGGAACGTCGAAAACCTGGGTATTGCCGTTGAATCCGGTGTCGCCTTGGATCTGGATGATCGTGTGGCTCACTCCGCCGGGCAGCGTTTCGCGATAGGTCGGGACGCCGGTTTCGCGCCCGTAAAAATCCTCGGTATGGACCTTGGCAATCGGCTCGCGCGGCACGAGTTCGCCATTGATGTAAAGCCGACCTTCCCTCATTTGAATCTTGTCGCCAGGCAGGCCGATCACGCGCTTGATATAGTCGGTCTGTCCGTCGCGGGGAAGCTTGAAAACGGCGACGTCGCCGCGTTTTGCTGGCGCGGCAAAAATCCTGCCGGAAAACAAATTGGGGCTGAACGGAAAGGAATGATTCGAATAGCCATAGGCATATTTTGAGACAAAAAGATAATCGCCGATCTCCAAGGTCGGGATCATCGAGCCGGAAGGAATATTGAACGGCTGAAACAAAAAGGTGCGCACGACGAGAGCGATGAGCAGCGCCTGAACGATGACCTTCAAGGTATCGCCCTTGCCGCCTTCCTTTGCGTGCTGCTTCATCCCAGTGCCTTTTCGATCCAACCGCGCGGGCTCTGTCATGTTAGTTTTCTCTCCAAAGAAACGCTTCCGGACTCTGCTCCCTAGCAACGCGCCCGGCGCCACGGAGCGCTCCTTACCATGCCTCGGAACGCCGGTATAGGGCTCGCTCCGCGACTTTGGCGTATGGCTGGCGGCGTGAACGGCGGCGTACAAAGGATTCGCGTTTTTTCAAATTCAGCGATTGATTAAAGCAATAGAAAATGGGCCTTGCCCCGAGCCATCGCTGCCCCCTCTCCGGAAGACAGAATTATGTTTGAAACTTCGCGATCTAGCGAATCCACTCAAAGCGCTTTGGCCGCCGCGAGCACCGCCTCGGCGTGACCGGGGACTTTCACCTTGTTCCATACCGCCGCGATCTTGCCGTCCTTTCCGATGAGGAACGTCGTGCGCTCTACCCCCATGTATTTGCGGCCGTACATGCTCTTTTCGGCCCACGCGCCATAGGCTTCGAGCATGGCTTTCGATTCGTCGGACGCGAGCGCGAGTTCGAGCTTATGTTTGGCCTTGAATCGCGCGTGACTTGCGGACGGATCGGGCGATACGCCAAGGATTGCCGCGCCGGCCTTTTTGAATTCGCCCCGCAAGCCGTTGAAGTCGATCGCTTCCTTGGTGCAGCCGGAGGTATCGTCCTTTGGATAGAAGTAAAGAACAAGCTTCCTGCCGGCAAAGCTTGCGAGCGAAATCCTGGCTCCGTCATCGTCGGGCAACACGAAATCTGGGGCATTGTCGCCCGGCGCCAACTTTTTGCCTAAGTTGCCGCCCAAGCTACTGTCTGAATTCTTGTGTGAATTCTTTGGTGGCTCATTTGACAAATTTTTATTCATGGGGCCCTCCTTTCGTCAATTGGAAGGGCGAATGGCAACATCGAGCCGCTCGCCCGGTTGCGCCGCGCGTCTTTCCGGCAAAATGCGTATAGTCGCAGAGGATCAAAGTTTCCAGCTTCATCTTGGTTTGGAAAGGCCGCAAGCGGTTGGCTGGACATGGTGAGGAAAATCCGGTCCGGTCCCGCGCATGGCCGGGAAATTGGCTGCGCGGGCAGAAAAAAGTGGTGCGTCCCGCTCCATGCATCGGGCTAAGGAAAATCCACAGGCGCGGTGCCGCGTGGCATGCGTGGTCCGCGTGCAAGCTGGTGCTCGGATTGGCACTTTTGGCGCTCGCCGGCGGCGGTTTCTTCGTTGCCCGCCTCGCGCTCGGGCCGCTCGTGATCGACGGTTTCGCGCCGCAAATCGCGAAGGCACTCGACGATCGTTTTGGCCATCGCTACGAATTCGGTTTCGGTGGAACCACGATCGTAAGGAATGGCTATGCGCCGGCGCTGAGCATCGACAATTTGTCGATTAAGGAACCCTCTACCGGCCGCATGATTTTGACCGCGCCGCGCGCCGAAGTGTCGGTCGATCCTCTTGCGCTCATTGTTGGAAGTGTGACGCCAAGGCGGCTCGAAATTTTCGACGTCGAGGTGCATCTGGCGTTGCGGCCCGACGGTTCGCTCGCCATGCCGGTTGGGTCCAATTCCGGGGAAGCAGTGGCTCTTACACCGCCGCTTGCCTCGGCGCTTCCGCCAGGCAGTCCTTTGCCGCCGCCGGACGCGGGGACGAAAGATCCGGCTGGGGGGGCGCTCACGGCAAAGCCGCCACGCGCCCTCATCGTCAAGCAGATGGCGGCATCGATCCGGCTCGTTATCGACACGCTGACCAATCCGGCAAGTCCGGCCGCGGCGATCGATCGGATCGGCATCACGCGCGGCAAGATTGTTATCGACGACGAGACCGCCAATCAAACCATGGTCTTTAACGGCGTCAATCTCGGTTTCGATAAATCCTCCGGCGCCACGAGGTTCGATCTTTCCGTCGAGGGACCGAACGGCCGCTGGTTGGCCTCGGGCGTAGCTGGCGGCATGCCAGGCTCGGAACGCGGCCTCACGCTTTCGTTTTCAAATCTATCCCTTGATGAAATCTTGCTGGCCACCGGCACGCGCACGATCGGCGCCGATTTCGATATGCCGCTGTCAGGCGAGCTCAGCATCCGTTTACAAGCCGATGGGATGCTTTCGGAGGCGGCCGGCCAGTTCGAATTCGGGGCAGGTTACCTGCGTTTCGACGACCCCGACGATGAACCTCTGATGATCGACAAGGTCACCGGCGGGTTTCATTGGAATCCGGCGGCGCGGCGTATTGCGGTCGACCATTGGCGGCTCGCGGCGGGCGCGACTCATTTCGCGATTTCGGGCTTCGTGACGCCGCCGCGTCGAGAGGGCGATCCGTGGTCGATTGAGCTGACCAATGCGGAGCCCAACGTGTCGGGTCCCGAGCGGCCCGGCGAAAAGTCTGTTTTGATTGATCACAGCGACTTGGCGGCGCGGCTTTATTTGGCTGAAAAAAAGCTCGTCATCGACCGGTTTTCGTTCAGCGGTCCGCAGTGCGGCTTCGCGATGGCCGGCGGGATCGATTGGACCAATGGGCCCCATATAAGGCTCGGCGCGTCGATTTCGCCGACACCGATTAGCGCCGTCATGCGGCTTTGGCCCTCGTTCGTCGTGGCGCCGGTCCGATCCTATTTGCTTTCCCACACGAGCGAAGGCACCGCAGAGAGAGGCACCATGCGGATCGATTTCGATGCCGACGATTTGCGGACGATGCGGGCCGGACACGTGCCTCCCGATGCAAAGGTCTTGCTCGATTTCACGATTGCCAACGCTAGCCTCGCGTTTCTGCCAGGCGTGCCGCCTTTGCGCGGCATCGATGGTGCCGGTCATGTCACCGGCCGGACCGCGACTTTCGCGGTCGCGAATGCCGCCCTCGATGCCGGCAATGGCCGCGTGCTGACCTTGTCGGACGGCAGTTTCCATGTCGCCGACACCGAGTTGAAACCTGCGCCCGCCGTGGCGCAGGCCAACGTCACGGGCAGTGTCGAGGCGATCGGGGAGCTTTTAGCGCATGACGCGTTAAAACCCTATGCCAGTCTGTCGCTCGATTCGTCCACGGCGAGCGGAAAGGCCGACGGCAGTCTCGAAATAGATATGATGCTCGGGCCCAACACCGGCCCGGCGGATACAACTCTCAAGATCAATGCGGCTGTCACCAATTTCACCGCCGAGCGGCTGATCGGCAACGAGAAGCTTGACGCCGCGACTCTGACCGTCAATGTCGATCCGTCTGGTCTAAGAGCGAGCGGGCAGGGCACTATGTTCGGCGCTCCCGCCGCGATCAGCATCGAGGAATTGACAGGCAAGCCCGCCGAAGCTTCGATTGGCTTGACCCTGGACGATGCGATCCGCACAAGGCAGGGTTTTGGCGCCATCCCAGGGGTGAGCGGACCGATTGGCGCTCAAATTACCGCGCCCATCGGCACCGGGGAAAAACCCAAGGCGAGAATCGAGCTCGATTTGAGCCGCGCCGCGATCGAGATGCCAGGCGTTTCGAAGCCGGCGGGACGGCCGGGGAAGGTCGCCTTCGCGCTCGCCGTCAACGAAGCTGGGACCTTGCTCGATCAGATCGTTGTCGACGCCGGGACCATTCAGGCGCGGGGCAATGTGCAGCTTGGCGCAGGCCTCTCTCTTGTCGCGGCGAAATTTCCACAGGTGAAGCTGTCGGCGGGCGACGATATGAAGATGGAGGCGATAAAAACCGGCGAGACAGTGAAAGTGATCGTGCGGGGAACCGCGATTGACGCAAGGCCGTTCTTAAAATCGCTGATTTTCAACCCTCCCGCAAGCAATGGTACCAGGCCGAGCAACGGCGAGGATCGCAATGGCGCAGGTCCAATCAAGGAGATCGAATTCGATGTCAATGCCGGTATTTTGAGCGGATATAACAAACAGATCATCGCCAGGGCCGAATTGAAATTTGCGAAACGCGGCGACCAAATTAGCCAGTTCACTTTTGCCGGAACCTTCGGCGACCAGCCGATTTCGTGTAATCTGACCGGAGGCGGCGCTTCGCCCCAGCTTAATCTCGTCAGCGAGGATGCTGGATCGCTTCTGTTGTTCCTCGACCTCTATAAGCACATGGAGCGCGGACGGCTTTCGGTCGGAATGCGTCTTGGGTCGGACTCCCTTGCCGGCGTCCTTCTTATCGACGATTTCGTTCTGCGCGACGAGCCCGCTTTGCGCCGACTGGTGGTCGAGGGTGCTCCGCCGCCGGATACCCCAGGCCAAGTGCAAAAAATCGACGCCAACGCGATCGCTTTCAATAAATTGCAAGTGCGTTTCCAACGCGACGGCAGCCGTCTCGATCTCAGCGAAGGCACCATGCATGGAGAGGCCATCGGACTAACCGTCGAAGGCGCCCTCGATTTCGTGCATGACCGGGTCAACATGACGGGTACTTTCGTTCCCGTTTATGCCTTCAACAATTTGTTCGCGAAGTTACCTGTCATCGGCCTGATACTCGGGGGCGGCTCGGACGAAGGCTTGATCGGGGTCAACTACCGGATTAGCGGCTTGGCCAGCGCGCCGGCCCTGAACATCAATCCTCTGTCGGCGATCACGCCAGGAATTTTCCGCCAGATTTTTGGCGTCGCCGATTTCGATCCCATGCATCCGTAGCGTTAGGATGAATCAAGCGGCCGTCAGATTGAAACGCTTCTCAATGCGGGCGATACGGCTTTCGAGGCAGTCGAAGCGAACCGAATGTTCGGCCAGCGACAAGTTTTCAGGGGGGCAGACCCTGAAACGCCAAAACCCGCCTCTCAAGCCTTTTCAGGATGTCGCGCTTTCCCAGCGCAGGTTTTTCGATTAGCCACCATGACAAGGCGGCCAATACGATGGTAAGCGGCACCGCTGCCAGCATGTTACAGTACCACGTCAGAAATAGGGGTGATGCGGCGATCAGGGCCTGCTGTATGGGAAAGCCATATAAATATATGCCATATGAATAATCACCGCTTAGAACAATCCTGTCTCTGGTTGAGTTGAGCAGCCCCATATAAACCGTCAGGTAGGACACCGGCAGTGGGATGTATAGGACGCCGACTCCTGGAATGCAGGCCATCAGGAGGGCCGCCACAAGCGACAGCAGGCAGAGACGGCTGGACCAGACAATATGGTCGCGGCAACGATACATAATCAGGCCGCCAATAAAGCACGCGACTACCCAGGTGTGCAGGGGTTCGTGTGGGGGTTCAGGTGGCAATACGAACTTTTCGATCTGGCGGAGATATTACACCGTTAGTGCAAGCCAAAGCCAGCCCGGGCGTTTGAAAATACCGAAAAATGGCGAAACCGCTCAGTAAAACATAGCAGGCAAGTTCAATTGGCACCGTCCACAACTGTCCGTTCACCATATTGATAGGGTTTTACTGGAATACGCCCGGCAATTCGTAATGAATTATTCCAATAATATTTAGGAAATAATGATGAAACTGCGGATCGCTGAAATAAGTCGAAAGGCTATAGGTCGTCAAAAGCGTTCCGAGCACTAGCGGACAGTAGCACTTCGACTCACAGCGCCGGAATAATCCTGAAAACACGCAAGCCGAGGAACGACACAAGAGTTTTTGAGCGTTCCAGACTCCCCGCCACAAGGAACCCGCTCAAAGCGAAGAACATCGGCACAAGTAGTAGCGAAAACGGCTCCAGAATATTGAGCGGCAGGCTATGGACAGCGCTCGCGCCTGCGCTAAGCGCAACCGTATGCCATAATAAAATGGAAACAGCGAGGACAATGCGCATATAATCGAATCCGCTCGGCCTGCCATTTGTCGCTATTAGACGGTCCTTGATCACATCGCCGCGGAAGAGGTTATTCGAGCGGGAGAGGACCATCGCGGTTTCCGAACGGGAATTTAATTTGATCCATTTTGGACTTTTCCGCTCAATGGTGCATCACCCGGATGGACTACGCTCAATGGTGCATCTCCCGGATGGGCTAGGCGATCGACCTATTGAAACTAGACGTGTCCGGGGCGGGTCGCCAAATCGGCGAGCGGCTGGTCGATGCGATCGAGCGTCCCCCTGACATGGCGCAGATGTTCGAGAACGAGATATTTAGTATTTTCGGGCATTGGCAAAACAAGATTGAGTCGATCTGCCCCTCGCCCGTCAGCAGCACTGCCACTGACACTGGAAAGCTGTCGCGTATGCTTTGGCGATCGTCGGGCGCGGGCCGCGACTGCCATTCTCGTGGCTGAGATAAGTTGGCTCCATCCATCCGACGGCACGCGCGGCATCAACGGCCGTCTCAAAGCCCGCCCGCAGCCGAGCGACCCCTAATCTTTCAAATGCCTTATCCACCGAAGGTCGCTTAGCGTGTCCGAGCCAACTCCGAAAACTCGCGGCGCGTGCCACGTAATGGTCAATCGACCTTCAGCAGGACATGGCGCTTGCGCCCGAGCGAAAGTTTGACGGCGCCTCCCGATAGATCGCGCGGTCCAATCACCATGCGCTCATCTGTAACGATCCTGTCATTGATCTTCAGGCCGCCGCCTATGATTTGACGCCGTGCCTCGCTGGTCGAGGCGACGAGCCCCGATCTGACGAAAGCCGTGAGCACCCCAAGGCCCGCTTCGATCTCCGCGGCGGGGATTTCGATCGTGCGCAGGCCCGTCAATAGCGCCGGATTCAGATTCCTAGCAACGATCGGTGCCGGTGGCGGCTCCGCGGAGGCATCCAAGACTTTAGCCAAATTCGCGGGACTGCTGCTCGTATCAAAAGGCACACCAGTTGCTTCAAGTGCGAAGGTTCGCCGCGCCGCTTCCGCCGCCCGCAACGCCGCCTCGCGCCCATGCACCATGGCGGCCGCCTCGGTGGCGAGAATCTTCTTCGCCTCGTTGATTTCGGCGCCGCCCAGCGCTTCGAGTCTTGCAATCTCATCGAGAGGCAATTCGGTGAAGAGTTTTAAAAACCGCGCCGTGTCCGTGTCCTCGCAGTTGCGCCAATATTGCCAATAGTCGAAGACGGCCAACCTGCTTTCGTCGAGCCATACCGCGCCTTGCGCGGTCTTGCCCATTTTGGCGCCCGACGCCGTCGTCAGAAGCGGCGAAGTCAAGCCGTAAAGCTGGCTTGTGCCCATCCGCCGGCCGAGATCGATCCCGGTGACGATATTGCCCCATTGGTCCGAGCCGCCCATCTGCAATTGGCAGCCGTGGCGCTTGAAAAGCTCGACGAAATCATAGGCCTGAAGGCACATGTAATTGAATTCGAGGAACGATAATTCCTGCTCGCGTTCGAGCCTGAGCTTCACCGAATCCAGCGACAACATACGATTGACCGAGAAATGGCGTCCCACGTCGCGCAGAAAATCAATGTAATTTAACGAGGCGAGCCAATCGGCGTTGTCCGGCATGATCGCGTCGTGCTTTCCTTCGCCAAACTTTAGGAACTTGGCGAAGACATTTTTGATGCCGTCCTTGTTGGCGGCAATCGTCTCTAGAGGTAGCAATTGACGGCTTGCGTCCTTGCCGGACGGATCGCCGACCCGTGTCGTGCCGCCGCCCATAAGCGCGATCGGCTTGCCGCCGGTCTTTTGCAGCCAGCGCAACAGCATGATTTGAACGAGCGAGCCCGCGTGGAGAGAAGGCGCCGTACAGTCGAAACCAATATAGGCAACGAGTTTGCCGCTCTTCGCGATTTGATCAAGCCCCGCGAGATCGGAGCATTGCTGCAAAAAGCCGCGCTCGACGAGCACAGTGAGGAAGGCGGACTGGGGACGAAATTCACTGGTCACGGAAAGCCTTCGGTAATAAGGATCGCGCCGTTGCAATGGCGATGCGTGATCCTGTCCTGAATTATTGAAGCCGCGAGATTTAAGGGGAAGGGCGCGGCAATGCAACGGGCGGCGGCGCGGAGGTTGGGCCGGAACGGCGAGGACCATACGGAAACATATATGGGTACACCAACAAAGCTTAGGCGGATAGTTAAGCCGCTTCTCAGTTGGCCCCTGTCGATTTTCGCCTCGCATCCGATGACGGCGGACCGGACGGTGATACTGGAGGCGGCGGGCAGCACGCCATCAGGCGAGCCCTTGCTCTCATTTGGCGAGTGGCGGGCGTTGAAAGCGATTTGCAAATAAGTTCAGAAAGAGACGTTGCCGATGGCTAGGGGGAGAGAACCAATTCAAACGGTCCGCGCGATAGGCCTGATGAGCGGCACCTCGATGGATGGCGTCGATGTCGCGATCATCGAGACCGATGGGCAAGAGATCGTCACGCTCGGCCGCAGCGGATTTTTTCCCTATGCCGAGGCGGACCGGGCGCTGCTGCGCGGCGCGGCCGCGGACGCGGCCTTGCTCGACGATCGCCGCGCGCGGCCGGACTGCTTGGCGCTGGCCGACGCCATGATCACCAGCCGTCATGTGGAAGCGGTCGAAGCCTTTTTCGCGACTGACTCCATCGACCGCGGCACGGTCGATTTTATCGGCTTTCACGGCCACACTGTTTTGCACCGTCCCGGGCACCGTCTGACCGTGCAGATCGGCGACGGCAAGGCCCTTGCCAAAAGATTAGGGATCAGGGTCATCCATGATTTTCGGGCCGCCGATGTGGCGCAAGGCGGGCACGGGGCGCCGCTCGTGCCTGTGTTTCATCGCGCGCTTGCCGCCACGGCGGCCTTTTCGCAGCCGGTCGCGATCATCAATATTGGCGGCGTCGCCAATTTAAGTTTTATCGCGCCGGGTGAGGAACCGATTGCCTGCGACACAGGTCCTGGGAATGGGTTGCTCGACGATTTGATGTTGAAGCGCCTTGGCGCCGCCTTCGACCGGGACGGCGCGACTGCTTCCAGAGGCAAGGCCGACGGCGCGGTTTTGAGCGAACTTCTCGCGCATCCTTTCTTCCTGGCCCCACCGTCGAAATCGCTCGACCGCAACGATTTTTCGGGAGCCCTTGTCGACCCACTTGCGATTGAAGACGCGGCGGCGACGCTCACCGCCTTCACCACGGCCAGCTGCTGCCGCTGTTGCCGTCGCGCCCCTCGTTGGCGGTTGTTTGCGGAGGCGGCGCGCGCAACACTTGATGCGGGAATTGGCGGACCAGTTGCCTTGCCCGGTCGTTTTGGCGGAAACCTTCGGCTGGTCGAGCGACGCCATGGAAGCCCAGGCCTTCGCCTATCTCGCGGCGCGGCGGGAGAAGAATCTGCCGATTACGTTTCCGATGACCACCGGGGTCGAGAAGCCGCTGGAAGGCGGGGTTATCGCGGAGCCGGGGGAGCGTGAGGTTCGTAGTCCACCGACATGAGATAAAGCCCTTCGGGCGGGGCGACCATGCCGCAGCGGCGGCGGTCGCGCGCGTCGAGCGCGGCCCGCAGATCGGCGGCGCTCCATTTGCCGGAGCCGACATGTTCGAGCGAGCCGGCGATCGCCCGCACCTGGGTGTGCAGAAACGAGCGCGCGCTTACGCTGATCTGAATTTCTTCACCGGTCCGCATGACATCGAGCCGTTCCAGCGTCCGCACCGGGCTGTCCGCCTGGCACTCTGACCCGCGAAAAGTCGAGAAGTCATGCCGCCCAACAAGATGCCGCGCCGCCGCTTGCATGGCGCCGGCATCGAGCTTTCGCTTGACAAGCCAGGCATGGCCTCGCCCCACCGTCAAGGGCGCGCGGCGATTGATGATCCTGTAGAGATAATGGCGCCGAACCGCCGAGACCCGCGCATCGAAATCCTCGGACACGCGTTCGGCGGCCAAAATGGCGACCGGGTGCGGCCGCATGTGCGCGTTCAGGCCATCGCGCAAAACATCGCTCCGCCAATCTTTACCGAGATCGGCATGCGCCACCTGGCCCATGGCGTGGACGCCGGTATCCGTGCGCCCGGCGCCGCGTATTGCGACTCTTTCGCCACAAAGAGCGTTAAGCGCGGTTTCGATGACTTCTTGCACGGAAAGCCCATTGGTCTGCCGCTGCCAGCCGACGAAGGGCGCGCCATCATATTCGAGGGTAAGTTTATAGCGCGGCATCGGTCATCTAGGCGAGCAACATTCCCTTGGCTATTCGCGCGCCGCGCAAAAAATCCCCGGCCGGCATCGGCGCCTTACCCGAACGTTGCACCTCAAGAACGCGCAGAGCCCCTTCGCCGCAGGCGATCGTAAGGAAATCGTCGAGAACGCGGCCGGGCGTCCCGGCTCCTTCCGCGATCCGCGTACGAAAAACTTTCACACGCTCCGATCGCTTGCCAAGACCGGCCTCGAAAAACGCGCCGGGAAACGGCGCCAGACCGCGAATCAGATTGTGTACGTCCGATGCCGGTTTTCTCCAATCGATCCGCGCTTCCGATTTGTCGATTTTATGCGCGTAGATGACGCCGGCCTCTGCCTGCGGGGTAAAGGCAAGCCCCTCCAGCATCGCCAAGGCGCGGGTCATCAGACCGGCGCCGATCAAAGCCAGCGTTTCACGGATTTCACCGGCATTCGCATCGGGGCCAATTGCGATGCGCTCGGCGAGCGCGACCGGGCCGGTATCGAGACCTTCCTCCATGCGCATCACGACGACGCCGGTCTCAAGGTCGCCCGCCATGATGGTGCGCTCAATCGGCGCCGCGCCGCGCCATCGCGGCAGCAGCGAAGCATGCAGGTTGAGGCAGCCCTTTGCCGGGATCTCGAGAAGTGCTCGCGGCAGGATCAAGCCGTAGGCGGCGACTACCACCACGTCGGGTTTGAATTCGCGTAGGGTCGCCACTGCATCTGCGGAGCGAAGTGTTCGCGGCGTAACCACCTCGATGCCAAAACGCCGCGCCGCCGCATGAACGGGCGATGGTACCGGTTCGAGGCCGCGCGGTCCGCCGGGTTGCGGCGCACGGGTATAGACCGCCGTCACAATGTGACCCTCGGCTATGATTCCGGCGAGCGTGGGCACCGCGAATTCCGGGGTTCCCATAAAGACGATGCGCAACTGTCCCGGCCTGATGTTGGGGTTCTCTGGACTGCGAGAGATGAAACTGGGCACCGCTAGAAAATCAAGCTTAAGCTGAAATGAATGCCACTCTGCCCCGACACCGGTTCCAATTTCGCATCAGACTTATGCAACAAAATATGTTTTCGATATCAACGGCCTAATTTTCTTGCATAATAGGAGAAGGTTATCCTGCGCCGTCATGTCCGGTGCTGAAAGCGCTGCGGCGCCCCAAAAACTAAAACGGAACGTCGAATGACGTGCACGACTGGCTCTTCGAGCAGGCTGGAACGCTCCGAATACATTCGACATATTTGCTGTCTCGCAAGCGAACGCATTGCTGCTCGTCGATTCCTCTTTTACACGCGACGACATCCTCCGTTCCTGCCTTTTGGGCCGAGAGTGTCAGGATCGTTATACTTGTAGGGACATCGAGTACGAAGGCGAGGGCATATTGGGTCAACCTAGCTCGCTTCGTAACCATCTTTCGTACTTCAGGGACGAGTATAGGATCGGTATCGTCTTGCAAGCGCTCTATCCATTCTTTGTACACGCCGAGGCAGTAATGGATCTTGATGAGGGTGTCTGCATTGACCGTTACTCGTGACTCTTGAGCAACCACCGACGTAGCCAAAAAAATTACCACAGACCACCAAAGTATTTTCATTGGGGCCGCCCCTCGTGCGTGAACAATGTCAAGATGCTCAAGATGCTACAGAGCCCCAGAATTTGGAGGCGCGCCCCTGCCAATCTTGCCGGTGCTGACCAAACTCTATACGGCAGCTCGAACCAATCAAATCATTAAGGTTATTAACTATTGTTATGGTCGCTTCGAAAACTCGGCGCTCATCACCGTTTAGGACTCGGCGAGAGTTACTCTTGCTTCTAGGATCAGGCGCATTCGGATCGGCCCTGTGAGCGAGGCCGACATTTCGGAAACCGCGCAAGGCCTCAAGTTCAACCGACTTCTCGATCTTTTTCACATCTGCTTGCCATTGCGCGCCCGCAGCCTGATCACTCACCAGACTGGGGACTTTGCGGAGTCTGCGTGCGACCTCGGTTATCCGAGCGGTGCCACGTGTCTTATCCCAAATGCGGCACAGTGTAGTAATCACGCCCAATTGGAGAGCTTCGGAAACGACATTGAACCCCTCGTGAATTTGGCGGCGGTTGACGCGGTCTATCAGTGCAGGATCACGCCCAGAGGGTGCAAATAGCTCATAATACGCAACAGCCTGATCAAGCTCATCGCTGATCGTCTGTGCCAACTGCACGATCGCGATTTTTGACATTCTTTCGAACTTCCTCTCTTCTTAGATGTTTGTGCTATCGCCAATCGCGCAAGGCAGCGCAAGTCGCATAACGCCCGTTCCGTTAAATCGCGTCCTGCCACGAAAGCCTTCAACTCTCACACGCCGCGCAAGCGGCAGGGACGACGAGCACGCCCACCTGATCACGTCATGCTGTGGAAGTGCGCTGATACTGCTCGATGTCGGGCCGTCGTTGCAAAAATGAATAATGCACCCTGGCAAGGGAGGGCCGCTCGCAAGCGGCCGCGAGGAAATGCGTAGTCAGACACTTATCGAAGGCTTGTATATCACCCACAGCCACGTGCCGTCGATCTGCTTCCCACGATACCATTTGGAAGGCGCGTCGAAGTGAGCGCCAAGTTCTCACGTAGCATCGAAGGCCGCTGGTCCCCGAGATCAAATGTTCGCCCTGTCGCCAGCAGGTCGGTATAGAACTTGCGAATAGCGTCAGTGCCAACTGCGATCCGTCCGTCTCCGCGGGCGAGCGCAGCGCCCGGTTCATATAAGGCGACCATCCCTTCACTGCGTCCTTTGAGGCAGAATTCCAGACGAATTCCGTGGCTGCAACGCGTTTGAGACGTCTCAGTTAAGGAGAGATCGCCGGAAATGCGGATCATGGCGATGATCTCGCGCAGATCCACTTTTTCAAATTCTTATGCGTGCAAAAGCTTCTCCGATGATGAGCACCTTCGAGCCGTTTTCTCCGACACGATATCCACCATCTTCAAAATGAGCCTTCGCCATATCGCGCAACGTCTGTAGACGTACCTTGTGGCGTTCGTTTTCAAAACGCCATTTGTCTGCCGGATGCTCCTGCGCTATACGCAGGACATCGTCGCTGGCGATCACGTTCCGGATCATACGAACACCGCCGATTTCTGTGTCAGAACCGGTCAGCGAGAAAATGACTTTCTTTTCGAACGTTGATAAATCAAGCAGATGCGCCAACACACCATCGGCAAAATGCGGTACAAGAACATTGCGCGCCGCTTCAAGAATCGCTCCCTGATGCTTTGGATTCGAATCCTTTATGAATCGATGTACCCAATCACATCGATAGGCTGCCGCTATGAGCCATTTACGAACCTTGTCACCATGAATAATGGTGTCGACATGCTCGACCATACCGAGATTCCTCAATTTTAAAGTTCGATATCCTTCTCTGTCGACATCCGAAATCTCATTCACAGAGTGCACATAGCGGTGCATATCGCGATTCCCGCGGGACTGCCAGAGTGTCTTGAACCAGGCATAAATGCCTCCTGCACCCATCAGCAAGAAAATGGAGTTGTAAAAGACTGAAACGTGGATGGGCTTTATCACAAACCCAAAGATATGCATCACATTGTCGTCCATTTGGGTTCCCTTCGACCGTTTCTAACTAGGCTCAGACAATACTCAGCTGTGATCTTCCGGGAGCGACCAACGGCGGCAAGCGGCGGGGTCGATTTCAACCATAATCACAATGATATCAAGTTCATAAATGCTGTTGCGAAAATCTTAATTCTGCACCAGGGAGCCGACTCCAAAGTCCAGCACTTAGGGATTATCTTTTCAGATCGAGGCAGTCGAGAGGCGGCCCTTATCCACGCCAATCAACAGGAGCATCTCATGGCGATCGACGTCAAGACAATCGAGCGGGGGGCATTGCACGAAGCGAAGGAATTCTTCTGGGTCTTTTTATATCTTTACCTCTGCATCGGGATGCTCGTCGTCTATAAATCGTTGATTTTGAAAGTATATGGAACTGAGTTTGCGCCGTACGGCTTCGCTCTCGTGAAGGCCGCCATCCTCGGCAAGTTCATACTCATAGGACAGGCGCTCCCCATGGGTAGGAGGTTTGACCAAATGCCGTTGATCTATCCAACCCTCTACAAAGCCTTCATCTTTTTCATTTTGTTGGTTGCGCTTTCCGTCGCCGAAGAAGCGGTTGTCGGGATGTGGCATGGCGAGGCGTTTGGTGAGGCGGTCTCGCATTTTTATGGGGGCACTCTGCCGGGCGTATTGGCTGGCTGTTTAGTCACTTTCTTTTTCTTGGTGCCCTACTTTGCCCTGCGGCAACTGGGTGACGTTCTCGGAAAGGGTCGCCTTTTCGATTTGTTTTTCAAGAAGAGCGGCTCAGCTAAGGGTATGGACGACTCCCCTCGAGTTCCTGCCGCTTAGAACAGCATAATAATGCGCGCTACCGTGTTGAAGTTGAAAAAACCGCGATGTCGCAATCGGAATCCGGCTGCGCGTCGCCGCGCGCGGTCTTTTTGAAGCGCCCTTGATGCCGTGCTGATGGTGATGCGATCCCCGCGCAGGAGCAACCCAAACCTGCCATTTCGGACGGGTCGGTCGCATAATTCCCCAATACGGAACGCGCCGCGGGCCGCGGGAGAAAGTACGTCTCATGAGGGCAGTTTTCGCCCGGGCAACCGATAAACCCGGCGCGTCGAATATGGATCGCCCTTTTATCCACCGCCAGGCGCGTCCCCAGCTAGAGCATCATGCTCTCTTCGTGGCGTCGGAAGGGGAAATTCGGCCAAATCGAATTTCGACGCTTGATTTGGGACCGGTCTAATCGAGTTCGAAAGCGTTCATATAATCGTGGGCAAGCGCGGGGTTCTGTTTGTCTTTGCGAAGAATGCAGTGCCCTACCGCGAGGAAGTCGATTTCGCTTCCCATGAAACAGCGAAACGCATCCTCCGGGGTGCAGACGATGGGCTCGCCACGGACGTTGAAGCTTGTGTTAATGAGGACAGGACAGCCCGTCAATTCCTCGAACCGGCTGATCAATGCGTGATAGCGCGGGTTCGTCTCCTTATGAACGGTCTGGATGCGAGCCGAATAATCGACATGGGTGACGGCTGGAATATCCGAGCGCACGACGTTCAATTTGTCGATGCCAAAGAGCGCTTGTTCGTCCTCCGACATTTTGCGGCAGCGTGCGGGCTTCACATTCGCGACGAGCAACATATAGGGCGAATCCATGTCGATCTCGAACCAAGCTGCGACGTGTTCGCGCAACACCGACGGCGCGAAAGGGCGGAAGCTTTCGCGGTACTTCACCTTAAGGTTTAGCGCTTTCTGCATCGTTGGCGAACGCGGATCGCCAAGTATCGAGCGATTGCCGAGCGCGCGCGGACCAAACTCCATCCGGCCTTGATGCCAGCCGACCGCCTGCCCGTTGGCGAGCGCCATGGCCGTCGCGTCGATCAGTTCGTCGTCGTCGACAATGTTGAAGATGGCGCCAATCGTCGCGAGCCGCCGTTCGATATCGGCTTGGGCGTAACTCGGTCCAAGATAGGCGCCCTGCATGGCATCAGGCTGGCGCGCGATGTCCTTGCGCTCGCTCCCATGATTTTCATCGTAATAGGTGGCAAGCGCCGCGCCGAGAGCGCCGCCCGCGTCGCCGGCCGCCGGCTGAATGAAAATCCGGTCGAAGCAGCCATCGCGAAAAACTTTGCCATTAGCGACACAATTCAAAGCCACGCCTCCCGCGAGGCAAAGATCCCGCAGCCCGGTTTGCGTCGAAAGCGACCGCGTCAGGCGCAGCACGACCTCGTCGGTTACCGCTTGGATCGAAGCCGCGAGATCCATATGACGTTGTTCGAGCAATTGATCGGCGCGGCGGGGCGGACCGCCGAACAACGCATCGAACCGATGATCGGTCATTGTAAGGCCGGTGCAGAAAGAAAAATAATCGAGGTTCAGCTTGAACGAGCCATCCGGCTTCACATCGATCAGATGCTCGAAAATCGCTTTCGCATAGGCAGGTTTGCCATAGGGCGCAAGGCCCATGACTTTGTATTCGCCGGAATTGACCTTGAAGCCAGTGTAATAGGTGAATGCCGAATAGAGGAGTCCGAGCGAATGTGGAAAATGAATTTCCTTGATGATCTTCAAGTCGTCGCCGCGGCCGATCGCGGCCGAGGTCGTCGCCCATTCGCCGACGCCGTCCATAGTCAACACCAACGCCGATGTAAACGGCGCCGGGTAAAAGGCCGATGCGGCGTGCGAAAAATGATGTTCGCAAAAGCGCAATTTGGCCTTGTCGCCGAGCGCTGGAGTGATTCCCGCGAGTTCGCCCAGCAAAAGATCGCGCTGAAATAGCTTTTCCCCGATCCACAGCGGCATGGCTTTGCGGAACGAAGCAAAGCCGCGCGGCGCGAAGGCGAGATAGGTTTCGAGAAGCCGCTCGAACTTCAGGAATGGCTTTTCATAAAAGACGACGCGATCGACTCCGCCATCGTGGATTTTGGCCTCGGCGAGGCAGTAAGCGATGGCATTGGCGGGAAAACTCGGGTCGTGTTTCTTGCGGGTGAACCGCTCTTCTTGGGCAGCCGCGATGATCTCGCCATCGCGGACGAGCGCGGCGGCGCTGTCGTGAAAGAAAGCCGAAATGCCGAGGACGAGCATCAAAGCCCGTTCAAAACAGCGTATAGATGAAAGGCGCGACGACCGAGCCTTGGCTCAACACGAACAAGCCGCCGAAAATCAGGAACAGGACCAGAAGCGGGAGGAGCCAGAATTTTTTTCGCGCGCCCAAGAACTCGAAAAGCTCGGCAAGAAGTGTCATGGATATCTCCTTTTAGAATTGTTTATTGAATGTTCCTCGCGACGGACCCGGCGGCTCGCGCGCGATCCAATAGGTCGGGGCATCGCCCTTTATCTCCAGGCGGAGCAGGTCCTTGCCTTTCCAGCGTAGATACCAGCCGAACGGAACGACGGCTCCGAAAAATAGAAGCCCCATGACGATCGGATTAACGATCATGTTCAAGGCGAAGCCCAGCTTGAACCATGCACGATTGAGCGGCGTCAGCCAAACCGGGACAAGGAGCCCGACAGAAAGAAAGCCGACGGAGGCGGCAATCAGCCACCATCTCGGCGAACCGGCCTGGTGGAGCAAAGGCCAAAGGCCAAAGACCGCAAAAAAAGCGCCAAAGGCGACGCCGAACTTCCGGTTCGACCCGAGAGCGATTTTGCGAAAGCTCAAAACCGTTTCATGAGTTTGCATTAGACACCCTAGGGCCGATAGAATTTCTATAGCGCGTTTTTCCAAATTTATGCAATGCCATAATTAGACGCCATCGTCCGGCTGGCGCCATCCCGCTCGAATGGAACGACGAGTTTGCCGAGCGACGCGCAAGCCCCATGACACTGGAAACGCTCGCACCTTTGCGCGATGATGAAATTGTCGGGCTGCCCGCCGCGGCCGCCTGATCGACAAGGCCGACGCCTCCGATCGCGGCGATCGTGCCGCTACAGCCGCACCACGCCACGGGACACTATCCGTCGTGCATGAGGCATTTTGGTTGCCGATTCACGGAAGACCCGGACCGTATGTAAAATGATGCAGCGCTCGCTGCTCAGCAAACGACCTCCAAGCCGCCGAAATATGGATCGCATCAAAGGCATTTGATGCGCTTCGCTCAAGACATCTGGGAGAATCCGCGCGGCAACCGGCTCGGCCGCGGCGTCTGGAACAATTGCGAGGCGATCATCGCGGCGTGTTGCGGGGCCCTGGAACGCCTATGGCCAAATCCGAGCTCATGGCCTCAATTGGACCAGAGATTGGGCGAAGGTCAAGAGTTAAGGCGGTTGACTTGGCGGTGGTTCAGGCGGTTGTCGTGTCGGCCAGGGCGCTGGAGCGGCGGCGCAGGCGCACTTTCAGGCCCACTGGCGACATCGTAAAAGCGAAGTTTTCCCGGACGCCTTCCGCTCCGCCCACCCGTTCGACGTTGAAATTCCTGTAGAGCATCGAGAGTAACAGCTTCATCTCGAGCAGGGCGAGACTGCGGCCGGGACAAAGGCGAGGACCCGAACCAAACGGAATATGCGCCGATACGTCGTGCGCGCCGGCGTTTTCGCCGAGCCAGCGTCGGGGCCGGAAGGCCTGGGGCTCGGCGAAGTGATAAGGATCGCACGCCGCCGGACGCACGAGCACAAACACTCGCGTTCCCTCCGGCACGAGTAAATCACCGACCACAGTCTCGACTTTGGCTTCGAGGATCACGACGACCGGGGTTACCGGGCGGAGACGCATCGTTTCGTTGGCAACCGCGCCGGCGAAGGCAAGCTTGTTCGCCGTCTCGATGTCGGCGGCCACGTCCGATGTTCCGAGGAGTTCGTCAGCCTCTCGCCGCAATTCCATCACCGACTCCGGGCTGTCGCACAGTTGATGGACAGCCCAGCCCAACGCGTACGCGGTCGTGTCTTCGCCCGCGAGCAGCATGCCCATGAGATTTCCGAAAATCACGTCGTCGGAAAAAGGCCGGCCTTCGTCATCGCGCGCCGACAGCATGGCCTCCAGGAAATTCGACGGCTGCTCGGCTTTCGTCCGGCCTCGGCCGCGAGGCGCGCACGCTCGGCAACTACCAGCTCGCCGAGCCAAGCTCGGAGCTCCGCAAGAGCGCGGTCCAGACGATGATCCCGAGGAAGCCGAACGAGCCTCCACGTCGGAAACAACGCGAGCAGCCGGCGACTGACTGCTGGAAACACCAGCTCGAGCTTGCGCTGAATGACGTCGTCCCCTTGCTCGACGGTGTTGACGTCGTGGCCGAAGGTGATGAGCGTCGTAACGTCCACCGTGAACCGCTTGAGCTCGTCGACGACATCGAGCGGTGCGCCGGCGTCCGCCAATCGTTCCCAGCGCTTTTTCAGGCGAATGGTGACGGTCTGCAGCTTCGGATACAGGCCGCGCAAGTGACGCTGGGCCAGCGCCAACATGGCGAGTCTCCGCTGCGGGCGCCAGGCGTCGCCCTCGGCAGAAAAAACTCCGTCAAGGCCCATTTCGGAAGCTACGGGAGCAATGCCGGAATCACGAGTGAAAGTTTCGGGCCGCGCCCGCAGGACCTGATTACACCACTTCGGGTCCGAGAGCACCACGGCGCGCGCCGTGCCCTTTCGGAACAGGTACACCGGTCCATATTGGGCGGCCCAGCGTTCGAGGATTAGGTGAAGCTTCGTCAAATCGAGCTGGTGGATGTTGCCCAAGAACGGCAGCCCTCTCGGACCTGGCAGATCGTCCAATGTGCGCTTTGCCACGATCCGATCCGACCCGCGAGAAAGCCCCGATACGTCGACGAAGATGGCGCGCTCTCGTTCGACAACGGGACACGAGGCGAGGCATTGCGGTCCGCCTTCGCGCTGTCCAGAGTCGACGCTGAAGCGCCAGCGATGGTTTCGGCAGACTAGCTTGTCTCCATCGAGTTCGCCCTCTCCGAGCAGCGCGCCCTGGTGCGGACAGCGCCCCTCGAAGGCCCGCACCCCACCCGGCGTCCGCAAGACCACGACGTCGAATCCGTCCGCCGAGAGCGCGTGCGGGCCATCGCCGCGAAGCTCATCTAAGTTGGCAACGCGGATCAGTGAAACTGTCGTCACGAGCCGCAATCCTTTGCTTTACATGCAAAAGTATCGCAGATTCATAGTGTCCACACTAGGGCGCAGGCGCATAAACGCATTGCCAGAGGCAGGAGCGGCGGGGCAAGCCCTCGACCTTGCAACTCGCCGTAACTGGTGCCTGGACGCGAGAAGGTTCTCGAATAGACCATGCGCTCCCCCAACGGGATCGATTTCTGGCGCGGCTTTGCGCTGCCGCCGCGGACCGTGCTGGAACTTGATGACGAGGCTCCGGGCAACATGATGCTATCCGGCCACGCGGCGAGGTCAAGGATATGACCGGATGGCTTTCCGGCGAGGCTTTGCCAGTCGTCGGCTTTGCACATCGTGATCTGGCCTGATGCCAGCAGCGCCAAGAAGAGCATTGCCGCGGTCTCCGCGTTGGCAGGGATGGTTTGCAATTTGATCCTTCGCTTCAACTCCTCGCGCAGATCGTCATGGGGAGGAGGCTGGACCTGGATCGCATTCGACCCGCCTATCAATTTCCATCGGCTCTGAGAGAGGCTGCGCTCTTCAAAACAGATCGCGCATTTGCGCTGCTTCCACGGCACCCGCGATCGCAATCGCTTCGATGATCACTTGCGCCTGGGCCAACGGATATTCATCGGTAAGCGTGAGGTGGATGAAGACCTGATGGCCCGGCGGTGTCAGGGCTTCGAGCCGCGCCGCCGCGCCGCCAGTGAGGTGCAATGTCGGCTTGCCTGACGGAAGATTGACCACTCCCATGTCGCGCCAGGCGATGCCAGCGCGAAGCCCGGTGCCGAGCGCCTTGGCGCAGGCCTCCTTGGCGGCGAAACGCTTGGCGTAAGAGGCGGCCCGGCTTGCCCGTGCATCCGATTTCTGCCGCTCCGTTTCGGTGAAGCACCGTTTGATGAAGCGCTCGCCGAAGCGCGCGAGCGAGTCCTCGATGCGCCTTATATCGCAAAGGTCGTTGCCGACACCTATGATCATTTGGTCACGCTTGGCCCGCCGCCAGCCGCCGTCCCTCGTCCATCGCCGCGCGCATCTTCGTGATCGCCGCGTTAAGACCAATGAAGACCGCCTCGCCGATCAGAAAGTGACCGATATTGAGTTCGGCAATTTCGGGCAAGCCGGCGACGAGCCTGGCGGTGGCAAAGTCGAGACCGTGGCCGGCATGACATTCGAGTCCCTGGCCGTGCGCGAGCGCCGCCGCCTCCGTGATGCGCGCGAATTCGTGTCCGGCCCGCCCGGCCTCTCCATGCGCGAGCGCGTCGCACCAGGCGCCGGTATGAAATTCGATCACCGGCACTCCGATCGAGCGCGATGCCCGCACCGCCTCTAATGATGGCTCGATGAACAATGAGACCCGCACCCTGGCTTTAAGAAGTTCGGCGGTGACGATCTTCAGGTGATCGTGGCCGGCGGCGACATCGAGGCCGCCTTCGGTGGTGCGCTCGCTGCGTTTTTCGGGGACAAGACAACAGGCATGCGGCCGCGTATCCAGGGCGATTGCGACCATGTCGTCGGTTGCCGCCATCTCGAAGTTCAGAGGCTTCGAAATCTCCCGCTTTAGCCGCGCCATGTCCTCGTCGCGAATATGGCGCCGGTCCTCGCGCAAATGGGCGGTAATTCCGTCGGCGCCCGCTTCGATGGCAAGGAGCGCCGCGCGCACCGGATCGGGAAAGGCGCCGCCTCGCGCATTTCGCAAGGTCGCGACATGATCGACATTGACGCCGAAGCGAAGGTAAGAAGAGTGCGGCACGGACGATCACGATTTTAGCAACACCCTGACTTGGTGATCTTGGCATTGCTTGTCTAGAGCATAGCCTTCAGCGGCATAGGCTTCTGTGGTATTTTTATATCCCATACATACCAGTCTGTAGATTAGCGTACTCAAAAAGTGTGATCGAAAATATCCACCGTGGACATTGTGTTTTATTGGGTTATAAATATAAAGAAGAAAAAGAAAAAAATGGTCGAATGTTCCCATTTTATGGCCACGCTTTGCCAGAGTTAGTACTCCCTTACCATCCTCAACGCAATCCGTGCAATCAAAATACGAGAAGCGTTTTGCAAGATCTTCCCGTAACTGACCAGAAGTAATTTCAATTCTTTTGTAAAGCTCAGATAGGGTCATCTTTCCGATTTTTAAATAACTTTTGTCGAACTTTTCAACATTAATACCATATGGCAGTCCGAGCAAGCAGACATTTCCAAGACGATAACCGAAAACGTTGCTTTTTGTCGGAAAAGAAAAATAGTTTGCTGTGGTGGATATTTGCCTAAGAACTTCGTCTCCTTCATTACTAAAAAGAAACACTTCCTCGAAACGGACTAAAGAGTTGGAAAGAAAGTTTGCTCTGTTTGAGATCAACGCTTCCGCAGGGATATCAGGCGCTACAAGTACGAGGCACTTCAGGTAGAACGCATGGCCAACTCTTGACAAAGCTTTCGGATCGGGAACACCACCGGGTAACTGAGTTGAATTCAGGCCTTCTCTCACGGAAGCCGGATCGAAAACATCAGAAAGAATCCGTATCACGCTGGTGACCACATAGCCACCCATGCTGTGACCAATCAATGATAACTGCACGCGATTGGGCCGCGTACCCATCCAGGATAACCAGGAGCGGTTTTGCCGCTCCTCTAATTTTTTGTCGATTTGCCGGATGATCTCGACTAAATCAGGGATACCAAACGAGCTCGCCCTGTATCCATCTCGAAAGTAAACAGTAACCCGTAAGAGAAACAGCGTGACCGGAATGGCCAAGAAGATTAACGTGACAAAAATTCCAACGAGAGGGTCGGCAATTCCAATAAATATGGTTGCTTCATGCCCGATTGCGCCTCTAAAATGCTCGTACCATGCGGCTATCAATACAGTACTAAGCAAGAGCAAGGAAATGCAGCCGACTACGAATAATATAGTAAGAAACTTTGGAGATGCGTCAAATATCGTATGCCTTGGGGAAAATATCGGTTCCGAAGGCCACCGGTAGCCAATACATACAATATCTCTATTATTTATATATTTGTCATTATGCACACGCGTAAATGAATCCCAGAACCCAGGCAATATTACGTCGCGAGGACTATTGAATCCGTGAACGCTAATAACAAGCGTTGGGTTTTTTGAACGAATTAGGGTATCCACAATTTCATCGATAACACCGCCATCGGCGTCTACATTTATTGGTATTAATTTGTCTTTATATGTGTTATTATCGTTTGTATTATCGTTTGGTTTATCATCTATATTTTCTGGCGCGGTGCTCTCGATCAAATAGGCATGTAGGCTATCAGGAAGGTGCGGCTGATTCTGCATTACAACCTTATATGCAGAGAATAGCTTGGGATTTTCTAGTTCTGACACGTCTGCTCCTCCGTCTTAAGTATCTTTCTGGAACGTAGAGTCGAACATAGTTTTCAAGAAAAAAAATCAAACCACTTTCGAGCCTTCCTCCGCGATGGGTGATAGAAAGAAGGCTTGCTCCATTCTATCCGTTCACCCGCTCGACCTTACTGACCACCGGCCTCGCCCGCAAACGCGAGATGATCGTATTCAAATGCTTCAAATCATTGACCTCGACATCGATCGTCATTTCGCGGAAGTCGGCTGAAAGAGGTTTGATGACGATGTTGTCGATATTGGCCGCATGATCGCCGATCACGGTCGCGACCGTCCCCAAGGTGCCGGGCTCGTTGATCGCGGTGATGAGGAGCCGCGCCGGGAACAACTCATGGCGGCTCTCCTCGATGTCCCAGCGCACATCGAGCCAACGTTCCGGCTCTTCATCGAAGGCGATAAGATCGGGAGATTGGATCGGATAGATGGTAATTCCCTCGCCAGGGGTCAGAATGCCGACGATCCGATCGCCAGGCACCGCGCCCCCGTTCGGGGCGAAGCGGACCGGCAAATCGCCGTGCGAGCCATGAATAGGGATTGAATTTTGGTTCGGCTTGCCGCTACCGGGGATTTTGAAGACAAGACTCGCCGCCTTCTTCATGCCAAACCAGCCGGCTTCCCCGCGCGCGCGCGGGACAATCGGCTTGCGCTCTTCCATGAATTCCGGATAGACCGCTCTGACGGCATCGCCGGAAAACATTTCGCCGCGACCGACGGCGGCAAGCACATCCTCGATCGTTGTCCGCGCGAGCCTCGGCAGCGCGCTTTTCAACTTGTCTTCCGCAAAAGTTTTGCCGGCCCGTTCGAAAGCTCGGGTGACGATCTGGCGTCCGAGGGCGGCATATTGCGCGCGAAGGGCATCACGGGTTGCACGCCTTATGGCCAGGCGCGCTTTGCCGGTCATGACAAGACCTTCCCACACGGCCGGCGGCGTCTGGCCTTCGGCGCGCGCGATCTCGACCTCGTCGCCGTTTTGCAATTCGGACAAGAGCGGCGCGTGGCGGCCGTTAATCTTGGCGCCGACCGCGGAATGGCCCACATCGGTGTGAACCGCATAAGCGAAATCGACCGGCGTCGCGCCGCGCGGCAGCGCGATCAGCCGGCCGTTCGGAGTGAAGCAGAACACCTGATCGTGAAAGAGTTCAAGTTTTGTATGCTCCAGAAATTCCTCGGGCGTGGCACCCTCGGCGAGCAAGGCGACCGTGCGGCGCAGCCATTGGTAGGAGCGGCTCTCGTTTGTGAGACTCTCTTTGCCTTTGATGACCCCTTCCTTGTAGAGGGCGTGCGCGGCAATGCCGTTGCGGGCGATATCGTGCATGACCACCGTGCGCACTTGGAGTTCGGCGCGCTGCCGGCCCGGTCCCACGACGGTCGTATGGATCGATTGATAGTCGTTTTCCTTCGGCGTCGAAATATAATCCTTGAAACGGCCCGGAACGACAGCCCATTTGGTATGCACGACACCGACGACGCGATAGCAATCATCGACCTCCTCAACGATAACACGGAAGCCGAAAATGTCGGACAGCTGCTCGAAAGCGATCGATTTCCGCTCCATCTTGCGCCACACCGAATAAGGCTGTTTCTGTCGGCCTGCGACCTTGGCGTTGATGCCTCTTGCGGCGAGTTCGGAGGTCAGCTCCTTCTCGATCGTGACGATGATTTTCCCATTCTTCCGGTGCAGATCGTCGAGCCGCGCCGCGATCATCGTGTAGGCATCTGGCATGAGATGGCGAAATGCCAAATCGTCGAGTTCGTCGCGCATCCTCTGCATGCCCATGCGGCCGGCGAGCGGCGCATAGATATCGAGGGTTTCCTCGGCGATCCGCGCCCGTTTGTCCGGCGCCACGAAATGCAGCGTGCGCATATTATGCAGGCGGTCGGCGAGCTTGACGAGAAGGACGCGAACGTCTTCAACCACGGCCAGGAGCAGCTTACGGAAGTTTTCCGCTTGCGCGGCGCGCTTCGAGACAAGGTCGAGCTTCTTGAGCTTGGTCAGTCCGTCGACAAGACGGCCGATATCGCTGCCGAAAAGCTTGTCGATTTCCTCGCGCGTCGAATCGGTGTCCTCGATCGTATCGTGCAAGACAGCCGCGACGATCGTCGCATCGTCGACCTTCATGTCGGTAAGAATGGCGGCGACTTCGAGGGGATGCGAAAAATAGGGATCGCCGGAAGCGCGCTTTTGCGCTCCATGCGCCTTCATCGCATAGACATAGGCGCGGTTGAGCGCCACTTCGTCGGCTTGCGGGTTATAGCGCCGGACCCGGTCGACGAGTTCATATTGCCGCATCATGATTATGCCGGCCCGCGACAGGACGCGTCAGGTCACGCTCCGGTATGAATTCGACCGGATCCTGCTCTTTGTCTCTTTAATTTCATCGCATGATCCGGCCCGAAAAGGCCGCAACTTGCCGGATCGGGTCATGCTTTAAGCAAGATTGCGTTGGCTTGCCAACGCCATCTTGCCTGGGCGGGTCATGTTGCCGTCAAAGCCTAGCTTCAGTCGCCGTCGTCCTCGGTGTCGGCGGGCGGGACGAGATCTTCGAGCCCTCGCAACAGATCTTCCTCGGTCATCCGGTCGAACTCCCCCACGGCATCGGATCCATCGAGAGTCGAGGACAGCGCAGGCACGGTTTCGGCCTCGGGTTCATCCACCTCGACTTGTTTTTGCAGGGATTGAATAAAATCCTCTTTAAGATCCTCCGGCACCAAGGCGGACTCCGCGATCTCGCGCAACGCGATCACAGGATTTTTGTCGTTGTCGCGGTCAACCATTGCCGGCGCGCCGGCGGCGATCGCGCGCGCCCGGTGACTCGCGATCAGAACGAGTTCAAACCGATTTTCAACCTTGTCTACACAATCTTCGACGGTGACGCGGGCCATGCCATGCGTACTCCCTGTGAGCGAGAACTTTTTTGGCTTAAAACCTAGTTATACTTTGCGTGGTCGCTCTGGCAACCCTAAAATCAGGCGTGGGCCGCCGCGGATGGCGGGCGAAGCAATAAATTCCGGCGGCGTGGCCATTCGCCTTAATATTATCATGATGATGCTGAACCTAAGCTTAAATGGCCCCTTGACGCAAGGGTGAGGCGGGAGCACATAGTCTAGTTCAAATCCACGCCAGACGCGGACTTATTCGCCAAATGCGCGGCTTCGCTGGCATAGGGGTTATGTTCTCGCTCCTTGCCAGATAAATAATGACGAATAACATCACAAGAGAGCTTTACGAGACAGACACGGTTATGGCTGACCAAGACCGAATTGCACTATTTATCGACGGCGCGAATTTATATGCAACCGCTAAATCGCTAGGTTTCGATATCGATTATAAGCGCCTCCTTAAAGAATTTCAAAGCCGGGGAAAATTAATCCGGGCGTTCTACTATACTGCCCTGGTGGACGATCAGGAATATTCCTCGATCCGGCCGCTCGTCGATTGGCTGGATTATAATGGCTTCGCCGTGGTGACCAAGCCGACAAAGGAGTTTGTGGATTCCCTCGGCCGGCGCAAGGTCAAGGGAAATATGGACATCGAGCTGGCCGTGGACGCCATGGAAATGGCCGACCACATCGACCATCTCGTGCTTTTCTCCGGCGATGGCGACTTCCGCTCCCTGGTCGAGGCGGTGCAGCGCAAGGGCGTCCGCGTTTCCGTCGTTTCGACGAATGTGACGCAACCTTCCATGGTGGCCGATGAACTGCGCCGCCAGGCGGACGAATTCATAGACATTTCTCATCTCGCCTCGACAATCGGCCGCGACCCCATCGACCGGCCCGACCGCTCGCAAAAGCCGCAGCGGTCGGCGCCGGCGGGCAATTTCGATCCGGAGCTGGCTGAGGATCGCTCGTAAAATCGTTCCGCGCGAAGTCGATTGCGGTGAGCGCGCAAACTATCGCGGCGACGTCCCGGCAATGCCCACTCCCCCGCGAGCCGGACCCGGACTGTTCGTTTTGCCCGCGCCTCGCAACATTTCGCGATTCCCTTAGGGCAGCGCAGCCAGAATGGCACAACGCGCCGGTTCCGGATTTCGGAGCACTTGACGCGCGTCTGCTGGTGGTTGGCCTCGCGCCTGGCCTGCGCGGCGCCAACCGCACGGGGCGGCCCTTTACCGGCGATTTCGCCGGCGTCCTTCTCTATGAGATGCTGATCGAATTCGGCTTTGCCGCGGGCGCTTACGGAGCGTCTATGGACGACGGCCTGCGGCTTGTCTCGTGCGCGATCACCAATGCCGTGCGCTGCGTGCCGCCGCAAAACAAGCCGATGCCGTCGGAAATTGAGAGCTGCCGTCCCTTTCTCGCTGCGACGATCGCGTCCTTGCCGGATCTGTGCGCGATCGTCGCTCTCGGCCGGATCGCCCATGAGTCCGTTGTTCGTGCCTTCGGTCTGAAGCCGGCCGCGTTTCCCTTCGCGCATGGCGCCGAACATCTCTTGGTCGCCACGGTATCCGGCGATGCGCCGGTAAACAGCTCTGGGGCAGGCCTACGGACGATCCCGCTCTTCGACAGCTTTCATTGCTCTCGCTACAACACCAATACCGGCGTGCTGACGCAAGACATGTTCCGAGCCGTTTTCAGCAAGGTCCGCGAAAGACTCTGAGGTTTATATCTCGACGAAGCGAATGGGCCGAGACATCGCCAAGCGGCTGCGATTTGTAAAGGCAGCCCTTGAGCACGAACTCCGAACCTGAAGGGAGCAGCAAGAAACGGAATCTTGCCGCCGGTCGTGGCGATCGATTTTCCTGAACGGCGCCGCAGTCGGCAGGTGCGACGCGCGATCGCCGCCGTCGCCTGGCCAAAATTTCGGCGGCCTTCGTGCTTGCGCATGGATGTCTATGTCTCGCGTTCGTTCTTGTTGACGAGGCCCCTCCGTGCCGGCACGCGAAATTCCGGTCGAGCTGGTGACCGAACCCGCGCCGCCAGAGAACCGATCGGCGGCGCAGGAAGAAGCGGCTATCGGGTTTGTCCTCGACGAATCGAGCGGCGAAGCCGATCTCGACGCCGAAAGCGTGGCCCTCGTCAATCGCGCCGCTCCCTTCCCGCCGCCGCCCGGTGCGCAAGATTCCTTTGCGATCGAAGTTGCCTTCGGCATGGGGACAAACGGCTACAAACGTATGCAAACGCATCGATCGTCAAACTAACATCAAGTCTCGCCAGTGGCGTAATTCGGCCACTCTCCAGTTCAAAACCGGCCACCTCATCGATTGGATAGACCGCAAGTAGGACTCGCATAAGTCAGGCGCTTCCCGTACTTTAGAGCAGAGAGGGGGTGGCGCGATGGCAAAAACCTCAGAACCGGTTCTTGGATTAGCCGTTATGCAGGTGCTCTCCACCCAGCCAAAAGGTGAGGCAACGGTGCGAACACTTATCAAAAATGTCCCCGACTATGTGAACTTTACCGCGGAAGACCAACAGCAATCTGGGCCACGGCCAAACGAACAAATGTGGGAACAGCGGGTGCGGAACCTAAAATCTCATGACACGACACCAGGAAATGTCATTGGCGAGGGCTTCGTTGAACATGTTGGAAGAGGACGATATCGGCTAGCCGCAGCTGGATGGTCTCACCTCAGGCACAAGAGGCTTGTTCAAGAATAGCGCGCTTTATAGCCTGGCTTGAACCATCGCAGCTCGGTTCCGGGTGAGTCCTTATCCCAAACAAACCACGCATATGCTGTGGTACCGGAACCTTTAGCCTCAGCTCCAGCAGGGTAGAATGTGATGCGCTCGCTGAAGACCCAAACGCGGCTAGGTGGGTTGCGTGCAAAGATCGTGTTGGCGCGATTTGTGCCTTCAAGGAAAGCAAGGCGCAAAAGTAGCGCAAACTTTCGATCGGCCTTTTCCAGACCGGCCACAACGAAGCCTTCCGCGCTGTTGTAAGGGGGGTTGGTCACGATGTTGGAAGCGCGACGTTCAGTATCGAGGAAATCGACGCCAGGCTCCCCAAAGCCCCTCTGATATAGATCGGAGCTTTCAACGCGATTGCCGTTCATCGCTAGGGCGCGGGACATAGCGCCGTTGCCACAGGCACATTCCCAAATTTCTCCTACAAACTTTTCATTATCTGCAAGGGCGCAGGTTGCCCAGCGCGGCGTTGGAAAAAAATCGGGCCCATCGAGGTCGGCAAATCGCTTCATGGTCGGCTTAAAGCCGCCGGACAAATGATAGGTCGCATCCATTGATTCGCTACTCCAAGAGAAAAGTATAGCAGAATCAGATGGTTAATAAATAGTTAAGGGGGTGAGTCAAAACGCCCCATCCCCTGTTGATCAGTCCTGACGCCCGCCTTGGAACACCGTGAATGGACGCATGTGAGGCGCGATCGCCCAGTCTGCTGCGGCGGCGTCGATCAGCTCGCCAATCGTCCAAATATGATCCGTCAATCTGAGCAACACAAGCTTTACTTTTCGTAAACCTTACTAGATCTTTGCGGTTTACATGAGACTTGCGAAATGAGAGTCCTTCCGGAGCTGGCCTCGCCAGCCTCCCAAAGGAGCCTGTCATGCGGGCAATCCTAGGTGCTTGCGCTTTGTGCTGCGGCATTTTCTCCATGCCGGAAGCCGATGCATCCGTGCTGATCAATATCGATCTCAGCTCGCAGACCATGCATGTGAGCTCGGACATGGGCAGCTATGACTGGCGGATTTCCACCGCACGTTCAGGCTACCGGACGCCGCGCGGGACTTACCGGCCCTATCAGTTGCAGCGCACGCATTTCTCGCACAAATATCACATGTCGCCGATGCCCTATTCCATCTTTTTCGCTGGCGGCTATGCGATCCATGGCACTTATGAGACGGCATCGCTCGGCCGTCCCGTCTCGCACGGGTGCATTCGGCTCGCGCCGGGCAATGCCGCGCTGCTTTTCCACATAGTGCAAGCCGAGGGTGCGCGGATCACCATCTCCGGGGCGCCGCCACGCATGAGCTATTATGCCAGGCTCCATAGGCGTGGCACCGGCACGGCCTACGCCTTGTGGCGCCTGAGACCTCACAATGCTCTCGCCTACTCGCCCGCGAGGCGTGCGCCAGCCACGGTCCGGACCTGGCAGGTCAATCCCGTTGTCAGGTCGTTGCCGCAATGGCCAACGTGGCCGTGAGCCTCAAGATCCAGCGGCATCCGTTTCCATCAAATCGGATCCGTAGCTAAGGCGAAAAGCCGGCATGCGGATTGGCTCAGAGGTTCTGCAGCGCGTGGGCCACGCGCCAAGCGGCTTCCAGGAGTTCCTGCGAGGAGTTTAGTATGTCCGGGCAGAGCCGCAGCAGATCTTCCCGCGCGTCCGCGACAACCTCTTCTTCGAGCAGCCGCGCAGCCACGGCCACGGCCTTCGGTGTGCTGATCACAATGAAGGCCCCGTGCGGCTCCCCCGCCCCGAGCGTGGTGATCCCCTGTTCGCCTAGCCGGTCGATCAAGATCGCCTGCTGCATCAGCGAGTAGGCCCGTAGCCGCTCGACACCCATCGCTAGGGTGAACTCGAGACCGGAACGCGCCTGATAAAACGGCAGTACGGCGGGTGTCGACTCGAGCCAACCATTCGCCCCCCGAGCGAAACTAGGGCGCTCCGGTCGCTCGAAGGCGAATGGCTCGGATGCGGCAAACCATCCGGTATCGAGAGTCCTCGGAGGCCCTTCGAGATGCCGGGGGTGAACGTAGAGCCAAGCTGCCCCTGGGCCACCTCGCACGTACTTGTAGCCTCCCCCGATCGCAAAATCGATGTTCATGCTCTGGACATCGACAGGCAGGGCGCCTGCGGCGTGATAGAGGTCTACCAATACCCGTATGCCATGCGCCTTGGCCGTGGCGACGATCGCATCGATCTCCGTCAAGAGCTGACCCGTATCAAAAAACACCATTGATATAACGAGCAGATCGGCCCCAGCACGCAGCGCTCTGGCGAAGTCATCCGCTTGGTACCGTCGATCCGCGTGCGGTTTCACCCAGTCGATGCGGATTCGCCCGCGAGCGCTGTATGCTTTGAGGATAAGATCGATAGAGCTAAACTCGTTTCGCGTCGCAATGACACGGAGCTGCTCGTCATGGCAGTTCAATACTGCCCGCAACCCTTGCCCCGCACTGGCTTTGGGAACGATGCAATGCGGACCCTGGGCATGGATGAGCGTCGCCACCCGCGAGCGAAACATGGCCATTTCGGTTAGCCATTCCGTCCAGGCTCTGTCGATCTCCGCATACCAAAACGCCAGCCCCTCTTGAACGTCCTCAGCCATACGGTCGAGGGGACGGCCAAGGGAATGGTTGGCAAGATAGATACGCCCGCCTGCCTCTTGCAAGACCCGCGAGAACAGTGGATCGATATGGCGGCGCAACGCCTCCTCTTGCAGCGTTCCGGGCCCTAACGCCGCGACGGCCGCCTTGATATCGCTCATCGCAGACGCCCGATTTCGGTGCGTACCTCAAGAAGTTCTGGAAAAAAGCTCAGGTCCACAACCTTCTTGAGAAACGCCACGCCCGAGGATCCCCCCGTGCCTGGCTTGTAGCCGATGATGCGCTCGACGGTCTTCATGTGGCGGAAGCGCCAGAGCTGGAAGTGCTCATCAATGTCGACGAGCTTTTCGCATAGGGCGTAGGCTGGCCAATAGGTCTCGGGTGCGGCATAGATCCGTTGAAACACTGGGATCAGGCCAGAATTTCGTTGATAGGGCACTGTCCAATCGCGCTCGACGCAGGCTTGCGGTATGGCATGGCCGCGTCTGGCTAAGTGCCGCAAAAATTCATCATAAAGGCTCGGGCTCTCCAGGATGACACGGAGTTCACGCTGGGCCTCCTCGTCATGCGCGAAAAGGTCCAGCATCTCGCCTTGCTTATTGCCGAGGATGAACTCGATGGCGCGGTATTGGCGGGACTGAAGGCCCGAAGCTGGTCCTAGCACATGCCGGAATTGGGCATATTCACTCGGGGTCAGTGTCTCAAGGACTCCCCATTGCTCGAACAACTGTCTCTGCACGGCCTTGACTCGCGCGAGAATCTTCTCACAAGAATCGAGGTCGTCCGCGTGTATGCGATCGCGCGCGGCACGCAGCTCGTAAAGGCTCAGTTTGAACCACAGCTCTCCGACCTGGTGTTGGATGATGAAGAGCATCTCGTCATGGTGGGGTGGGTTAGTGAGTGGGTGCTGCGCGCTTAGGAGGCGATCGAGACAAAGGTAATCGGCATAGTTTAACCGCCCCTCTAAGTCGCGATGCACTCCGGACTCGAGCGGACGCTGATGTTGTGCGGTAGCCATCTCAAATCCTTCACCTGTTGTGGCCGTACTGAGGTATTGAGCGAACCCGCTGTGCGGGAACAGCAGCAAGGATCCTGAGCTAGTGCCTCAGTGGATGTGATCGTCAGATCCGCCCTCTCGGGACAGGAGCCCCAGATGGCTACGACAAGCCCTCTTCGCCAGTGGATGATTGAGGACATACGATCCGCAACCTCTCGTGGGCGACGCAGTTATCCTACATCTACGCGGTCGCAAAGTTCAGCCGTCATTTCAACCCGTCCCCGGAAGGCTCGATGATTGTATCCATGAGACAGCTCCCTTCAAGCTCCGAAAAGGAAGGACGATGCGCTGGGCTCGAAATCTCAGATGGGAGGGAAGCGGACGATTGTCCACGATGTTCCAGGCTACGCGGAAAAGGCCACGCTGTAACCGAGACCCGCCGATTCTGACCTGTTCCTATCGCAAAGGAGATGATCATGGAATGGATGATCTACGGCGCCAACGGCTACACGGGAGAATTGATCGCGCGCGAGGCGAAAAGACAGGGCACGACCCCAATTCTCGCCGGCCGAAGCGCGGCGAAGATCGCCGCATTGGCCCGTGAGCTAAAACTCCCGTCGAAGGCTTTTCGCCTCGAAGCGCCGTCCGACGGCGTGGAGGTGCTGCGTGGCGTCCGCCTCGTGTTGAATTGCGCGGGGCCTTTCTCGAAGACCGCCGATGCCATGATGCGGGCGTGTATCGCCGCCAAGGCCCATTATCTGGATATAACAGGAGAAATCGACGTTCTCGACGGCGCGCATCGCTTTGACGCCGACGCCAAAGCGGCTGGCGTGGTCCTGTGCCCGGGCGCCGGCTTCGACGTGGTGCCGACCGACTGCATAGCCCTGATGCTCAAAAAAGCGTTACCTGAAGCGACTGAACTGGCGCTCGGAATCGAGTCATCCGGCCGGCAGATGTCGGCGGGCACCGCCAAGACACTCGTCGAAGCATTGGGCAAAAGCGGCAAAATTCGCCGCGCCGGCCGGATTGTCGATTGTGGCCGGGGATTGCGCCGCATCGATTTTGGCCGCGGCGCAGAGTTGGCGATGCCCATTCCATGGGGCGATGTCGCCTCGGCTTATTACACTACGGGTATTCCAGACATCACCGTCTTCACGCCAATTTCGCCGGTGTCGGCTTCTATCGCGCGATTGACCGCCCCCTTTGGACCCGTCCTCCAATCATCTCGGCTGCAAAGTTGGCTCGTCAAGAAGATCGAGAAAGATGTGAGAGGGCCGGGCGTTTCGACACGCAATGCGAGTCCGAGCTGGGTGTGGGGCGAAGCAAAGGATGCCCACGGGCGGAGCCACGTGATCCGCATCGTCACGTTGAACGGCTATTCCCTAACCGTTTTCAGCTCCTTGGCCCTCGCCCGACACGTGATATCCAATGATTGTCCCCCGGTTGCTGGACGCCAGCGGGACTCACCGGCGAGAACTTCATTTTGAGTTTGCCCGGCACATCGAAACTCGACTTGCCGCACCAAATTGCGTAAAGATTGCGTAAATGGATAGTCCAGCGGAGCTGGACTCTAATAGGGAGAGGGGATGGTGGCCTCTGGAAAGCGAGGTTGGAAGACTCCGCGCGATTCCGATCTCGGCCTCTATAGGATCGAGAACCGCGCGGGCTTGTCAATTAGCGTTCTCCCGAACGGCTGCATCTTCGCGATCGAACATCGGCGCGAAGACGGGACGACGATGATCAACCAACTGCTCGGTTCTCCCATCGATGGAGGCATCGCCCGGCTTCATCTGCGCATTGGCGGCGCGCCGCCCATCTCCGTCGAGGCCGCCGGGTCTGGCGCCAAAGGCCGGTTCGGCGCTGCCGCCGACAGTTTTATTTGGGAAGGCGAGACGAGCGGCCTCCGCCACCGCGTAACGCTCTCGCTGCATCCGCGGGACGCCGCTTGGCTTTGGCGCCTGGAAGCGACGAATATTGGCGAAGCCACCCGGACCATCGATGCTATTCTCATTCAAGACATTGGCCTCGGAGACCGTGGCTTTCTGATGAACAGCGAGGCCTACGCCTCGCAATACATCGACCACCACATCGCCCGCCACGAGCGTTACGGGCCGATCGTCATGAGCCGCCAGAACTTGACGCAGGGCGGGCGGAATCCGTGGGTGGTCCATGGATGCCTCGACGGCACGAGCGGCTTTGCGACGGACGGGATGCAGCTATTCGGCCCGGCCTATCGCGATCGCGATGCGTTCGACTTCGCGTTCGGCACGAGCCTGCCAAGCAAGCGCGTCCAGCACGAGCTTGCGTGTGTCCCGATCCAATCCGCTCCCCTCACGCTCCCCCCCGGCGCGCGCGCGGCTTGGCGTTTCTTCGGCCTCTACGATTCCGATCACGCCGAGGCATCGAGCGACCGCGATCTCGCACGAATCGATGCGGTGGCGTGGTGCGATCAAAGCCCGACCGACATCATTCTGGCGGCGCCGGTCCGGACTCTGGTGCAGAATGCTCTGCCCGCCGTGGCCGACCCAATCGAATCAGACGACCTCGCGCGACGCTACCCGGAGCGACAACACGAGGAGCGGCTGAACGGAGACCTCCTCTCCTTCTTCACACCCGATCCGCCGCACAACCGCCATGTCGTGCTCAGGGACAAGGAGCGGCTCGTCACGCGCCGCCACGGCACCCTGCTGCGGTCGGGCCAATCGATGCTGCCCGATGATGCAACTCTTTGCGCCACCTGCTGGATGCACGGCGTGTTCGCCGCCCAGCTGACGATCGGCAACACATCGTTTCACAAACTGTTTTCCATCTCGCGCGATCCTTACAACATCACACGCGCCAGTGGTCTGCGCATTCTGATCGACGCGGGCGACGGCTGGCGGCTGCTCACCGTTCCGTCGGCGTTCGAGATCGGCCTCTCCGACTGCCGCTGGATCTATCGTTTCGGCACGCGCACAGTCGCCGTCCGCGCCATCGCATCTGGCGAGGACCAGGCGATGCAATGGCGGGTCACCGTCGAGGGCGAGCCATGTAAGTTCCTCGTCTTCGGACATGTGGTGTTGGGCGAGCGCGAGCTCGATTGCGCCGGTCTTATCGAGGTTGAGCCCAACTCCAAGCGCTTTTCATTCCGGCCAGACCCAAACTGGCTTTGGGGCCAGCACTACCCCAACGCGGTTTATCATCTTGTCACCAGCACACCCGGCGCGGTTGAAGCGATTGGCGGCGACGAGTTGCTCTACGGCGATGGGCAGCCTCGGTATGGGGCCTATTTGGTGCTGCGCACGCGGCCGGTGCGCGAACTCTGTTTCGCGGTCGTTGGTTCGATGACCGACGCCGAGGCTGCGGAACGGCTTGCCGTGAAATATCAGCATGGCGTCGAAGACGCGAGCCTGCTTCTGCCCGCGCGGCGGTTCTGGGGACAAGTCACCCGCAACCTCCGCGTCAAGGGTGGTGGCACCGAGGGCTCCGCTCTCGACACGCTGTTCCCATGGCTCGCGCACAACGCAATGATTCATCTGACGGTGCCGCATGGGCTCGAACAATATACCGGCGCCGCCTGGGGAACGCGCGACGTCTGCCAGGGACCGGTCGAGTTCCTCTTGGCGCTGGAACATGACGACCCTGTCAAGGAGATCCTGCGCATCGTCTTCGCGCAACAATACGAGGCGCAGGGCGATTGGCCGCAATGGTTCATGCTTGAGCCCTATTCGATCATCCAGGATAAGGTCAGCCACGGGGACGTGATCGTCTGGCCGCTCAAAGCGCTCAACGACTATATCGAGGCGACGAACGACTTAGGCTTCCTCGACGAGAAGGTCGCATGGCGGCGCGAGGACACTTTCGAACTGACGCCGCACAAGGATAGCGTCGCCGTCCATGTCGAAAAATTGCTTGCGACCGTGCGCGAGCGCTTCATCCCCGGCACCCACCTCATCCGATATGGCCACGGCGACTGGAACGATTCGCTCCAGCCCGTCGACCCCAAGATGCACGACTGGATGGTTAGCAGCTGGACGGTCGCGCTTCTGTTCCAACAGCTCAACCGCTACGCCGAAGTGCTGCGCCGGGCCGGTCGAGCGAGCGAGGCCGAAGCGCCGAGCCAACTTGCAAGCGAGATGCGCCTCGATTTCAACCGCTATCTCCTGCGCGATGGCACGGTCGCGGGCTATGGCCTGTTCGAGCCGGACGGGGGCTCCCTTGAGCTTTTGCTGCATCCGAGCGACACGCGCACGGGCCTCAAATACTCGCTGTTGCCGATGACCCAGAGCATTATTGGCGGACTGTTTGCGCCAGAACAGGCGGCGCACCATGTACGGCTCATCCGCGAGCATCTGCTTTTTCCCGACGGCGCCCGGTTGATCGACCGGCCGACCGCCTATCGCGGCGGCCCGCAAATCATGTTCCAGCGCGCCGAATCGTCGTCTTTCTTCGGCCGCGAAATCGGCCTTATGTATGTTCATTCGCATCTTCGCTACGCCGAGGCGATGGCGGTCCTTGGCGAAGCCGAAGCGCTTTGGGAAGCGCTCCAACTTGCAAACCCGATCGCCGTGTCGGACCGCCTCGCGCAGGCCCTGCCCCGGCAGCGTAACGCCTATTTCAGCAGCAGCGACGCGGCGTTTCCCGATCGCTATGCCGCGAGCGCCGAATGGCAGCAGGTCAAAGCCGGTAAAGTTGGCGTCGAGGGCGGCTGGCGAATCTATTCCAGCGGCCCAGGCCTCTATACCGGGATTTTAGTCTGCGATGTCCTGGGACTTCGTCGCAACTGGGGCAAACGTGCCGCGCGCCCATTATTGCCGGCGGCCCTCAATACCGTGACGGCGGAAAGGGACACCGGCGACAAAGGCATCCATTTCGATGTCGACCAAACGCCAACGGTAAAGGAAATTCGATTTAGGCGCCAAAACCAAAATAACCGCTGTCGTACTACATAGATCATAATATATGCTACACTTGCAGCCATTAAGGAACAACGGGGCGAAAGCGGGGCTTCCTCGAATGGTGGCAATCTTCGTCGACGCGGACCTTGAGCGACTCGTTTTTGTGTCGCGGGGCTTTCACCCACCCTCCGTGATGTACCTCTACCGAGGGGATATCCATGCCATCTTGCCGATTCGATGTGCTAGGACTTGGCAACGCCATCGTCGATGTCATCAGCAGGACCGATGATGATTTCCTTGCCGCCCAGGGACTGCGCAAGGGCGCGATGACATTGATCGACGAGGCGCGCGCAGAGGCCCTCTACACGGCCATGGGTCCGGCAACCATCGCGTCGGGAGGCTCGGCCGCCAACACCATCATTGGCGCGGCGAGTCTAGGTTGCCGCGCGGCTTTCATTGGCAAGCTAAAGGACGACGAAACCGGCGCGGCTTTCGCGCACGATATCCGTGCGGCGAACGTCGATTTTTCGGTACATTTCGCGAAGGATGGCCCTGCCAGCGGGCGCTGCCTCGTGCTCGTGACGCCGGATGGCCAGCGCACGATGAACACCTTTTTGGGCGCCGCCCAAAACCTGTCCGAAGCGGATGTCGAGGAAGACCTCGTCAAGCAATCGGCCATCGTTTATCTCGAAGGCTATCTTTGGGATCCTCCGACCGCGAAAGCCGCTTTCGTCAAAGCGGCAAAAATCGCGCAGGGAGCTGGGCGGAGAGTTGCTCTAACCCTGTCTGATTCTTTTTGCGTCGATCGTTACCGCGAAGAGTTTCTTGGGCTCATTCGCTCCGGCTCGGTGCAAATCGTTTTCGCCAACGAGAGCGAGCTGCATTCACTTTATCAAACCGGCGATTTCGACACCGCCGCCGCCCAGCTGCGCACTGAGAATATCCTCGCTGTCGTCACCCGCTCGGAGCGGGGATCTGCCGTCGTTACGCGAGACGAGGTTCTCGCCGTGCCCGCGTTCCCAGTCGAGCGGGTTGTCGACACGACGGGCGCAGGCGATCTCTTCGCCGCTGGATTTCTCGCCGGGCTCAGCAAAAACAAGGACCTCGAAACCTGCGCGAGGCTAGGCGCCCTCGCCGCGGCCGAGATCATCCAGCACATCGGCGCGCGGCCGCTCAACGACCTCGGCCAGCTTGCCGCGCAGAACGGGCTCCCGGTCTAAGCTTGCGCCCGCGCATGACGGCGCTCTCGCGCGTGCCAATTCCTTTACTTCGACGCGAGGGAGCCAAATTTGATGGAGAACGTTACGGAGCTAAACCTCGGGAGGAAGCTATGGACCTCATTTCACGCCGCAACATCTTGTCTATTGCTGCTTCCGGGGGCCTCTTGACCGCTTCGGGAGCAACCGCCCAAACCGCGGTGCCGCAGCCGGAGCGGCCCGGTCACGGCGGAACCGAGCCGCTCGAACGGGATCGGCAGAATCAGGATTTGTTGGTTCCCCCTTCCACCGATCACGGCACATTGCCGAACTTGCGCTTTTCATTTTCCGACGCTCACATGCGGCTTGAGCCGGGTGGCTGGACCCGGCAAGTGACCGAGCGCGAACTTGGCGTTTCCAAGGATATCGCGGGTGTGAACATGCGCCTGAACGTTGGTGGCGTGCGTGAACTGCATTGGCACAAGGCTGCCGAGTGGGCTTATATGCTCTATGGGACCGCGCGCATTACCGCGGTTGACGCGCAAGGGCGAAACTTCGTCGACGACGTAGGTGTCGGCGATCTGTGGTTTTTTCCAGCGGGGATTCCGCATTCGATCCAGGGGCTCAATCCAGACGGATGCGAATTTCTTCTCGTATTCGACGATGGCGACTTCGACGAAGACCACACTTTTCTCATCACGGATTGGTTCAAGCGTACACCGAGCGAGGTGCTGGCTAAGAATTTTGGGGTCTCGGCCTCGTTCTTCGGACACACGCCTGATCCCAGTGAACGATACATCTTCTTAGCCCCGGTGCCGGGACCATTGCAGCCCAGCAATACGGCAGGCGCAACCGCTGTGCCTCGAGGTTTCAGCCATAGAATGATGGCGCAGCAGCCGATCAAGACCAAGAGCGGAACGATACGGATCACCGACTCCGGCGTGTTTCCCGTTTCCACCGCGATTGCCGCGGCGCTGGTCGAAGTTGATCCGGGCGGGATGCGGGAACTGCATTGGCATCCTAACACCAATGAATGGCAATATTATATCGAGGGTCAGGCCCGTATGGGCGTGTTCGGCGCGTCCGGTCAGGCGCGCACGTTCGATTTCCAAGCCGGCGATGTCGGCTATGTGCCCTTCGCAAATGGGCATTATATCGAGAATACCGGCACTACGCAGGTGCGCTTTCTGGAAATCTTCAAAAGCAGCTACTACGCCGATGTATCTCTCCACCAGTGGCTGGCATTGACGCCCCCCGAACTGGTCGAGGCGCATTTGGGCCTGGGGGCAGAGGTGATGAAAGGGCTGCGCAAAGGCAAGACGCCGATCGTGCCAGCGTAGAGCTTATAGGATTTATGGAACCATCGTGCCTGGCGGGCGTCTATTGGAAAAGCCGGAGTCGCGTCGCACAAATTGCTCGGGCGCCGGAAAATAACAGAGCGAGGGAGGCCACGCATGACTTCGGATTCGGCCACACCAACCGGCCCGGACTTGCGGCAAGGAGTAGTGTTCGGCGATCTTCCGGACGGCGGCATGTTGACCGGCCATGCTGGCGGCGAGGCTGTACTGCTCGTCCGCCGCGGCGAAGATGTTTTTGCCATTGGCGCCGTATGCACCCATTATGGCGGGCCGCTCGCGGAAGGGTTAGTGGTTGGTGAGACGGTTCGCTGCCCCTGGCATCATGCGTGTTTCAGCTTGCGCTCCGGCGAAGCGCTTCGCGCGCCCGCGCTCAATCCGGTGTCCTGCTTCCGCGTCGAACGGCGGAACGGGTCCGTGTATGTTCAAGAAAAACTCGATCAAGCGGCGGCACCTGCGCTGACCTCGCCCACTTTGCCTCGATCAATCGTCATAGTAGGCGGCGGCGCGGCGGCCAACGCCGCCGCCGAAACTCTCCGCAACGAGGGCTATCGTGGCGGCATAACCATGTTGAGCGCCGATCACTCCGGTCCTTGCGATCGCCCGAATCTGTCGAAGGGCTTTCTCGCGGGCTCGGTGGAAGCAGACTGGATCCCGCTCCGGTCGCCGGACTTCTACAAAGAGCACGACATCGACCTGAAGCTCGCGACCAGCGTCGCCGCCCTCGATCCATCGAGCCGCAAGTTGCGGCTCGCCGATGGCGGCGAGTTGATGTATGATGCGCTTCTCCTCGCCACCGGCGCCGAACCGGTGCGCCTAAACCTCCCTGGCGGCGATCTTGCGCATGTGCATTATCTGCGCACGCTGGCCGACAGCCTTGCAATTGTCGCCAAAACTCAAGCTTCGCGGCGGGCGGTTGTCCTCGGTGCAAGCTTTATTGGTCTCGAAGTGGCGGCGTCGCTTCGCGCCCGGAATATCGAGGTCGATGTCGTGGCGCCCGAAACGATCCCGATGGAGCGGATTCTTGGAGCCGATGCTGGCAATTTCCTTTGCCAGCTTCACCAGGAGCATGGGGTAAAGTTCCATCTCGGCACGACGGCGGCATCCATCTCCGCGCAACGCGTCATATTGCAGAATGGCGAAACGCTGGACGCCGATCTCGTTGTCGTTGGCGTTGGCGTGCGTCCATCAATAGAATTGGCCGAACAAGCGGGGATTTTGATCGACCGCGGCGTCGCGGTGAACGCATATCTTGAGACAAGCGCCCCCGGTATTTTCGCGGCCGGCGACATCGCGCGCTGGCCGGACCGGCTCAACGGCGAATCGATTCGAGTCGAACATTTTATCGTCGCCGAGAGGCAAGGCCAGACGGCCGCGCGCAATATTCTAGGGGCACGCGAACGATTCGACGCCATCCCCTTCTTTTGGACCGAACAATACGATCTGCAGATTGCCTACATAGGGCATGCCGAACGATGGGACAAAGCGGAAATCGAGGGCAGTCTCGCCGCGCGCGACTGCGCGATAAGCTATCGCCGTGGCGGCAAGAAATTGGCGGTCGCAACAATCGGCCGCGATCTTGCCGGCCTTGAAGCCGAGGCAGCGTTCGAACGGGCGATCGCGTCCGGATAGAAATAAGCGGTATTATGGCGCAACTGCCACAAGCGGTTCTGATCTCGCCGAGTGGCGCCTGATATCGTGACGCGGCGAAGACAATAGCATCTCAATTTGCTAGGATGCCCCTACGGATGTCCGGGAGGGGCAATGAGATATGAGGTATAACCCATTTAGGCCAAACAACATTGTTGGACCAGGCATGTTTGTAGGCCGACTTGACGAACTACATACTGTTGAACAATGCCTTTTTCAAACCAAACATGGGAATCCGCAGCATTTTCTAATTGAGGGTGAGCGCGGTATAGGGAAATCATCTCTGCTATTCATTACAGAACATATCGCAAGAGGGACAATCCCGGCGACGAGAGATAATAACAATATGAAATTTCTTACCATTTCTGTTGATATGGGCAGAGTCACTTCGCAGATTGACATTGTCCGTATCATTGCACGGCAATTTAAGGCGTCTATGAGTGAGCGCGAAGCTCTTAAGCAGTCGGCAAAGGCAGTTTGGGAGTTCCTTTCCAGATGGGAAGTGTTGGGCGTTCGTTACTACGGTGAAGAGGAGCCAGATCCAGAAGATGCTAGAGATGAATTGACCAATCAAATTGTTGATCTACTCGCAGGGCCAAATTGCGAAATTGAAGGTATCTTTATCGTTATCGACGAAGCGGATAGGCCCGGTGAAGACGCACGGCTAGGGGAGTTTTTGAAGCTCTTTACAGAGCGCCTCACGAGACGCGATTGCAATTCTGTCCTGATTGGCCTCGCTGGATTACCAACCACAATCGCGAAATTACGAGCGAGCCACGAGTCTTCCCCGCGATTGCTTGAGGTGATGCGGCTTGAACCTCTTACGCTGGACGAACGGAAAGCGGGTAGTTCAACGAGGATTAGCCGAAGCGGAAGAAAAGAATGGGTTTAAGACGAAGATAACGGAAGCAGCTCTAGATTCTATCGCAGAACTCTCTGACGGTTATCCTCATTTTATACAGCAGTTCTCATATTTTGCCTTTGCAGAAGATGCTGATAATACAATTGACGTGGACGATGTAATGAAAAGCGCCTATAAAGAAAATGGTGCCCTGATGCAACTAGGACATAAATATTTTAGCGAAATGTATCACGCAAAGATACATCAGAAGGTTACAGAAAAGTACTTGGTTCTATGGCGTCTCATGGAGATGATTTTGTTTCACGACAAGATATAATAAAAGAATCTAAATCATTTGGTGTGTCTGAGTCGAATGTCACTAATGCGTTAGCTGCTCTGCGGGAACGACATATTATTATACTCGACGAAACGCGCCGTGGATATTATAAACTTCCTACAAAATCATTTGCCGCGTGGATAAACGCCATACGGTCGGTTGAAAGCCGCAGCGGTGGGCCCGACCTTTTCAACTCCGGATATTGACTGCAGTCGTCTCCATTATCGTCCATTACCCTTCATTGCGCTTTATTAGTGCTCCATATCGCACATTAGAGGCCTTCCCAACCTTACGCCATTAAGCTCCAGAAGGCGGGCGCCTCACGGCCGATCGTTTTCCAGCATTTGCCGCGCCGGGAGCTTGCACAAGCAAGCCCATTGCCTTATATAGATTTTCGTTCATGCGTCTCATGACGGTTGTTTAATCGAAACGATCGCTCTATTGAGAGTGGGCCCCTCGGGACCCGCTCTTTTTTATTGGCTTTTGGCTCCTTCAAGGTGGAAGCGTGGTTCCTCGATATTTTTGTGCCGGAGCGAACCGGCAATGGACCGGCAAGGATTGGATCGCGCCAGCAATGGCATGGAGACGGAGGCGCAGGGCGTCCTCGATGAACCTCGCTTGATCGAGGAAACCGGAGTTGCCGCGCGTGTGGCGCATGTTGCGCAACCGGTTTTGAGCGGTCTTGGATACCGGCTGGTCCGGGTCAAGCTTTCGGCGCAAGCGGGAGTGACAGTGCAGATCATGGCGGAACGTCCCGACGGGTCGATGAACCTCAATGATTGCGAAATCGTGAGCGCGGCTCTCTCGCCCGTCCTCGATGTCGAGGAACCGGTGAAACGGGCCTATCGCCTCGAAATTTCCTCGCCTGGGATCGATCGTCCGCTCGTCCGCGTCTCGGATTTCCGGCGCGCTTTTGCGCGGGAAGCGCGTATCGAGATGACCACCGGCGTCAGCGGGCGTAAGCGCTTCCGCGGCTTTGTTGGCGAGGTCGAAGGCGAAGGCCGGAGTGCCGTACTGACGCTCGATCGCCGCGATGCAAAGCCGGGCGAAGCCATCAAAGCCGTGCTTTTGCTCCGCGAAATTGCCGAAGCAAGGCTGATATTGAGCGAGGCGCTGATCCGCCAGTCCCTGCGGGCCGCGAAAGCATCGCAGGGCCAAGATGCCAGCATGGAAGATGAGGCCGGAGCGGCGCCAGGCGCGCCTGCCGAGCCGAGGCGGGGACCTGGCCGCTTCGCGCCAGGCGCGCTCAAGGCCAAGCCTATTCCGCCCGCTGGCGTGCGACCAAGCTTCAAGCAAAGCGAACCGAACCAAGCCAAACCGGCGCGGCCGCACCGGTCCGGCGCGGCTTCGCCCCAAACAGGAGACAGAGATGGCAGTCAGCGCCAATAGGCTCGAACTCTTGCAGATCGCCGATGCCGTCGCGCGGGAAAAATCGATCGACCGGCAAATCGTTCTCGCCTCGATGGAGGACGCCATTCAGAAAGCCGCGCGGTCCCGCTACGGTCAAGAGACCGAGGTCCGCGCCGAAATCAATCCAAAAACCGGAGAGATCCGGTTTTCCCGCCTGCTCCTTGTCGTCGATCAGATCGAGAACGACGCCACTCAGATCACGGTCAACGAAGCGCGCAAGAAGAACCCGGCAGCGCAGCCCGGCGATTGGATCGCCGAAACCTTGCCGCCGTTCGATTTCGGCCGGATCGCCGCGCAATCGGCCAAGCAAGTGATCGTTCAGAAGGTCCGCGAAGCCGAGCGCGACCGGCAATATGAGGAGTACAAGGACCGGATCGGCGATATCGTCAACGGCATCGTGAAGCGGGTGGAATTCGGCAATGTGATCATCGATCTCGGACGCGGCGAGGCGACGATAAGGCGTGACGAAATGATCCCGCGCGAAGTTTTCCGGCCCGGCGATCGCGCCCGCGCCTATGTCTATGATGTTCGTCGCGAACAGCGCGGGCCGCAGATTTTTCTGTCGCGCACGCATCCGCAATTCATGGCCAAACTGTTTCGCCAGGAAGTGCCGGAAATCTACGATAACGTCATCGAGGTAAAGTCGGTCGCCCGTGATCCTGGGTCGCGCGCCAAGATCGCGGTGATTTCGCGGGATACTTCGATCGATCCTGTCGGCGCCTGCGTCGGCATGCGGGGATCGCGGGTGCAGGCGGTCGTCAATGAATTGCAGGGCGAGAAGGTCGATATCATTCCATGGTCGCCGGATGACGCCACCTTTATCGTCAACGCGTTGCAGCCGGCCGAAGTTGTCAAGGTCGTGCTCGACGAGGATTCCGCGCGGATCGAAGTCGTCGTGCCCGACGATCAGCTCTCCCTGGCGATTGGGCGCCGTGGCCAAAATGTCCGGCTTGCGTCGCAGCTTACCGGATGGGATATCGATATATTGACGGAGGCGGAGGAATCGCAACGCCGGCAGAAGGAATTTACCGAACGCACGAACATCTTCATGAAAGCGCTGAACGTCGACGAAGTTGTCGGCCAGTTGCTTGCATCGGAAGGATTCCGGTCGGTCGAGGAATTGGCTTTCGTCGAGCCTTCCGAGGTGGCCGCGATCGAGGGTTTCGATCAGGACACGGCCGCCGAGATTCAGACCCGCGCGCATAATTATTTGGCCAAAGTCGAGGCCGAGCAGGACGCGCGGCGGTTGGAACTTGGCGTTTCCGACGAACTCAAGCAGGTCGCCGGGGTCACGACGGCGATGCTCGTCAAATTTGGCGAAAACGATATCAAGACCGTCGAGGACCTTGCCGGCTGCGCGACTGACGATCTCGTTGGCTGGAGCGAACGCAAGGACGGCGAAACGACGAAGCACGCCGGCGTTCTTGACGGTTTCGAAATCTCGCGCGAGGAAGCGGAATCCGTCATCATGACCGCGCGGGTCAAGGCGGGGTGGATCGAAGCCGTGCCCGACCGCACGGCGGACGATCCGTTCGCAAACGAGTCCGGTGAATAGGAGAAAAGTATTTGGCCAGGCCCGCACTCCTCGACGCGGAAGGTTCGTCCGAGAGGACCTGCATCGTCACACGGGCGAAAGGTTTGCCCCAGAACATGATTCGTTTCGTTGCCGGGCCAGGTGCGATCGTCGTGCCTGACATCAGACGAGAATTGCCGGGACGCGGCGTTTGGGTGACGGCGCGAGAGAGCCACGTGGCGGAAGCCGTCAAACGGCAAGCTTTCTCGCGTTGTTTTAGGACAAAGGTCGTGGCTTCGGAGAGTTTGGCCGCCGAGATCGAGGCTCTTTTGGCGAAGGACTGCTTGCAGGCTTTGTCCCTCGCCAGCAAGGCCGGTCAAGTCGTGCGCGGTTTCGCCAAGGTCGAGGAGGCAATTGCCTCGGGCGTCATCGCCGGTCTTGTCCATGCCGCGGATTGTGGCGCCGACGGTATGCGCAAACTCGGGCAAAGCCTGCGCCGGCGTTATGGCGACGAGCGGGCGAGGCCGCGCGTGGAACTGTTTGCCTCCGGCCAATTGGATTTGGCATTGGGGCGGGCAAATGTGATACATGCAGCGTTGATCGAGGGACCGGCAAGCGAAGGGTTTTTGCAACGCTGCCGGAAGTTGACGCTTTATCGGTCCGGATCGCCTGGGGCGGAAAGCCAGGACCGGCTGTCCGGACCGGGATCGAATTGGGAATGAGAAAGCCTGCCGGCCTTCCGGCATGCTGAAACCGAATGGGCGGGAACGCAAGACTGATGAATGACACCAAGAACCCCGGTGACACGCTGAGCGTCGCTCCAGCCAGAACGCTAACATTGAAGCGTCCATTCGAGGCCGGCGTCGTGCGCCAGAGCTTTTCGCATGGACGCTCGAAAGCTGTGGTCGTCGAGAAGGTGAAGCGCCGCGCGATCGCGCCGGGCGAGGCGTATGCGCCGCGCGAGGCGAATATGCAGCCGCCGCTCGCCGCCCCGAGACCGCGCCCGCAGCCAGCCCCGGCACTCCCGCAAGCGCCGCCGCAGCGGACGTCGTCCGGAGTTATTTTGCGTTCGCTGACCGATGAGGAACGCGAATCCCGGTCGCGCGCCCTTTCCGGGGCCCGTGAACGCGAGGTGGAAGAGCGCAAGCGTGCCGAAGTCGAGGCCAAGGCCCGCGAAGAACGAGAAGTTCGCGAACGTGACGAGCGCGCCGCCGCCGAATCCCGCAAACGCGAGGAAGAGGCGCGCCGTGCGCAAGATGCGGAAGCCAAGCGTCGCTCAGAAACCGAGGCCAAACGGCGTCTCGCCGGCGGCGAACCGGCTCCAGCGCCGGCGGCATCCGCCCCGCGCAAGGCACCAGCCGCCACGACGAGGGCTCCGGCCGGCCTTTTCCCGGCGCCAAAACCGTTTCCGGCCGGGGACGAGGAAATCCCGCACCTTATTCGCCGTCCTGGAATGCCGCAGAAGACCGCTATTCCCCGCCCTGTCCGGGGCGCCGGGGGGAAGAGCCGCGGCCGCCTGACGGTCGCCAATGTCACCGGGGAAGAAGAAGAGCGCACCAGGTCCGTTGCCGCATTTCGCCGCCGCGTTCAAAGGCTCAAGGGTCATGTCAACGAGGCCAAGGAAAAGCTTACGCGCGAAGTGATCCTGCCCGAGACAATAACAATCCAGGAACTCGCCAGCCGGATGTCGGAGCGTGGCGTCGATGTCATCAAGCTTCTGATGAAACAAGGCCAAATGGCGAAAATCACCGATGTAATCGATGCCGACACTGCGCAGCTTATCGCCGAGGAACTCGGTCACACCGTGAAACGGGTCGCCGAGGCCGATGTCGAGGAAGGGCTCTTCGATAGACCGAAGACTGGCGAACATCTTGTGCCGCGCCCTCCAGTCGTGACGATCATGGGTCATGTCGATCATGGCAAGACTTCGCTGCTCGACGCGATCCGTCACGCCAATGTCGTCTCCGGGGAGGCCGGCGGCATCACCCAGCATATTGGCGCCTATCAGATCATCGCGCCAAACGGCTCGAAGGTAACGTTCATCGACACACCTGGCCACGCGGCATTCACCGCGATGCGAGCGCGCGGCGCCAAGGTCACGGACATCGTCGTTCTCGTCGTCGCCGCGGACGATGGCGTCATGCCGCAGACGGCGGAAGCGATCGCCCATGCGCGCGCCGCCAATGTCCCGATGATCGTGGCGATCAACAAGATCGACAAGCCAGACGCCAAACCGGAACGCGTGCGCAGCGAATTGCTGCAACATGAAGTGCAGGTCGAATCGCTCGGCGGCGAAACGCTTGAGGTCGAAGTTTCGGCGACCAAGAACATCAATCTCGACAAGCTGCTCGATCTGATCGCGCTGCAAGCCGAACTGCTCAACTTGCAAGCCAATCCGACGCGCCCAACCGAAGGAACCGTCATCGAGGCGCGTCTCGACAAGGGCCGCGGACCGGTGGCGACCGTGCTGGTCCAACGCGGCACGCTCAAGGTCGGCGATCTCATCGTCGGCGGCTCGCAATGGGGCCGGGTCCGCGCCCTTCTCGACGACAAGGGCGAGACGAGACAGGACGCCGGTCCCTCGACGCCCGTCGAGGTTTTGGGCTTTTCTGGGTCGCCCGAAGCCGGCGATCGCGTCGCCGTCGTCGAAACCGAAGCGAGAGCGCGCGAAATCACCGAATATCGCGAGCGGCAGAGGCGCGAGAAGGCCGCCGTGCGGGGCAATTTGGCGCGCGGATCGCTGTCGGATATGATGAGCCAGTTGAAGACGACTGGCCGCAAGGAGTTCCCCCTGGTCATCAAGGGCGACGTTCAGGGCTCGGTCGAGGCGATCGTCGCGACGCTCGAAAAGCTCAATACCGAGGAAGTCGCGGCGCGCGTGATCCATGCGGGCGCCGGCGGGATCACCGAATCCGACATAACCTTGGCCGAAGCTTCAGGTGCGGCGGTTATTGGCTTCAATGTGCGCGCGCACAAGGAAGCCCGCGCCCTGGCCGAACAGTCGGGCATTGAGATCCGCTATTACAATATCATCTATAATCTCATCGATGACGTGAAAGCGGCGATGTCCGGCCTCCTCGCGCCGACCCTGCGCGAGGAAATGCTTGGCAATGCCCAAATCCTGGAAGTCTTCACGATTTCCAAGGTGGGCAAGGTCGCGGGCTGCCGGGTCACCGACGGCACGGTTCAGCGCGGCGCCCATGTGCGGCTCATCCGCGACAATGTCGTGGTGCATGAAGGCAAGCTCTCGACGCTGAAGCGGTTCAAGGACGAGGTCAAGGAAGTGCAGGCCGGTCAGGAATGCGGCATGGCGTTCGAGAATTACCAGGACATGCGGGCCGGCGACATCATCGAATGCTATACCGTGCAGGAGATCAAACGCTCGCTGTAACGCGGGCCACTTTGTAGAAGGGGAAGTCGCGATGGTCGAGTTATTTGATGGATCAGTGGAGCGATTATTGAGTGGAGCGAAAGGAGGGGGCCGGTCAGTTGGGTCGAGTTCTGATGAATATGCATTGTGTGTGAAGACATTTGAAGCTGCCGTCGATAGGCTTGGTCAAATTGCTGAAAAACTCGATGGATTGACGCAGTCCACGACATCGGCGATCGCTACAATTGAGGCGCACGGCGACCGCATTGATCGCCAGCAGGCAGATTAACCGCGCATTGCTCGATGATCTCCTCAACTGACTATAATCATGGCCGATGCGCCGCCGGAGCAAGGTCCGGGACAATCGAAAAGCGAATGGCAACTTCCCTCCTGGAAAAAAAATCGGCGAGTTCGTAGCCAACGTCATGCGGCTTGAACGCTACATGGAAACCTTAAAGGAAGATAATCGAAAGTTGCAAGAAGTATCTCGACTCCAACGTCAAGCGGACGATCAAGCCGGTCAGTTAAAAGTGCTTCTCTCATTTGTCCATACGTCGCTTCGCGATCAGGTAGACACACGCGCAGAGAGAGCGGCGATAGGTGTGTT
>PEFW01000130.1 GCA_002890675.1 Candidatus Methylaffinis lahnbergensis
TCGTGTGCCGGCTTGGCGGCGACGAATTCGTCATTGTCATGCCCGGCACTGGTCTTCACGGGGGACTTGAGATCGCGGAAAGAATCCGGGCGGCGATTGCGAGCGATGGCTTTGCCGTGGCGGCGGGCGGCCGTCCCATTGCGGTCACGGTTTCGGCCGGACTTGCCGAAAGCACCGGGGGACTCCTCCGCCGCGCTCTTGCGCCGCGCCGACAGGGCGCTCTACCGGTCGAAACAGGACGGACGCAATCGCGTTTCGGTCGGTCATGCGCGGGATTGATCAAGATGGCCGGCTGGCCGATGGAGCGATTGGAAATTGCGGAAAGGGACCCGCGAAGCGGGAACGCGACGCTCCGACGAGCGGGCACCGTACTTCCTGGAAATTGCCCCTCGCGCGCGGCGGCGAGGCCGTTACCGCCATGATCCGAGGGTGAAGGGCTCCGCTATCCGCAAGTTTGAATGGGCCGGAGCCTGCGGCTGAGATCCATCCAAAGGTCTCGCATTTCCTGGGCGGCGGTGCCTTTTGGATCGACCTCGGTCACGCCCTTGCCGGTGCGCGCGGCTTCGAGAAAGCCGACACGCGCGGCGATGTGGGGACGTAAAAGTGACCCAACGACTTCAAGCGCGGCGAGGCCCTTTTGCACACGTGAGGCTTCGCGGAGAGGCGGACATTGGTTAAGGAGAAAAACGAATTCCTTGCCCATGAGTTTCAGTTTGCGGCCGGTCACCTCGGCCGCCCAAATGTCGAATGTGGCTGGCCTCGCCGGAACGATGCAAAGGTCGGCGGCCTTTATCGCGGCGAGCGTTCTTGGCGAGTCCAAGTGCGGGGTGTCGACAATGACAAGGCTCATATTGCGCTTCGAAAGGGCGGTCAACGCCGCTGGAAGCCTCGCCGACGGTACCGCCTCCACCAGCAAGTGGGGATCGTGTCGTTTCGACCCCCATCGAACGGCGGATTTCTGGCAATCCAGGTCGAGAATAAAAACATGTTCTCCCGCCTCCTTCGCCGCGACCGCAAGACAAGTGGCAAGGGTGGTTTTGCCGCAACCGCCTTTTTGCGAAACAAAGGCAATGGTGCGCATGGATAGAGCTTTATGTTAATGAAAATTATCAAAGAATGTAATTCATCACCAGCCCTTGCCGCAAGGCGGGGGACCCGGAGTTCGCGAGGTTCGGTCCGTCAAGGTTGAGACGACTGGCATCGAGTACTCCGGTCGGGCGCCCGCTAGAATAGCCGCAATGAAGGCGGCTCTCCCAGGGATTATGTTGTAGACCCTGGCCGTCACTGTCTCGATATTCATTGCTCTATGCTCCCGCTCGATCCTGAAATTAGGTGAGAGTCCGAAACGATTATTCATAGTTATACCTTTACACTGTATACACTACACGGCTATGCCGGTCGTCTGGCATAGATAAAACTTTACTAATTCCGGAATAGTTAAAGATCGAACTGTTAAATGAAGTATTTACACATGGGGGAAACCAGCGCATGACCCATGTGAGTGTGGAAGTGGATTAAAACTTGATCAAGTCTTCAAAAGCGCTTTTAACCTTAAATGCTCCAGGCCTACGCTCATTTGCCCCGGCTTGCGTTCCAAGTTCGAGTGTCCCAGATTTGAAAGAAAGATGTCCGATCTCTTCGCCGCAGCCAATCTCGACAAGGACGCGCCGCATCCGCTCGCCGACCGGCTGCGCCCGCAAAACCTCGCCGATGTTGCCGGCCAAGATCACCTTCTCGGACCCCAAGGCGCGCTAACGCGGCTCATCGCCTCTGGCACGCTCGGGAGCCTGATTTTCTGGGGGCCTCCGGGGACCGGCAAGACGACCGTCGCGCGCCTTCTCGCCCACGAGACGAAGCTCGCGTTCGTCCAGATTGCGGCGATTTTTTCCGGCGTCGCCGAGCTTAAAAAGGTTTTCGAGGACGCGCGGGGTCGCCGCCAGGCCGGCCAAGGAACCCTGCTTTTCGTCGACGAAGTGCATCGCTTCAACCGGGCGCAGCAGGATAGCTTCCTGCCGGTGATGGAAGATGGCACCATCACCTTGATCGGCGCGACGACCGAAAATCCAAGCTTCGAGCTCAACGCATCCCTGTTGTCGCGCGCCAGGGTGATGATCTTCCATACCCTTGACGCGGCGGCGGTCGAAAAACTTCTCTCCCGCGCGGAAACCTGCGAGAGGCGGGCTCTGCCGCTCGATCCCGATGCCCGCTTAAGCCTGGTACGGATGGCCGATGGCGATGGCCGCGCCGCCTTGAGCCTCGCCGAAGAGGCGTGGCGCGCCGCCAAGCCGGGAGAAATCTTCGATACTGCCATGCTGGTTTCGATCGTCCAGCGGCGCGCGCCGATCTACGATCAAGCGCAGGAGGGCCATTACAATCTGATCAGCGCGCTGCATAAATCCGTGCGTGGATCGGACCCGGACGCGGCTCTCTACTATCTCGCGCGAATGCTCGATGCCGGCGAGGACCCTCTTTTCATCGCCAGGCGGGTGGTGCGCATGGCCGTCGAGGATATCGGCCTTGCCGATCCAGAGGCGCTTTCCGTCGCCATTGCCGCCAAGGACGCTTACGATTTTCTAGGTTCTCCCGAAGGCGAGCTTGCGATCGCCAATGCGGTGATCTATGCCGCGATCGCGCCGAAGTCGAACGCGGCCTACGTGGCCTTCAAGGCTGCGGCGCTGCTTGCCAAGGACCACGGGTCGTTAATGCCGCCAAAAATCATTCTCAATGCGCCGACGAAACTCATGAAAAGCGAAGGATATGGCGCGAATTATGCCTATGATCACGACGAGCCGGAAGGATTTTCCGGCCAAAATTATTGGCCGGAGACGCTGGGGCGGCAGACGTTCTATCAACCGGTTGGCCGCGGCTTCGAAAAAAATCTGCGCGCGCGGCTCGATCATTGGGCCAAGCTCCGGAAACAAAGGAGCGATCCGGATTGACATTGCGGGCTTTGCTTCCTATCCGCCGGTCCGGCGACGATTTTAAAAACAACGCCGCCGCGCGCCCGCGTCCGACGGCATGATCGATCGCAACGACCTGCGACGGTATCGCCATGCGATGATCTGTCAGCTGCATGTGAAACCCTTCTTCGATGCCAACAATGACGGCATCGGCGATGTCGGCGGCCTGACCGAGAAGTTCGATTACATCGTGGATCTCGGCGCGAGATTACAAGATAAGATCTAGAGGCGCCCACGGGCGCCGATATTGCGCGTTGACGGGCCGGGCGGTTCGTGATTATTGGCGCGACCCTCCTGATCGCACTCCAAACTCTTGGTCTTGGCGTGATCGTGAAGCCGGTTTCCGTTTCGAGAATCATGATCGAATGGCCATGCCTGGCCGACTTTCCATCGTGGATGGCTGTTCTCGCGTTGGCCCATGTCCAGGATATTTTTTGATGGCGAACACCCATTCGGCCAAGAAGGCGATCCGTAAAATTGAGCGCCGCGCCGACGTCAATCGGTCGCGCCGCAGCCAAATGCGCACCTATGTCCGCAAGGTCGAGGAGGCGATCGCCGCAGGCGACCCAGGCGCGGCGGCCGCCGCTCTGCGTGCCGCCCAGCCGTTGGTCATGCGCGCGGCCCAAAAGGGAATCGTGCATGCCAAGGCTGCCGCGCGAAAAGTCTCGCGGCTCAGCCGGCGGGTCAATGCGTTAGCCAAATAAAAGTGAGCAAAATTGAACAGTGTGAGCAAAATTGAACAGTTCGAAGACCGACTGACGTATCTTGAAGAATTTCATTAAGCGGCGTGCGCATGCCGGGCATTTTTTTGGTCGCGCTGCTGAAAAAACGAACACGCATACTCGCTATTTGTTCTCGTTCGCAACTCCGCTCATTTATTTTCCAAGCGCACCAATGGCTTGTATTTAAAGCCGCACGGCAGGCCCGGACTAGGCGGGTTATCCCGCCGCCGCGCCACGTGCCTTAGACTTTATTTGTAATCGTCGCATGCGGTTTCCTGGCCCTTTTTCGCGTTCGGCGGACCCGCGGGAAATCAGGCGGTTACGCGCTCGCCGGGATCACGCGCGTTCGCATTTAATGACGGAAAACGTCACTTATTCGTCAAGCTGCGGTTGCGGATTCGTTAAACGGTGCTTGCGGACCGTCTCGCTTTTGCTAAATTCAACTCCCGGTCTGGAACGGGCTTGCTCCAGAGTTCGAGAGGGTCTTTTCGGGTTAGTTCGTGAGTCTGCCGTGTAAGAGCGCATTGTTGTCTTGTGCAAAATTTAGATGCACACAATTCAATAGGCAGAGACCAAATATACGCTCTAGCGAGACTTTCCAGATGACGCTGGTTTGTTGGACTCGTGTGTGTTGTGTTTGGTATTCAATGCTTTCTTCGAATGTAACCTAAACTAGCTCCGCAGATTCAAATGCCGAGCTGAGGGGGATTGATGACCGCGATGGCTTTTGTTCGGAAAAGGTACGTTCAGCTTCGCCATGCGGCCGGAAGCGCACTGGCCGAGCGCCTTCGAAAGGCAAACTGGGCTGCAACGCAGTAGCGTTGGCACGCGCTCGATAAGTTTCGCGGCCATCCCGTTTTCACGCTCATCATCACATCTTTGGCGCCGGCAATTGATCGGTCGCCGTTGCCTTGCCTCGTATCCCAAGGAAGAAGACCGATGCCAGATTTGCGCCGACAAATTTCCAATCTAAAGGACCTTGGCGAAACGGCCTCCTCGCATGGCGGCGCTGGCCAGGGCGAAGCGTGGATGCGAATCCGCCTCCGGCTGCGCGCGGAACTCGGGGAAGAAGTTTTCTCGTCCTGGTTCGGATGCCTCGAACTCGATGCGCTTTCGGACCAGGACATCTTTCTCTCAGTACCGACAAAATTTTTGAAGAGCTGGATTCAGTCGCACTATGTGGACAGGATTCTTCCGACGTTAACCAGCGAATTTCCCACGATCAAGCACGTGTCGATCAATGTCCGTTCCTCGACACGGCCAGCTACCGCCTGTGCCACTGGCGGCCTCCCCGATCTCGCCGCGGGCGCCGGCACGGATTCGAGTCAGGGCCGGAACATAACGTCATTTCCACCCTCCCCGCCGATGGGGCCGTCCGGCGCGACAAGGTCAGCCTCGAAAAGACCGGCTTTGGCGGAGCCGCCCGAGGCCGAAGCGCTCACTGGTTCGCCATTGGACCGGCGCTTGATTTTTTCGAATTTCCTCGTCGGCGGGTCCAATCAGCTCGCCCACTCGGAGGCGCAAAGAATCGCCCGCGCGGGACCGGAGGACCCGCTACTCTACAATCCGCTGTATTTCCATGCCTCGGTCGGCTTGGGGAAGACCCATCTTCTCCAAGCAGTCGCGCATGCCGCCACCTCGGCAAGGCGGCGGGTCATCTATCTCACCGCGGAGCGATTCATGTATGGTTTCGTCGCCGCCCTTAAGGCGCAGACAGCGA
>PEFW01000131.1 GCA_002890675.1 Candidatus Methylaffinis lahnbergensis
TCTAATGGCGTTCCTGAAGCGACCCCGATCATCCTGACGGAAGCGGAACGAACCGAGCTGGAAGCGTTGGCGCGTTCCACCAAGACCGAATACCGGCTGCGCCAGGGTGGCGGCCGAGGGCGTGGCCAGCCGGGCGATTGGCCGAGAGGTTGGCTGCACGACCGGCACGGCATCGAAATGGCGCGTGCGCTACGCCGCCAATCGACGGGCCGGCCTTGATGAGACCGGCCATCGCGGAGCGGAACCGAAATACACGGCCGAGACGGATAAGCGCATCCTGGCCGTGCTGGATGGGCCGGTTCCTGCGGGGTACGCGCGTTGGACTGGTCCCCTGATCGCGGCGGCATTGTGTGACGTTGATGTGCAGTATGTCTGGCGCTTCCTGCGCGCTCACAAGATCGATCTTTCGGCGGCAAGTCGTGGTGCGAAAGCAATGATCCCGATTTCGCCACCAAGGCCGCCGAGATCGTCGGGCTCTATCTGTCGCCGCCGGAGAACGCCATCGTGAACTGTGTCGACGAAAAGCCCTCGATCCAAGCGCTGGAGCGGGCACAGGGTTATCTGAAGTTTCCCAATGGCCGTGCGCTCAGCGGGCAGAGCGACGGTTACAAGCGGCACGGCAAACCGCTCTGATTGTCGAAGCGTACAGTGTCTGAAACTCCTACAAAATCAATGGCTGCCCTTCCTGGACACTTATCGAACTAAGTGCCTTGCGCCGCAGCCGGATTTTAGGCGCGTCTTGGAAGACGTTCGGGCGATGCAGCTGGCCGCAAAGGATTAAGGCGTGAATTCATGAACGTGGGCTTGGACAGCTTTCCGGCGTCCGCTTTGGAACCGTAAGCGGCCGTCGCTAGCGGAGTGCGGCATTTCCGGGATGCGCCATAAGCAGACCTCCATCCAGCCAAGCAGGTCATGCAGTGATCCGGAAGAGCCGGATCGTGAAACGCACCTCACCCGCTGCACGAATTCGGGCATGAGGTGTTTCAGCAATGCGGCCCTGCTCGCCAAAACCGTGGAAATGCTCGACAAGATTCCGATGGAGGATCGCGACACCAAGGGCGACCTCTATGAATACATGCTGGGTAAGATCGCCACCGCCGGACAGAATGGCCAGTTCCGTACGCCGCGACATCTCATCCAGCTGATGGTCGAGCTGGCCCAACCGACGCCCGACGAGGTGATTTGCGATCCGGCGGCCGGCACATGCGGCTTCCTGGTCGCCGCCGGCGAATATTTGCGCCAGCACCATCCCGCACTTTTCCACAACGAGAAGCGGCGCAAGCATTTTCATACGCGGATGTTTCATGGGTACGACTTCGATCCGACCATGCTCCGCATCGGGTCGATGAATATGACGCTGCATGGCGTCGAGAACCCGGACATTTCCTATCGTGACAGTCTGGCCCAGGAGCACACGGATGACGCAGGGACCTATTCGCTGGTTTTGGCCAATCCGCCGTTTGCCGGGTCGCTTGACTATGAAGCGACTGCCAAGGACTTGCAGCAGATCGTCAAAACCAAGAAGACCGAGCTGCTCTTCCTCGCCCTGTTTCTACGGCTCTTGAAGACCGGCGGGCGGGCCGCCGTCATCGTGCCGGATGGCGTTTTATTTGGGTCCAGCAAGGCGCATCGGCGCATGCTGGTGGAAGACCACAAGCTTGATGCCGTGGTAAAATTGCCTTCGGGCGCATTCCGGCCTTATGCGGGCGTGTCGACTGCTATTCTCGTGTTCACCAAGACGGGCGTTGGCGGCACAGGAGGGGCGAAGCGCAAGGGCCGCGAGGAGACGCCGCAGGCGTGGCGCGTCACCGCCGAGGAGGTGAAGGCGCGCGGCTACAACCTCGACATCAAGAATCCCCACACGGTCGCGGACGACCACGGCGACCCGGCCGAACTGCTCGAAAGCCTCAACGCCGCCGAGGCAGAGACGGAACGCCTGCGCGACCAGTTGAAGGCGATCCTGGCCGAGGCGCTCGCGCGATGAACGCAGAACGCCTGCTCGCGCATTATGAGCGCATCGCCGATGCGCCTGACGCGATCGCCCGCCTGCGCCGCTTCATTCTCGATCTCGCCGTGCGCGGCAAACTTGTGCCGCAGGACCCGCAGGACGAACCCGCGTCCGAATTGCTGAAGCGGATCGCAAAGGAGAAGACGCGGATCGCCAAGGCGGGGGCGATCAGGAAGGAGAAGCCGCTTCCAGCGATCGAGCTTGATGAAGTGCCTTACGATGCGCCGCGCGGTTGGGAGTGGGTCCGCATTCGAAAAGTGACAAGCGATCGTGGACAAGCGGTTCCCGACCGAGACTTCACTTACATCGACGTGACGGCCATTAACAAAGAAGTCGGCTGCATCGAAGACGCAAAAGTGACTTCAGCGAGCGAAGCGCCGAGCCGAGCACGCAAGGTCGTTCGCAAGGACGACGTGCTTTATTCCTGTGTTCGCCCTTACCTTCTGAACATCGCCATCGTCGAAACCGAGTTCTCTCCGTCTCCGATAGCAAGCACCGCATTCGCCGTGCTCAATGGCTTCGGATTCGTGCAACCGAGATACCAATGGATCGTGCTGCGTAGCCCGTTCATGGTCGCATGCGTTGAAGAAAAGATGCGCGGGCAAGCCTATCCGGCGATCAACGACTCGGACTTCGCGCTCTTGCCCTTTCCTCTCCCACCCCTCGCCGAACAGCACCGCATCGTCGCCAAGGTGGATGAGTTGATGGCGTTTTGCGACCGGCTGGAGGCGGCGCGGGCTGGGCGGGAGGCGGTGCGCGACCGGCTGGCGGCGGCGAGCCTTGCCCGCCTCAACGCGCCCGATCCCGATACCTTTCAGGATGACGCCCGCTTCGCGCTCGCCACGCTCCATGCCCTCACCACGCGTCCCGAGCAGATCAAACAGCTCCGCCAGACGATCCTCAACCTCGCCGTCCGAGGCAAACTCGTGCTGCAGGACCCGAACGACGAACCGGCCTCTGAATTACTGAAGCGCACCGCGAAGGAGGTTGCCGCTTATTCGAAAGCGAACGGAATTGCTCAAACGCATCCCGAGCTAATCGCAGATGATGACTTACCGTTTACAGCGCCGCGTGGTTGGCACTGGACGCGGCTATGCGCTTTGTTCAAGGTCATCACCGATGGAGATCATCAGCCACCGCCAAAGGCCGATGAAGGCGTCGCGTTTCTAACGATCGGGAACATCACCACCGGGCGACTTGATTTCTCAGGGTGCCGACTGGTGCCTAACGCCTATTTCCAATCGCTAGCGCCGTATCGAACGCCAGCTAAGGGCGACATCCTCTACACAGTTGTCGGCGCGACTTATGGGCGGCCAGCTGTGGTTGAAGTAGATCGCGATTTCTGCGTTCAGCGCCATATCGCAATCTTGAAGCCCGTCGCGGCGATGGACCTGCGCTTCCTGGTTTGGCTGCTCGCATCGCCGCTGATCTACGATCAGGCAGCGCGAAGCACGACCGGCACTGCGCAACCGACCATCGCGCTACGCCCGCTTCGGAACTTTACCGCGTCCCTCCCGCCCCTCGCCGAACAACACCGCATCGTCGCTAAGGTCGATGCGCTGATGGTGCTCTGCGACCGGCTGGAGGCGAGCCTCATCGACGCGGGTGCCAGCCGCCGCCGCCTGCTCGACGCCCTCCTCGCCGAAACACTTGCGCCGGGTAAGGAGCGCGAACTGGAGGCGGCGGAATAATGGCCGACGGGAAGGATTCGGCTGAAGTCGTCAAATTCCTGAGCCTCTATTCAAGGCTCAAGGACTGGTGCGACGACGATCCGGATGCAACCTTTCAGCTCGCAGTTGCGGACACGCAATTCAAGGAGCTGTGCATGCAAGTGCTCGGCGCGGCTGAACGGTTGCATGCGAGTGAGCAGCGCCACCGTCATCTCTTTGCAGCGCCTGTCGATCCAAAGTTCTTGTCGGCTTGGCGCGATTTCGAAGCGCGCTATGAGCACGTTCTGGCAGCGAATTGGAGCGCCTTCGTATTTGGCGATGAGAGTACCGATCTTTCTGACCAATCCAAAAGCTCAACCAGCATGGATCGAAAGTGGAAGCATGCCGACCTGAATGCGAAAATTGCAGCAGATTTGATAGAGAAAGCTATCGGGCTTTTGATGACGATGAGCCCTTAGAACCCGATTACCCCATGAGTGCCGAAGAAGCGGTCGAAATGGCGATTGACTATTGGGAGAGTCTGACGGACGAAATCGGTTTCGATTTGGCTGACGTTTTCCGGCGCCGGAGGCTAGTGCCTTTTGTGTTCTTTCCCCGGCACATTGCCGCCCGTCATGGTGCGCCCGAAAAGACCTCAATCTACCAAAGCCTGCAGCAGGCGCACGACGCATTCATTTTCGGCGTACCCTTCGCCGCACTGGCGCTCATGCGCTCCATTATGGAGACAGTGCTGCGCGACCACTATAATGCTGAAGGCAATGATCTGTCCGAGCGAATCAATAGCGTCCGTAAGATTCTTCCGGCAGGTGCGAACGAGGCGGCGCTTCATCGCTTGAGAACACTCGCGAATGCGGTTCTGCATGGCCGTGCTGACAGTGGTGAAATGCTGACGACACTTGAGCCTTTTCAAATGGAAAAGGAAATGGTGTCGCTGCTCCTTGTACTTCGCGCGCTTATCGAGGGCGTGCCGCAATGGCGTGGTCGCTAGGCGATCATGGTGTTTATTCGGCACATCGGTATCGACTATTCGGGCGCACAGACGCCAACCGCGAGCCTGAAGGGCCTGCGCGTTTATCTCGCCGAGGGCGCTGCGCCGCCGGTCGAAGTCCTGCCACCGCCGAGCACTCGCAAATACTGGACCCGGCGCGGCATCGCCGAATGGCTCGTGGAACGGCTCGCCGAGGATGCGCCCACGCTGGTCGGCATCGACCACGGCTTTTCCTTCCCGCTGCGCTATTTCGAGGCACATGGACTGCCGCCGGACTGGCCACGCTTCCTCGATGATTTCCAGCGCCACTGGCCGACCGACGAGGATCACACCTATGTCGAGTTCATCCGCGACGGCATTCACGGCAACGGCGCGGCGCGCATGGGCAACGCCCGCTGGCGGCGCTTGACCGAGGAGCGCGCGGGCGGCGCGAAATCGGTCTTTCACTTCGACGTGCAGGGATCGGTGGCGAAATCCACCCATGCCGTGATTCCCTGGCTACGTTTCATCCGCCAGCGCCTCTGCGCCCGCGTGCATTTCTGGCCGTTCGACGGC
>PEFW01000132.1 GCA_002890675.1 Candidatus Methylaffinis lahnbergensis
GGAGACGGTGTTGGAAGGCAGCCTCCGGAGGGTGGACACCAAGCTCCGCATCACTGCCCAGCTCATCAAAGTCGCCGACGGTTTCAGCCTCTGGTCGGAGCGGTTCGACCGCGAGATGCAGGACGTATTTGCTATCCAGGACGACATCACCCGTGCGATCATGGCTGCGTTGAAGTTGCGCTTGGCCGGTCACAGTGATCAGCTGGTCTTCAAGTTGCAAACGACGAACGCTGAAGCTTACGAATTGTATTTGAAAGGCCGTTTCTTCTGGAACCAGCGTGGCATTGGGCTGCGAAAGGCGCTGCATTACTTCGAACTGGCCTTGATCGAAGATCCCGACTACGCGCTGGCCATGAGTGGCCTCTCCGACACTTACAGCCTGTTGAGTTGGTACGGAGACCTGCCACCTGCCGAGGCGATTTCGAAAGCCATCGCCCCTGCGAAGCGGGCGGTGCAACTGGACCCGCAGCTTGCCGAGGCACACACGTCGCTGGGATTTTGCCAAGCCTGCAACTGGGACTGGGCCGGTGCCGAACGCGAATTTCGTCGCGCCATCGCGCTAAACCCGCGTACGACCCCTGCGCGTTACTGGCTGGGTTGGTTTTATTCCTGCGTTGGGCACCACGAAGGGGCCATCGAACATTGCCGGCAGGCGGTCGAGCTCGAGCCTTTTTCGGCAATCGATCGAATGTTTCTCGGGCGGATGTATTACCAAGCGGGAAAGTTCGACGAAGCCGAGAAACAACTGCGTAAAGGGAGCGAACTGGATGGGGAGGAGCGTTTCGTTGCCGGAATTTGGCTTTTGGGCAAAGTCTATGTTGCCGCGGGCAAGCGCGACCTGGCGTTGCGAGAGCTTGTCAAAGCGGTGGAAAACTCGCGGGGCAGCGCATGGACGAGGTGCATGCTGGGTCATGCCTGGGGCGTGTTTGGCGAACCTGCCAAAGCGCAGGAAATTCTGGCGGACCTGCAGGACTCGGACAAATATGGCTACGTTCGCGCGTTTGGCGTCGCGATGATTTACCTGGGACTGGGCGACCGCGACCAAGCCCTGATCTGGCTGGAGAAGGGCTGCAACGACCGCGATGTTTGGGCTCTCGATCTCAAGGTGGATCCGATCTACGCGGATTTGCAAACAGAGCCTCGCTTTGCCGCTCTTCTGAGAAGGGTCGGTCTGGAGCAATGAGCGCCCAACGCACAGCGGCGAAGGAGGAAAATCGCAACTGTTCAGTCGCGGCAGTGCCAGTGGGAACCAGCGCCTTGACCGCTTCTGGCGCGACTCGGACCTGCCGTTAGGTCTGCCATCCGGTCGCTATGTGATGGTAAGCGGACCTTGCGGACGCCGTACTCAATAAGCTCAATTTATGAGTGCGCGCTAACAAAGGGCCTGCAGGCGCACCGGTCTGTAAATTTCAGGCGCCCCACATGAATTTCCAGCATCCGGCGAGGAACCGCACCGCGGCGAGCCCATGTGCGCCGCGTCGGGCTTTCGCCGCGCCGGGCCCGCACCGACCGGAGGCGCTTTGAACTGAGAGCTGGCGGCGCAACAACGCCGCCGGACATTGCTGCCTCGGCGGCGCTTTGACGGGCAGGGAATCGGGATCCTCCGCGGCCAGGGCGTGGAGCTGGTCGAGGAGCGTTTGCTGCGACCAATGGGCAGCCGGAAGACATTGTTGCATTTATCGAGCGCATGGTTGAGTGCAATCACTGGGGAGGCGAGGAGCCTTACGACAAGGAGCGCGCCGAACAGATAAGAAAAGCAGTCGAAAAAGCGAGATGCGACAGTCTCGATTCCGAGGAACAAGCGCTCGAGCGGAAGTACAAAGGAAACAAGAAGATTCTCGATGCCGTCGGAAAGGCGAAAGAATTGGTCACGTGAGCTTTCCAGCTCAAATAGAGTGCAGCATCAATTGGTGGGTTGGCGATTGGTGGCTTACAAGGCCAGTGTCGAAGCCGAGGATTGGGAGGGGCCAGAGCCGCGTTGATGCCGGCAATGAATGCATGCGCAGCTTAGATCTCATTATCAAATCCCGCGAAGTCGCCGCGCTGCCGCCGCCGAAGCCGACGCGCTTCTCGATTGGTGCGAGGGTCAAGACGGATGACACGTCAGGTTTGGAGCGCCGCGGGCTCAGGCCGCACCTAAACGCTTGAGCGCAGCGGCAAGCCCGCGCGGATCATCGGTGCCGATGCGACGGATGTCGCCAGTCTTTAGGCGCAGTTCGACTGCGTCGAGCCCAGAGACGTTATAAATGCGCCAGCCGGGTCTCACTCTGATCCCAAAACCGTTCAGCCACATATTGCGCACAATACGGACGCCTTCGATATCGGAGAGCGCAACGCGATAATGCCAAAGCCCTGGCCCGAAATACCAGCAAATCTCGGTACCGCTCACTTCTACAGTCAGGGAAGAGAAGAGCCACGCGGACGCACAAAGCAGGACGCATGGCGCGAACAACAACCAAGGCCACTGCGCCGAACGAAGCGTCACCAAGATCTCGGGCAACCCGGTAAGAACGGCGGCAAGTGACAATGCCGTCAACATTAAGATGCCGCGCTGTGTGTGATGATAATGCTCTGCCATGACCTGTTATTCCATAACCATTGCCGGTTGAATTGAGTTGCAGTGATCGCTGCCGGCCCTGAGCCTCGGCATGTCGCCGCCTAATCATCATTCGACGAGACGCGCCCGGATCGCCCTTTGGGGTCGTCCGCAATCTTACGCCTGGCTCGTCTCCATTTGTGAATTCGATGCCCGCCGATTCCAAAACGGCGCGGACGGGCGGCAACGTTGATCAGCCCTTGGAATCAGGATTTTAAACCCGATCGACACTTAAAATCACCAAAAGCTCGCGCCGCGGGTCTCATACATGGACCGGCCCCTTCGCCGCCGGCCTGCATCCGGCCGACAGCCATGACGGCCACTGCGCGGCAATCCCAATTCGAGGTCCAAGTCATTTCAACCATCCTTTGTCCACAGCGAGCCAGGTGGAGCGGCGGTTGCCGGTCGCGGGTGCCGCGCGCGCCAGCAGGCCCGCCGTCACGGGAGGCGGTTCATCCCCGGCGCGATGGCCATCGGGTTGGCCGGGCCCGAGCTGGTCCTCGAGGCCGCGCCACTTCGCTCCGGACCACCGATCCGCTCCGGCAATCCAGGCGGCCGCGCGCGCATAGACCCGGCAGTCCAGCACCTCGTTGCGTTCCCGCAGCTTCTGCCACTCGAGTTTCTGGAACCCGCGCCGCGTCGTCACGGTCACCAGCTGTTCGGCGACCAGCTGCTTGATCCATTCGGCTTCCGCGCCCCGCGGAAGATGGATGAAGCCCGGCGGGGCGGTGGCGCCCGCGGCGATGTCTTCATCCGTGGGAGCGGCAAGCCTGAGATAGCGATAGGTCTCGGACTTGAAGGTCGCGACGGCGACCGTCCAAAGCCGTGCACCACGGCGGATCTTGCGGCCGCGTTCCGTCGCATCGACAAAGCTCGGGCCGGCGACCGGCGCGGCCCGGTTGAACCCCTCGACGCCCTTGACCGGTGCGACCTGGGCAAACCCGGCCCCGCGCGCCCACGCATAGACGGCGGGAGCCTGATAGCCGGTGTCGACGGCGAGCTTGGCGATGCCAAGCCGCGCGCCATGGGCATGCGGCCAGGTCCGCCCGAGCAGGCCCGTCAGTTCGCCCCAGCTCGCCTGGCGCTCCGGACCGCCAGCGATCACAATATGGTCGACGAGCCAGCTGGTCAGGCCGCGCCCCCAGGCCCAGATCGAGACCTCGATCCGGTCCTTCTGGACGTCCGCGCCGGCGGTCAGGAACAAGCCGCCGCCCGGCACCGTGCCGATCCGCCAGGCTTCGCGCCGCTCGTAGAGCCGCTGCCAATCGGGCGCTTCCCCGGTCTCGATCCAGGTCTCACCGAGGACACTATTTTGGAAGCTGCGCTTGGCCTCGTCGGTTGCCTGCGCGGCCTCCCACATCCGGGCGATGCCGGTCCAGGACAGCCAGCCCACTGGCGAATAGAGGGCGGACAGATGAAACCCGATGGTGCCGGGATCTGCCGGCGTGGCGGCCGCCTGCCAGCGGCCCGCGGCCATCATCGCGGTCTTGTGGCGCTCCTCGATCGCTCCCTCACAGGCTTCGCAGGCATAGTGCGCGGTCTCGGGCTTTGTCTTCTCCCAGCGAAGCCGCTCGAACCGGAGCGCCTGGTCATGACCGCAATGCGGGCACGGCACGAGGAACCGCCTCTGGTCGCTTGCCTCGAACTCGCGTTCGATGCGCGAGACGCCATGGATCGTCGGGGTCGAGGTGAGAAAGATTTTCGACCGCCACGCGAAGGTGCGGGTGCGCGCCTCGGCGAGGGCGACGGGATCGCCTTCCTCGCCGGCGGACGGCGGATAGGCATCGACCTCGTCGAGAAACAGATAGCGGGCCGGCATCGACCTGAGGCCCACCGCGCTGTTGGCGCCGGTGATGACCAGGAGGCCTGCCGGAAACTCCTTCGACAGCATGGTGTTGCCGGCGTCGCGCGCGCGCTGCGGCTTGACCCGGTCGCGGAGCGCCGGACTCTCCGCGATCAGCGGATCGATGCGCTGGCGCGAGAACCGCTTGGCGAGCTCGACGGTCGGCTGCACCGCGAGCATCGGCCCCGGGGCATAGTGGATGACATAGCCGATCCAATTGTTGCCCGCCTCGGTGTTGTGAGTCGGAATGAATCCCTTTCCGCAGAGATAGAGGTGACTGAGAGAATCGACCGAGATGCAGCGCAAGGGCATGCTTGCCACCGGCTGGATATTTACGATCCGCCGCCGCCGGCTCTTCCACGGTCGCGCGTTCTCGATCGAGCGCATGCGCGCGGTCTTCCGTGAGAGCCTGAACATCGGTTCCTCGGCATAGGCCGTCCATGACACACGCCAATAGCCCAGGCAGTCGCGATCTTGTCCTCCGATCACGCGGCGACGCGATCTCGCCCAGTAGACACTCGACTTGTATCCGAGGCCGTGCAACAGTTCGACGAGACCCTCAACGAGCCGGCTGTCGGTGTTGGAGAACTCGCAGCGCTTTCCGTCCGGCGAGATCGTGCCGTCGGAGTCCATGAGACCGCGCACAAGTTCCAGGCGCTGGATGTGGCTCGCACGCAGGTACCGCGCCGGGATGTGCTTGTTCTCCAGAACGTCGAGTTGGCGCAGGCGCGTCGTGAAAGGGGAACGATGTT
>PEFW01000133.1 GCA_002890675.1 Candidatus Methylaffinis lahnbergensis
CTCGACGAGAAAATCGCCGCCCAGTGCATCGCCCTCTCAGAGCAGCGCGAGCAAATCCAGAGCCGAACGGGCTTCCATTGGTGGCCAAAGCGGATCGCTCCGAACTAATCAACCGGAAATGGTATGACGTGCTCAGGATCGCGTTAACGCACAAACCCCAAAATATCCTTCACGCAAGCCATGTTTTTCGCGGCCACCGCACGTGCGCGCCCGGCACCCTCGACGAGAACGCCGTCGATAAAGGCTGGGTCGTCCTTCAGGCGTTTCATCTCGGCGCCGATCGGGCCGAGTTTGGCCACCGCGAGATCGACTAACGCCGATTTGAAGGCGGAAAAATTACCACCTCCGAAGGTCTTCAAGACATCGATTTTCGTCTCGCCGTTGAGCGCGGCGAAAATGCCGACGAGATTTTCGGCTTCAGGCCGCTGCTTGAGGCCTTCGATAGCGGACGGCAGCGCTTCCGGGTCGGTCTTCGCCTTGCGGACTTTTTGGGCGATCGTGTCGGCGTCGTCGGACAGATTGATCCGCGAATAATCCGAAGGGTCCGACTTCGACATTTTTTTGGAGCCGTCGCGGAGACTCATGACGCGGGTCCCAGGCCCCTGGATCAGCGGCTCGGGCAAAGGGAAGAACGCATCGCCGTGACCATGGGCGGCGATCGCGGCGGCAAAGTCGAGATTGAATTTTTGGGCGATGTCGCGGGCGAGTTCGAGATGCTGCTTTTGGTCCTCGCCAACCGGGACATGGGTCGCGCGATAGGCAAGAATATCAGCGGCCATCAGACAAGGGTAGGCATAAAGCCCAACCGAGGCGTTCTCGCGGTCTTTTCCCGCTTTATCCTTGAATTGCGTCATGCGATTGAGCCAGCCGAGGCGCGCCACGCAATTGAACACCCAGGCGAGCTCGGCATGCTCGCCAACCTGGCTCTGGTTGAACACGATATGTTTTTTTGGATCGATGCCGCAGGCGATGAACGCCGCCGTCACTTCCCTTATGCTCGCCTTCAATTCCTCCGGCTTTTGCGGCAGCGTGATCGCGTGGAGATCGACGACGCAATAGATGCAGGCGTGGGTTTTTTGCAGGTCCACGAACTTCGCGATCGCGCCGAGATAATTTCCAAGATGCAGATTGCCCGTCGGCTGCACGCCGGAAAAAACCCTTTCAACGAACTTTGCCATGCCATAGGGGCTCCTGAGGTCGGCTAGAAGCATGCTTTATTACACTGGGTGGCAAGGGCAATGCCTATAGACAGTAGATACATCCTTGCACGAGATACATACTTGCACGTTTGAGCGGAGGCGAGCTTGAACAGAGCGGGCGTCACAGCTATAGTCTCGGACCTCCTGGCGGCACTGGGCATCCCTGGATCGTCTACACTTGGGCTTGCCGTTAGCAGGGCATCGGAGCGTCGTAAACGAGCGGCAATTGATTTACTGATAGAGGAAGTCGCGAAGGGAAAGACCGAAGACATCAAATTCGCGAATGAAGACGCGGACGAATTGGTACAGATGCTGCTTCGTTTTTCGAGTGCTGTTGACGCTGGAGCCGCGCGCCAAAATTTGCGCTTGTTAGCTCAGGTCATTTTCGGATTGAAGCGCAACAAGAAGTTTGAATATGACAAATTTTCAAAATGGGCCAACATTCTCCAAACACTCACAAGAAATGAGATTCTCTTTCTCGGCGCTGCCTATCACATCATGAACGAAACACCAAACGAGTTCTGGAAGAAAATTAGAGAAAGTCTCTCGAGCAAATTCTCATCCGATGAATGCAACGAAGTTGCGGCAGCGCTGACTCGAACAGGATTGATATTGCCGGTTTCTGCCTGGGGCGGAATGGTCTACATCGCAAGCCCTGCCCTGAAAGAATTGGGCCAATTAGCCGAAATCGAGCCAACCTCTGTAGACCTTTAGGACCGATCGAGGAATTAACTGCTAAAGAATGAACCGGCTCAAGTCGACGTTCCTTGCGAGGTCGCCGATGTTTTTCTCGACGAATGCCGCATCGATTTCGATCCTCTCGCCGGAACGGTCGGACGCGGTGAAGCTCACCTCGGCAAGGATGCGCTCCATCACCGTCCACAACCGCCGCGCGCCAATATTTTCGACCGAGGAATTGACTTGCACCGCGATCCTCGCCACCGCGCTGATCGCGTCCGGCATAAATGAAAGCTCGACTCCTTCGGTGCGAAGAAGAGCTTCGTATTGCTTGATGAGGCTTGCCTCTGTTTCGGTGAGGATGCGGCGGAAATCGTCCTCGTTCAGGGGCGAGAGCTCGACGCGGATCGGCAGCCGGCCCTGCAATTCGGGCAAGAGGTCGGAGGGTTTCGACACGTGGAAGGCGCCCGACGCGATGAACAAAATATGATCGGTCTTCACCGCGCCATGCTTGGTCGCGACCGTGGTGCCTTCGATAAGCGGCAAGAGGTCGCGCTGGACGCCCTCGCGCGAGACATCGCCGCCGCCACGCCCCTCGCGCGCGCAAATCTTGTCGATCTCGTCGAGAAACACGATTCCGTTGTTTTCGACTTCGCGGACCGCTTCCCGAACGATCTGGTCTTGATCGATCATCTTGTCGCTTTCCTCGACGATCAAGGGGGCATGGGCGTCCTTGACCGTGGTGCGCCGCGGTTTCGCACGATTGCCGAGCGATTTGCCGAAAATATCGCCGATCGAAATCGCGCCGATCGCCGAGCCCGGCATGTTGGGCAATTCGAACATCGGCATCGAGGACGTGGCTTGAGCAATCTCGATCTCGATTTCCTTGTCATCGAGGTCTCCCGCGCGCAGCTTTTTGCGAAAACTATCGCGCGTGGAGGCCGACGCCGCGGCGCCGACGAGAGCATCCAAGACCCGTTCTTCGGCGGCAAGCTGCGCGCGCGCCGCGACCGCCTTGCGCTTTTCTTCCCTAGCCATCATGATCGCGGTCTCGACGAGATCGCGGACAATCTGCTCGACATCGCGGCCGACATAGCCGACCTCGGTGAATTTCGTCGCCTCGACTTTCAGAAAGGGCGCGCCGGCGAGCTTGGCGAGGCGGCGCGAAATCTCGGTTTTCCCGCAACCGGTCGGCCCGATCATCAAAATGTTCTTCGGCAGCACCTCGTCGCGCATCGCGCCTTCAAGGCGCAGGCGGCGCCAGCGGTTGCGCAGGGCGATCGCCACGGCGCGCTTGGCATCCTTTTGTCCGACGATGAAACGGTCGAGCTCGGAGACGATCTCGCGCGGAGAAAAATCGGTCATTTGAGGCTTTCCTGTTGCCGCGCGGTCATTTCGAGGCAATCGATTCGAGCACGAAATGATCGTTGGTATAGACGCAAATGCCGGCCGCGATTTCGAGCGCGCGGCGGGCAATCGCCTCGGCGTCGAGACCGGTTGCAAGCAGCGCCCGGCCCGCGGCAAGCGCATAATTGCCGCCAGACCCGATTCCCATCACGCTACCATCGCCGGTGGATTCGGGTTCGAGCACATCGCCGGTGCCGGTTAGAACGAGAGCCGCCTCGGCATCGGCGACGAGCATCATCGCCTCGAGCCTGCGCAAATAACGATCTGTGCGCCAATCCTTGGCGAGCTCCACGCAGGCGCGCATGAGCTGGCCCGGATATTGTTCGAGCTTCGCCTCAAGGCGCTCGAACAGCGTGAAGGCGTCGGCGGTCGCGCCGGCAAAGCCGCCGATCACCTCGCCCTTGGCGAGCCGGCGAACTTTCTTTGCATTGCCCTTGACGATGGTCTGCCCGATCGAGACCTGGCCGTCGCCGCCGATGACCGTGCGGCCGCCTTTCTTGACCATAATGATCGTGGTCGCGTGAAAGCCCTCCCGTCCGGCTGGATGATCTTGCATGAAAGCTCTCAAAAATCGCCCGGTGCCACGCGGTGCGAGCGAGGGAAGGTTTGGCCATTTTCATCTATGAGCTTGCGCCAAGCGATGCAAGCGCGGCGACGGCTTGGGCAGCCTGACCGGGGTCGAGGAGAAGCCGTAGCGGGCTTCGCAAAATGCTGCTGCCGCGTTTCTGCCGGCGCGCTGCCCAAAAGACCAAGCTTCCCTCCGTACGGTGTAAGAACCGGTGGCGAGGGCGAGACGAATAATTGAAAGTAATGTTAGTATATGTTGTGTCCCAAATGACACATACTCATGACAGGACTAGGAAACGAACAAGGCTTCAACTCGTGAATTTAGGTTCGCCAGCACCGGCGAGGAGGGGCTCTACCCCTTTCTCAATGAGCACGGGGCTTTCCTCGGCCGAGGCACGCCGCTTTTGGCAAGGGATGGCCATGGCGACTTCGTGCCTTTGCCCCAACGCGACCTCGAAATCGTTGTATCGGCCGGGTTCGGCATTGCCCTTGACCTCGGCTCGCGGATGCGGGGTTGGATCGCTGCTTCTAATATCGCCTGCCGCTTGCTCTTCTTCTCGCTGGTTAAATTGCGTTCTGGCGCTCGCTCGCAACGTGCAATGCCCGGCGGTTTGGCCGGGCGATTCCTCGAAAAGCAAAGTGAAGGGCGCCTACGCGTACATTGATGATCAGACCCAGCCGCCCTGGGAAGAGTCAAAACATGGAACTCGGGTCGAGAGCGTTGTCTATGGCGAATACGTGGATCTGCAGTGCCTATACGCAAATTGGCGGACTTTATTCTTTCAATTGCATGGCGAAGAAAAGGAATGCCACGAAATTATTCTGTCTTTCGCAACAAAACCACCGCGCCGATGGCGACGGCAGACTTGCCGCGCTTCTCGATCCGTCCTTTGCCACGCCCGAGCGCACGTTGGCACGGGTCGATACTCGGAGTAGCGTGAGCATCATCACTCGCGATGCCATCCGAGCAAGACCGGCGCTGTACCGAGCGAACGCAAATGCGCCGCGGGATCAATGCCGGCGTTTTGATCCAGGCCGTCTTCGCTCTCCAAGCATAAGTTCAAAAAGTGGAGAACCTTCGCGGATAAACGATCCGACAAAATCATGTCCTTAGGCCGGCCCCAATTCAAAATGCCGGGCGCGAGCAGAGCTACGCCTCGCGCCAAGCTTTGTTATCCGGCCGTCGGCCGCAAAGCGCCTCGATCATCAGCGATCCGGCGGCCAGCCCGCGGGCGAAGGCTTGGCTCGGCCGACGGAATGCGCACGCAGCGCGCCAGTCGAATCATAGTAGGTTCCTTGGGC
>PEFW01000134.1 GCA_002890675.1 Candidatus Methylaffinis lahnbergensis
CCAAAAGCCAGATTACCTGGAAGTGCCGCGATGCGGTGGCATCCTCACATCCGACAAACCGCTCTTCCAACTCCTCAACACTCAAATGATCCCAGACCGTCGCCATGTGTCCCAATCTCCCGACTCATGGCGCCTAAGCTTATCTGCTTCGCAAGGCCGTGTGAATCCCCTTCAACGTCGAGTCAATCAGCCGGAAACCGTATCATTCATCCCGTGGCCAGCCGTGAAGGTTTCCCCTTCCGCGGTGAACACGCCAAGCGCTGCGTGTGCGTTTGGCCAATTTTTCGTTAGTCCTTCAACCGTCATATCGCCGGTAGTGAGGAAAGGTGAGAGTGGCCTCCTGGGTTCCTCGTCAAGCGCGGCCAACAGAACCCTGCGCTCTTCGAGACCGATTTTGCCATTGCCCTCGATCTTGCGCTTTTCCGCCCCCAGGCCGCGGATTCCACGCGCCAATTTTTCATGGCGTCGGTATGTTTCTCCCGCAGACTTTTCTCGCGCTTCTCGATAGGCCATAGCGCTTCGTTGTCTGCCGTCGATTTCCTGTCTCCACTCGCTGCAACGGTTGCGAAATAATTGTCGACCGGCGGCGGCGGCACGCACCCCATCGGGCCTTCAGCTTCCGCCGACACCGTGCCCGGCCATGCGTGTCTGTCCCCCGCGTGTCTGTCCACGGTGCCACTTCAGCGGCCGTCGTTTAGGCCCGCCTCAACCGCCGCGAGCAGACCGAGGGCCGACCAGTCAAGCCCGGACCATCCGCGAGCCATCATTGCGACGAGGTGGTCGTGGACGAGACTTGCAGCGGGCATGGGCACGGCCGTGCGTTCGGCTTCGGCCAGCGCGAGCCGCAGATCCTTGATGGCTAGCGGCACTGCCATTCCGGGCGGGCTGAAGCGCCCGTCGACAATCTTCCCGCCATAACTTTTATGGACTCGGGAATCGAACAGCGAATTGGTGAGGACATCGAAAGCGAGGTGGCTGTCGATGCCGCCTTTTCGCAATAGGGCCAACACCTCGCCCATGCATTCGAGGGTCGTCGCGGTGAGGACGTTGGCGGCGAGCTTGAAAAGGTTCGCCAATGCAGCGTCTTCGCCGATCACGAACAGGCGCTGACCGAGGCGCTCGAGCAGCGGGCGGACCTTTTCCAGTCCCGAGGGCGGGCCTGCGGCAAGTAAGAAGAGCTTCCGATCCCGCGCGAATTCCGGGTTGCCGAGCACTGGTGCGGCGATATAGTCCTGGCGACGGTGCGCATGCGCCTCGGCGATACTGCGAGACAAGGTGGGGCTGACCGTACTCGTGGAAATATGAGCAGCCGTCGGGGACAGAATGCCCACCAATCCCGAAGGTCCGAGCGCGACCGCGGCGAGCGCTTCATCGTCGGGCAGGGAGGTAAGCACCACATCGCAAGCGGCAAGATCGCCCAGCCGCGCGGCAGCGCTGGCGCCGCTCGCCCGCAGTGCCGTTGTCCGCTCCGGGTTTCGGTCATAAACCATCACCTGATAGCCGTCTTCGGTAAGGTTGACGGCAAAAGCGTGTCCCATATGGCCGAGACCGACCACTCCGACATGATTGATGGCCAATTCACCGGCTCCCTGCAGCCGGCGGTTTACAAGTTTGGGCCGTATCTATTGGTGAAGCAGTCATGAGGTTCCTCACTTGCAGAAAAGCAGTCGCTGCGCAAATCAGTTGATCAGTACTGCGGTTGATAGATCTGACCTTCAATCCAAGCACGAATGTCATGCGGCCGCTCGGCCTGCGCCAGACCTTTCTCGAACATGAATTCGGCGATGCGGGTTGCCGTCGTCACTACTCCGGGTGCAGGATGGTAGGTACGGGCGCGGATTAGCGAGGCAATATCATCCGGCCTCGGCACCGGGCAAGTCCCTGATCGAAGATATATTCGGCGACCCGGCCGGCCACATGAAGCGAAGCGTCGAGAATTCGGCTTTGTGGCGGGTAGATCAGCCCTGTCGAGAGGTTCTCGTCCGTGACCTGCTCCGCCAGGGCTTTTGCGGCGATGATGAACATTTGCTCCGTCACGCGGGTCGCTTCAGTCGCAAACACCGATTGACGAGCCATCCCAAAGCGAAAACAAATAGGAATCCGACGTCTTCTCCGATTCGTTAATGGAGAAGTGTGTCGTGGCCCAAAAACCGAAGAGTCAGCGTCCGGCTTCCAAAAAGAAGCTGCCTAAGCGCGACTCTCGACGGCCTGTGTGGTCAAATGCTACGCTTTGCCCCTAACGAAGGGGACAGATTGTGTATTGGTTTTGGGTGGCATGCGCTGTGGTTGTCGGGCTCATTGCCGGATTTTTATTCTGCGTGCGGGTATTGAGGCCTTCGCTTCAAGAGCTGTCTCGTAACTCGGCGCAAGATCGCGATTTCGTGTTGCGTGTGCTGCGCCGTGAGCTTGCCAACTGGATGTTGCGGCGCGATCCCGACCGATACCTTCTGATTTACAAAGAGGCATACGATACAGCTGTTGCGATCAGCGCCGCCGACCGCAGCGATCAGCGCGCCCAGCTTGCCAAACTCTGTGAGCAATATCCTTTTTACGCGGATTTCGATTTGGTCGGCACGCGCGACCACGTTCTGCATGCCGACGGGTTGAGCATGAATTCATATGACGAGGTTGAGCGCCATTTCAGAGACATCATCCGGTTTCAGGCGCTTCAAATTGCACTCAATGAGAACTGGGGGGCAATAAACTGGGGTCGAACCAGCGCGACGAGCGGTGACGACTTGGCGCATCTTGAAAAATATGTGCAGCGGTTCAAGGATACTCGATTCAAAAACAGGCTGAAAAACGCGATTGACGAATTTTACGCTTATCGGCGTGGCAAGGACAATGGCCTTGCCTTGGGCGCAGAGGAAGCACTTTACGAAACCGCCACATTCAGCGTGTGCAGGTTCCCCACTTCGCCGAGGTTCGCTACGGCGTCCATTTCAAGGACACGGACGAATTCGGCCTGTACGGAATGTTCGTCTTTGACGAGCCAGACAAGGAGCCACATAGCCACTTCCATCGCTCCGACGCTGGCTTCGAAAAAGAATCCTGCCTTGACGACATCTTGATCGACGAACCGGTTTAAGCTCAAGACTTTCGCAAAGCTGAAGAAAGCTTTTGGCTCCATAACAATACTGTTTTTCGTGCTCTGTGGTTTCGCGCCCAATGAACCGATCAATGCTTTCCGTGCTTGACCGATCGCAAGGTCGAAACCAAGTTTGGGGAGCTTGATTCACGTCCATGCGAACGGCATCAATACCGAACTGACATTTCCGAGATTACCCGCTAACCGGACATATCGCTGACATCACGGAATCGACGAGATTGACCCTTTTGGGGAGAGTCTTGGCGGCAGAAATTAAATTAGGTGGGAAGCGAATCTCGCCGACCGCGTTCATGCGGGAGCTGCGTTCCGAGAAGTATTCCGATACGCGCGTGCGCTCCGCGTATCAGCTTGAGCCGGACATCTTCGAGTACCGTCTGGACACCATCACGAGCCGCAACGAGACGCATGACTTCGAGCTTTTTTGCCGCAAGCTTTGCGAGCGGACGATCTGCCCTAACCTTCGGCCACAGACGGGGCCTGAGGGGCGGCGACAGTAAGGTCGATAGCGAGACTCTTCCCGCCGCCGAGGAGATCGCGACACGCGATTTGATGCTGCGGCTGCGGTAAACTAAGCGGACCTATACGCTCACTCTGGCACATGGCTGGGCTTGCCGCGTGGATCGGCTTGTAGAAATCTCTGCATTGCTTGTGCTTCCGGGTTGTCCGACTGCAAGGCACCGGCTAGGTTCAGCCGGTGACTAGCCAATCCACAATAGATGTTCTGCGGCATCTTGCAGGTAAATCCGGCCATGACGAGGTCAAGGCCGATTTCCGGCAGTTGCTGATCGATGAATTTGGCGCTGAATTGTCAGCCCTCGATTTCGAGCGCCGGGTGCCGGAAGTGCGCGGCCGTCTCGACGCGCTGATCGGACGGACAATTCTCGAAGCCAAGTGATCTCGCAAAGAGCTGACGCGGACAATTACGATTGCACCGAGGACGAAGATATGAAGATTGGTATTATTGGCGCTGGCCAAATCGGCGGTACGCTTACCCGTCGCCTCACCGCGCTCGGACATGAGGTTTTCGTCGCAAATTCCAGAGGCCCTGAGACACTCTCCGCCTTAGCCGTTGAGACCGGCGCGACCGCTGTTCCGGTCCGTGAAGCGGTTCGCGGCGTAGATCTCGTGGTCGTCACGATTCCGCTGAAAAATGTGGCCGGCCTCCCGGCCGACCTGTTCGCCGGGACGCCGGCCGCGGTGGTCGTCGTCGATACCTGCAACTACTACCCCCGCCAACGCGACGGCCGCATTGAAGGAATCGAGGCGGGCCTGCCGGAAAGCCGGTGGGTCGAGCAGCAGCTGGGCCGGCCGGTGATCAAGGCGTTCAACAACATTTACGCCCGACACCTAATGGAGAAGGGCAAGCCTGCGGGCAGGACCGGGCGCATTGCCTTGCCCCTTGCGGGCGACGACGCCGCGGCCAAGGCCGTTGTGTTAAAGCTCGTCGACGAACTGGGCTTCGACGGCGTTGATACCGGGGGGCTTGACGAGTCTTGGCGCCAACAACCCGGCACGCCGGCCTATACCAAGGATTTCGACGTTAATGGCGTACGGCATGCTTTGTCCGAAGCGAGCAAGAACCGCACTCCGGAATGGCGTGCCACCGCGAACAGCCCCGGTACTTTCGCCGTCCCCGCGTGAGGCGGGCCACGCTTGGCGGTAACACTTTTTGAAGAGCACGCCCCTTTGCGGAGAGAGGGGTCCCCACGCCATCAATTGACGGCACGAGCTCCGCCGCTTATTGGCTGCCGCCAGCGTGCGACGTGCAGGCGCACGCCGGCGAAAGGTTCGGCAAGCAGCACGGACACGACTTATTGGAATCTCAAACGCTGCAAAAATTTATGCGCATTACTTGTCAGAGGCCGGCCTTGCTCAAAGCGAGCGGAAATCATAGCCGCAATCGCGAACTATGAAAAGAGACTCGCGCAAGTTCGCGCCGATCTTGCACACATAACAGCGGCAATCACGATCTTTGAAGCCTCCGGCGATGTCGAGGAAATCCCGCCCTACGCCGATATTCATCGATGCTTCAAG
>PEFW01000135.1 GCA_002890675.1 Candidatus Methylaffinis lahnbergensis
CACGCGGACCGCGCTTCAAACCTTGGAAGGCCGATCCCCGTCTGCCCATCATGCGGCGGCCATGCGCCGACCGCGGAGAGAACCATGACCCGGCAGATGCCCCACACACGAGAGGCTTACAGAATCGGTTGACACAAAGGCCGCGATTAGAGAACTGACCCCTCACCCAAGTCGGCTAAAAAGGCTAGATCGAAAACGACCGGCCGCGCGGGCAGCCTTCGGATGAAAATAGTTCGCTGGCCCGCAACGTACAAGAAGGCGTCCATAAACCCATGGAGCTTCGTTGAGCCGGGATCTGCGCATTGGCCCCAGCCGCGACGTTCTCGAACAAATGTTCAAGGTGAGCCGTTCGGTCGCGCGGGCCGTCGCCATGTTCGTCGACCGGTCCGATGCGCGGCCAGGCCGCGCGCGACGAATATCCAAAGGCGGCCGATAATTTCCGTTGGCGGTTTTACGGTCTCTTCTATCTCGCGCCGGCGCAGGACAGTTACATGTGCCGCCTGCGCATCCCCAATGGCATTCTGTCGCATTGGCAGTTCGGGGGAGTAGCCGGACTCGCCGAAAAATTCGGCGGCGGATATGCCCATTTGACCACCCGCGCCAACCTGCAATTCCGGGAGGTCGCGGCGAAGGACGCGATCCATGTCATCGAGGCGGTGCAGGATTTGGGCCTCACCTCGCGCGGGGCCGGCGCCGACAACATCCGCAATGTGACCGGCGACGCCACGGCAGGTATCGATCCAGGCGCATTAATCGACACCCGCCCCTATGCGCGCGCGTGGCACTTCCACATTTTAAATCAGCGCACGCTCTACGGTCTGCCCCGCAAGTTCAACGTCGGCTTCGACGGCGGCGGTGCCATTCCGACGCTCGAGGACACCAACGACATCGGCTTTCAGGCGGTGGAGGTCGAAGATGGCGCGGGGGTCACGCCCGGCATCTGGTTCAAGCTTGTTGTCGGCGGCATCACTGGGCACCGGGATCTGGCGCGCGAGACCGGCGCCGTCGTCAAGCCCCGCGAAACCGCCGAGGTCGCCGACGCGATCGTGCGCGTCTACATTGCCGAGGGAGACCGCACCAACCGTACCAAGGCGAGGCTGAAATATGTGCTCGACCGCTATGCGGCCGAGGCGGGAAGTCTTAACGGTTTTCTCGCCAAGGTCGAGCAACAGCTCGGCCGCCCGATTGCGCGCGTCGACGCAAAACACATCCGGCCGCGCCCGGCGCAAGACCGGCAGGCGCATATTGGCGCGCATCCGCAAAAGCAGCCGGGTCTTTTCGATCTCGGCGTCGTGCTCCCCGTCGGCAAGATGAGCTGCGCGCAAATACGCGCGCTCGCGGTAATCGCGCGCGATCTCGGCGACGGCCATATCCGCCTAACCGTCTGGCAGAACCTTCTGATCTCGGGAATTTCCGAAGGCCGCTTGCAAGGGGCAAAGCGGCGGTGGAAGAGGCGGGCCTCGAATGGCGGGCATCGTCGATCCGGGCCGGGCTCATAGCCTGCACCGGCTCGCCCGGCTGCCGGTTTTTCTTGCCCCGGCAGCAGCGGCGTCGGATTTGGCGGACGACGGCGCGCCTTGGCACGATCAGACCTTGCCGCTCGGCGCGCGAATGAAGCTTGCCGGCGGCTGCCCTGTACGGCGACGCATGATGGCCGCGATGGGGCAACAGGACTGCGGTCAATGCGGCTACAATTGCGGACTATGCCAATGCCATCGCGGCGCAGGCGGAAGACCGCCTGAACCTCTGCGTGCCCGGCGCCCCGTCGAGGAAATGGGCGGCGGCGCGACAGACCCGGACGAAGCCAAGGCAAAAGCCGACGCCAAGACAGCCGCGAAGGCGCTTGACGCCGATATCCGTCCGGGGCGTTCGCGAAACGCCCCGGCCGAAGCGGTGTTTGCCGGACGCAAGAGGCTCAACCGCGAAGGATCGGAAAAGGCCACCTATCACGTCGAGTTTGATATTTCAGACGCCGGTCTCGATTATGAACCGGGCGATAGTTTCGGCATTTTTCCAGAGAACGACGAAAGTCTTGTCGATCAGGTCATCGCGGCGATCGGCGAGGGAGAAGTTCCGCCATGGAGCGGTCTGGCCGAGGCATGGCGGCTGGAGCGGCTTGACGGCGCCGCGCGCCGTTTTCTTTTGGCGGGTGGAAGCGCTTCCGCCGACTTCGACGCAAGCCCCACAATCTGCGCGTGCTTTGGCGTGAAATCGCGGGCCATCTTGGCGGCGATCGCCGACGGCGCATGTTCGACGGAAGCGGTGGGCGCGCGGCTCAATGCCGGCACAAGTTGCGGATCGTGCCTGCTCGAGCTGAAGCGAATGATCGCCGCGCGGACGCAAGAAAAAATCTAACGCGGACCTGCTGGTTTAAACCGAACGGTCCGTTTCATTTTGAAGCCCGCCTGTCGCGGATTTTCGAGCGCGCGGCGGACGCCGCGCCGGACGAGAGTCCGGATTTTGGCTTGCGGCCAGCTGGCCTTCGTGGCAACGAGCGGCTAGCGGCCTTCGTGACCGGAACCGGCAGCCAATGACAACCGTGGATTTCGCCGCTTTCGTCGAGAAGCTTGCCGATGTCGCGGCCGATACGATTCTGCCATTCTTTCGTACCTCGCTCCGCGCCGAGGACAAAAACGCCGGAGGCATGTTCGATCCCGTGACGGAGGCGGACCGTGCCGCGGAAGCGGCGATGCGGCGTCTCATCCAGGCGACGTTCCCACATCACGGCATCATCGGCGAGGAATTCGGTCCGGTTCAAAGCGAAGCGGAATATGTTTGGGTGCTCGATCCGATCGATGGCACCAAGAGCTTTATCGCCGGCATGCCGGTGTGGGGGAGTCTCATCGGACTTCTGCACAATGGCTGCCCCGTCTATGGCATGATGGTTCAACCTTTCACCCTGGAGCGTTTTACCGGCGATGGGAGGTGCGCGGTTTGGCGCGGTCCTGGTTGCGATCATCGGATGACGGAACGCAAGCTCGCCACCACGCGCTGCGAGACGCTCGCGCAGGCCACGCTGATGACAACATCGCCGTTATTGTACTCCACCGTAAAGCTCAAGGCATTCCGCCGGATCGAGGCCAGGGCGCGCCTGTCGCGCTATGGCGGCGATTGCTACGCTTTTGCGATGCTTGCGGCGGGCCACGTCGATTGCGTGATCGAACCGGACCTCAAAGCCCACGATATTGTTGCCCTGGTGCCGATCGTCGAAGGTGCCGGCGGAATTGTGACGTGCTGGGACGGCGGCAGTCCGGCAAGAGGCGGCGACGTTGTCGCCTCTTGCAACGGCCGCATTCACGAGGAAGCGTTAAGCCTGCTGCATGGATAGCGCGCGCGCCCCAATCAATTCCTCGATTGCCAATTTCTCACCCATCTCCAGGAACGGGCGGCTTGTCGAGCTTTGCTCGAATCTTCCCCAGGAGGATGCGGACAATTTCCGGCTCGGAACCGCCTGACGGCACGGGGAAGATTTTTTGTAGCTTCCAGCCAAAATGCGCGCACAACGCCGTTTCTCGGAAGTCCCCGAACTCGGGTTTCTCGAATCTGCTCTCGTCCGGCGCCAATGCGCCGCCTTGAAAACGATCATTCTCCTGCGTCAAATTCATCGCGACTACCGTTTGATTGTTTGGTTCGCGAACACGCGCGCGACACCGAGCGCCATCCTATTGCGCGGGTTCGCGGCTCGCACGCCCCAGTTGCGCCATCTTCTTGCCCCCTTGACGCCTAAAACTTCCGACGCAAGCTTTTGTTCCGTACACCACAAACGCACGCAAAAGCTTGCCCGAGACAGGAGACGAACAGCCGTAAGCTCAACACTGCGCGGGGCCAGTGCGCTTTCCAGCGGAACGAAGGCCGAATTGGGTTTTAGAGATTGCATGAATGAGAAGCTTGAGCAGGTCCTAAAAAAGGCGACAACGACCTGCTCCAACTCATCTATTTTAAGCGATTCCTTTCGATCAAATGATTCCATTCGATCGTGAAGTGCTCCGAGCGTACCCCTCCTTATCCATGCGCGCGCCGGCGGCGATTCCGCTGGGCGGTCTCAGCCAACGCCACCTTACAAATTCCAACATTCGCATGTGCCGGCGTGACACCAAGACTCAAAATAGATTAACCCATCGGCCCCGCCGTCACGGCCGGGCCTGGCCATCCAAACCCGCGGCTTCCGAGGTTGGATGCCCGGGACAAGCCCGGGCATGACGATGAGCGTGGCGAACAATGAAACTTGGCATAAACCTGCCAGAGCAAGAGGTGGAAAATATCTACTATTTCAATGCTAACTCCTTGCAGTTATCGACCACCGAGTACTTGTCCACGGCTGCATTTGTTTTTGTGGTGACTACGTCTTTAGTACCGACTTGTACTTCGGTAGTCGTGGTGTCGTACATGAGGTCGAACGAGTATTGCTTGGCGTTCGGCCCGCCCAACCCGACGTTCAGGGGAAGCGGAACGATAACAAAGCTGTTGACGTCGGTTTTTTCGTTCGCCGGGAAAGCGGCCCGCGCAAGGCCCTTGACGCCCATGGCCTGCGCGAACCTCGGATCCGCATCTATAAAGCGGCGGCTTCGGCGAGATATATCTTTCTGTTGAAATTCCGGGGTGGTTTGGTCGACCATCAAGCGCTCTGGGTCGAGGTAGAAAGTGTCGCTCTGTTTTGCATTGTCAATGGTTTCAATTTTGAAGATAACAAAGCCTTCGTCAGGCTTCGCCTTCTCTTCGTTGCCGGTTTGCGTGGCGTAGCTTTTGCATACGCCGACCTGAGAATAAGAAATCATGGTAGGATTGGTGGCGCTTCGCTTACCGCATCCAGACAGCGCGATCGACGCCGCGACCAACATTG
>PEFW01000136.1 GCA_002890675.1 Candidatus Methylaffinis lahnbergensis
AAAGATTTCTCTCAACTCACGCAGCCACCTACAACACTTTCAACGTCCAACGTCATCTCACTTCTGCAAGGACGCACCGAGCCTTTCGCGCGTCGGCTATGAACATGTGGCGCGAGGCAGTCGCGGTCGTTTGAAAATATTCGGGACGCAGAATTCTCGTGTTCTTCTTTCAACGATGTGACAACGCCCTCCGCATGAAATTGTCGGCACCGCGAATGTGGCAGGCCTCCTTTTCGTTCGGTACCCGCTGCATCCTCCCGGCAGGATTGCGCCGATACCAAAGACATGATGGCCACTAAGGCTCCGACCCGATCTTCGAAATGAGATAGTCCGGACGGCGCGAAACGGAGCTGACCTGCGGCAAGGCGCATCGCAGACCATTGCAGAGGGACATTGGCCCTCGCAGGTCGCACGCGGCTGCGTTGAAGCCTCTCATGGCGCGATGATAGGATCGCTCCGCGACGCGCCGTCGCGCAAAACGCCGAGCCACCGAGATCAAGGGGAATGAGAAATGGCGCGCCAGCCACCGTTGAATGAAGAGGCGCTCGTCAAGCTCGGCGCCGAAAAGCTCGCCAGACTGGTGATCGGCGAGGCAAAGCGCAATGCTGCGTTCCGGAAGCTCGTCGCGGCCGCGCTCGCCGCGACTAAAGGGCCGGCGGCGGTCGCCGCGATCATCGACAAGCGCCTCGCGGGGCTCGATCGCGCCAAAGCCTTCGTCGACTGGGAAAAAGCCAAGACTTTCACGGCAGACATCGCCGCCACATTGGCGACAATCACCGGGGAACTCGGGTCCGCGGATCCTGACGCCGCAGTCGACCGGCTCGTGCGGTTCCTCTCGACCGCCGATCGAGTGTTCGAGCGGATCGACGATTCGAATGGCCGCCTGCAGAACGTCTATCATGAGGCCGCCGCTGCTCTCCCGGATCTTGTCGGGCGGCTCGAGCAAGCTGATAAGGCTTCGATCCCGGATCGGCTTTTCGCTCTGACTGTTTCCGACGACTACGGCTTCTTTTCCACGATCATGCCAGAAGTCGTCACGCACTTGCCGGCGCATGCCGTCGATCATTGGGACGAGCGCCTCGTTGAGGCGGAGCGATCCCTCGGTCCGATCAAGGACGCTGACCGGAACTGGAAAAGGCGCGCGAAGACAGACAGGATCATCCGTCTGCGCCAGGCGATCGCCGACTGCCGGCATGACGTTGACGCCTTCATCGCCCTCGAGAAGAGCCGGCCGGACGGGCATCGTGACACGATGGCGATCGCCGAGCGATTGTGCGACGCCGGTCGTCATAGCGAAGCGCTCGAATGGGTTCGCAAGCGCGGCCGGCCGGGCTTGAAGGTCATGACCTACGACGATCTCGCCGATGGATCGAGCCCACGCGACCTATCGGATCTCGCCCGCACGCGCCTGGAAATTCGGATTCTCGAGGCGATGGGTGATCGTACAACGGCGCAAGACTTGAGATGGAAAACCTTCGAGACGACGCTCGACATCGACATGTTGCGCGATCATATCGCCCGTCTGCCCGATTTTGCCGAATTCGATGTGCTCGACAAAGCTTTCGCTCACGCGATCGGCTTTGAGCAGAAATATCGCGCCTTGGCGTTTTTTCTGAATTGGCCACGTCTCGATCTCGCGGCGAAGCTCGTCCTCAATCAGCGCGCCGAATGGGAAGGCCGCCATTACGAAGCGCTATTGGCGGCGGCAGAAACATTGGAACCCGATCATCCGCTGGCGGCCACGATTTTGTATCGCGCCCTTCTGGACGATATCCTCAATCGGGCGCGCTCTCCCGCGTATGGCCATGCGGCTCGGTATCTGGAAAAACTCGATGCGCTCGCGGCGCATGGAGATGCTGCAAGCTCGATCGATCCGCATCACGCCTATCGCGCTGCGCTGTCGCAAAAGCACGGGCGGAAAAGTGGCTTTTGGAGCCTCGTCAAGGTGCGAAAGTGACCCGAAGCCCGACGTGCCAGCAGAATTGCTTCATGCTCAGTTTGGCAATGTGACAAAGCCCCCACGGGCATTGTTTCTCAATGCCTGTCTTCGGAGAGCCTATGCGATGGGTGACGCGTGTCACCGCGCCGATTTTGTTGGCGGACGTAGGTGATTATCGCTTCAGGGTGTTCAGTCTTGACCTTAAGCGCAGCGATGAGCGCATCTTCGGCGTCCACGGCGATGTGGTCCGTCTTCCCTTTCAGTTTAAGCCCGACGGTGAATTGCACCGGCATGCCTCCTCTACCCAATACTTTGGGCCAGACGTTCGTCGATGTCTAGCTAGCCATTGGTCGGCACCGCCCTTGCCGTCGTTCCGGCGGCGATCTCAGCGGCTCCTTCGCTCGGCTTCTCGGGGCCGGAACCGCTCGCAGCCTTATCCAGATCGATGGCAGCCTGATCCCGAAGCGCGGCATAGGTCAGCACGCGGTTGATACAGCGCTGGCGCTCGGCGGCGATAACGGCTTCGATCGTAGCGTCCGTCGCCTCTCCATGCCGTTCCTTTTCCACTGTCAATTTATCGCTCATTGTTCACACCTTTCTTCAAATCGACGCGACCGCGTTTCAACGCCATCCTTAAATTTTGCACAAGATCATCGCCCAAGGAAGGTTTCCACTGGTTGAAGACAAAGGCCCGCCACAAGGCGTCAGCCTCGACAGTTGCGCCGGCCCGGTGCATGTCGAATGGGATACCGAGGCGGCGCTGACGCCACTTGGGCAATTGCCGTTCTTCATCGATTTTCTGAAAGCGGCCGGCCTGTTCGACGCTTTCGTTGCGGATTGCCCTCTAGGTTATACGAGCCCGAACGCGCCGAAAAAACGCGACGTGTTGGGAACGACAATGCTGTCGATGTTGTCTGGGCACAAGCGTTATGCTCACATAGCGGGGCTCCGTTGCGATAGCGTTCTTCCAGAGCTTCTCGGCATGAACAAGATCATTAGCGAGGACGCCGTGTCAGATCGACTTATTACCCGCCCTTCTTCTCACCTCCGATGAAAATTAGGGCGCTTAGCGACGCGGCCAAGGCTGTTACTGCGCCGGCAACGGCGGCGACGTGGAACGCCAACAGGAGACGGCTGCCGTTTGCGGCGAGAACAGCGCCTAAAAGGGCTGTGGCTAGCAAGCCTCCGGTGCGCGCCACGGCGCTATTCAAACCTGAAGCGGAGCCCATATGACGCGCGTCTACAGAGCCGAGTACAGCCGTTGTTAGCGGGGCGACAGCACCCGCCATACCGAAGGCCACGACCAGGATCGCAGGCAGGACTGTTGTCCAGTAGCTTGACGCCCCATTGATACGAAGCAACAGCAGGAAACCGGCCGCCACGACGAGCGGCCCGACGGTCAAGGGAGTCCGCGCACCGATTTGGCCGGCCAATTTTCCCATCCATGGCGACGTAACCGCTAAAACCAGAGGAATTGGAAGCAGCGCCCCGCCAGTCGCCGTGCCCGAATACAAGCCCCCCTTGATCAGCACATAGGGCACAAGGAGCAGCAAACCGCCCAGCGCGCCGTAAAGCAATAGCGTGACAATGGTGAGTCCAATGAACCGCCGTGAAGCAAACATAGTAAGCGGCATCATGGCCGAGTCCCCCCGCCGCTCCTCAACCCCTAGAAAGGCCAGCAGGAGCACCGCTCCTCCGCCAATCGCGATCACCGCAGACGTCGTCCACCCATCCGAGCCTGACCCGACGGTCAATCCCCACGCCATGACGCCGAGGCTCGCGGTCGCCAGGAGGGCTCCAAGCAGGTCGAGCGGCGCCTGCTTAGGGTTTGCAGGAGGATCTCGCACGAAACCAAGCGCGAGGCCTATGGCCGCCACGGCAAGCGGCAAATTGAGGAGGAAGATGGCCCGCCAGCCGACGGTGTCGATCAGCCAGCCTCCGAGGATGGGTCCAGCCGCCCCGGTGACGGCACCCATGGCCGCCCAGATTCCAATCGCCCTTCCCCGGGTAGCCCCCGAAAACGCGCCGCCCAGAATCGCCAAACTGTTGGGCATCAGGAGGGCTGCGCCCATACCCTGAAGGCCCCGCGCGACCAGAAGCCAGGTCAAAGTGCTGGCGACCGCGCAGCCGTACGAGGCCAGTGCGAATACGGCAATGCCGACGACAAGCAGTAAGCGTCGTCCGAATCGATCGCCGGCCGCCCCTCCCAGCAGCATCAGCGCGCTTAGAGGAAGCAGGTAGGCGTTGACCACCCACTGCAGATCCGACGCGGTGCTATGGAAGCTGCGGCCTATCGTAGGAAGTCCCACATTGACGACTGACCCGTCGATGAAGGCTAGGCTCGACGCCAATATCGTGGTCGCCAATACCAAATGGGGGTGGTTCGACGCGGCCTCCGTGGGCGCAATGCCGGACGCGGTCGCCAAGGCGCGATCGCAAGTCATGTGTACGGCCGAGCTCACCTTGCGCAGCTCCTAGGATCAGCGAGGTCTAGGTGCCATGTCGGCGGCCGGGACAACTGTGCCTGTCGATCGCGCTTCGCAACACATGCACACAATGAAAACGCCAAGTGCGGCCTGATGATCGTCCCCGGCTTTTTGATTCCGGCCCGCACCGACTCTTCTGACTCGTGTCTGTTAACCACGTGACGAGAAAAAGGTCACGCCGGCCAAGGCTTCTCCCCTCACGATCGCCTCGAACTGAGGGCCCGCCGCGCAATTCGGGCTTTGATATGGTCTCAACCTTGCCGCGTTGCTACGAAAAATTCTCGGCTTGAGAAGTGCGAATGCGCTTCATTTGTTGCTCGCTGATTGGCCATGGAGGATTTATGCTGGCTTTTCTTTCGGCACTATTGGCATAACCGGCAAAAT
>PEFW01000137.1 GCA_002890675.1 Candidatus Methylaffinis lahnbergensis
GGAGCCAAGCGCATCTTCCTCCCGGCCTATTCGCCCGATCTGAACCCGATTGAGCAGGTCTTCGCCAAGCTGAAACATCTCATGCGAAAAGCCGGCGAGAGAACCATCGACGCGACATGGAACCGCCTCGGAACCTCGCTCGACCACTTCTCGCCGCAAGAATGCGCAAACTATTTCAGGAATGCAGGATACGCGTCATGATAAAGTAATCACGCTCTAATGCCGTTCAGGACGTACAACGCGCAGGAAACTCAGCTCAACTGCTCCGCCAACCTGCGCATGAAGGCGATGCAAGCCTCGATCTGCGCGATCTCGATATATTCGTCCGGCTGATGCGCCTGGCCGATCGAGCCAGGACCGCAGACGACCGTCGGCATATTGGCCAATTGAAACTGGCCCGCCTCGGAGGCGAAAGGCACGGCGATCGTGCGATTCGACTGCGCGGCTTTCAAAGCCAGAACCTCGGCGATCGACCCGCTTTCAGGCTTGAGCCCTGGAACCTCGACCTCCGTCAAGGTTTCGATAAAAGCGTCCTTAGCGTGGCGCGTGAGTTTTGGGGTCGCGACACGGGCGGCGTACTCCTCAAGCCACCGGAGCGCCAGATTCTGTTCAACGCCGGGGAGAGAGCGAAACTCCCATCGGAAGGCGCAAAGCTTGGCGAGAATATTCCGCGCGGTTCCGCCCTGGATCGTGCCCACATGGACGGTGGAGGCTGGTGGATCGAAGCGCCCGGACGGATCGCCGCGCCCCGCGAGCTCCCCGCCAAAGCGATAGAGTTCGGTGACGAGATCGCAAGCCGCCTCGACGGCGCTTGCGCCGAGACTTGGCTTCGAGGAATGCGCCTCATGGCCGTGAACGACGGTGGAGTAACCCGCCACGCTTTTATGGGCATCCGCCACTTGCATCGAAGTGGGCTCGCCGACAAGCACGGCGCCGGGGCGCGGCAAATTCGCTCCGAACCGCGCGATCGTGTCGAGCGGGCCGCGGCAGGTGGTTTCTTCGTCGTAGCTCAGGAGAATATGGACCGGCGAGGTTAAGCGAGCCTGCTGGAACTCCGGAATCATGGCGAGACAGATTGCGTCGAAACCCTTCATGTCGCAGGCGCCGCGGCCATAAACACGGTCCGCCTCACGGCGCAACTTGAAAGGGTCACTTGTCCAGGCCTGGCCTGCCACGGGGACCACATCGGTGTGTCCCGACAAGACGATGCCCCCATCGCGGTTTCCGCCGATGCTCGCAAACAGCGCCGCCTTCTCGCCAGCGGCATTGGGGATTTTCACATAGGCTACGCGAAGGGATTTGAGGTAATCCTCGACAAAGGCGACGAGGCCGAGGTTGGATTTCGCGCTTTCCGTATCGAAACCGATCAAACGCTCAAGCATGTTGAGCGTTTCGCAAAGCGTTGCGTCCGGCACGTGGTTCGCTTGCGGCATGACCGGCGACTTCACCAATCCTAGACGACCAGGCCGCGCGCGTAATTGCGGCGGCGGGTCAGTTGAGAACGCGCCGCGCGTAAGGAGAATCGAGCGAGAAGACGGGAATTTCCGCCTCGAAAACATCGCCCTTCTCGTTCACCATCCGATAGGTTCCTGTCATGATGCCGGAAGGCGTCGTCATAGTGGTTCCCGACGTGTAGCGAAAGGTTTCGCCCGGCTTCAAAACCGGCTGTTCGCCGACGACGCCCGCGCCTTTCACTTCCTCGAGCTTGCCGTTGCCATCGGTGATCTTCCAGTGGCGGGCGGTGAGCTGCACGGTCATATTGCCCTGGTTGGCGATTTCAACGGTGTAGGCCCACCAGAACGAGGCCTCGGCGGCGTCGGAACGTTCAGGCACGAATTCTGGAAGAACCGTAATCTGGATGCCGTGAGTGACGGTGCTGTACATGGGCGCGATCTGCAATGGCAAGAAGCCGGAAAACCTAGAGGCAACTACTCTAGCACAACCTTATACGCGAGGAAAAGTGCTGGCCAAATGCCGCGCGGCAGCCGGGCGAAGGCACGCTCCAGGGGCAAAGCGCTCGTCTCTCGCAATTCCTTGATTCGAGTCCGAAGGATGTCGACGAAAGGGGTTGGGGCCGAATCCAGCGTGAAAGCGGAAGCTGTTGTTTTCTTGGACTATTTTTTGGATTTTCCACATACACGGCAAGGCGGTTTTGCCGGTTTTGCGAAGTTCGCCATTGGATCGCGGGGGGGTGCCCGCGGGAGCAAACTCCGTCGCAGGCACGGCGCAGCCCCGCGCCAAAAAACCCGATCTTCCACGCCAGCCGCGGAAAGTCGCGGCAAGCAACGAGGACGGTTACCTGGCCGCGGCCCTCCGCGAGGCCTGCTTTACATCTTTCCCGGAGCCGATACCTTGCGCAAGAGCGCTTCCCCGAATTAACTTGCGGTCAAGCTAGCCGTTCGCGGATGGCGTTCTGGATCCGAGGCATGTCTCAAAAAATCGAGAATAAGGACCGTGGCGACATTCATGCGCAACAAGGTAGTGCGCGGAAAATCCTCTGCGTGTTTCCGCGCTACGCCCCTTCGTTCGGCACCTTTGAATACGCCTATCCGCTGACCGGCGGGGTACGCGCATTCATGCCGCCGCAAGGTCTGCTGGTGATCGCGGCGGTGCTTCCCAAGACCTGGAAAGTCCGCTTTGTCGACGAAAACATGGGCCCCGCGAGTGCCGACGACTTCGCCTGGGCCGACGCGGTCTTCGTTAGCGGAATGCATATCCAGCGCCGCCGGATGGAGGATATATGCCAAAGGGCGCACGCCTTCGGCAAGGTGGCGGTGCTTGGTGGCCCTTCGGTGTCGGCGTGTCCTGAACTCTATCCGGGGTTCGACTATCTCCATGTCGGCGAACTCGGCGATGCGACTGGCGCGTTGATCGGCATGCTCGGCCGCGACGTTTCGCGCCCGCACGAACAGATCGTGCTGACAACCAAGTTCCGCCGCGACCTTTGCGATTTCCCGGCGCCCGCCTATGAACTCGCCGAGATCGGGCGCTATTTTCTCGGCAGCGTTCAGTTTTCGAGCGGCTGTCCCTATACGTGCGAATTCTGCGATATTCCGGGCCTCTACGGCCGGGTTCCGCGCCTTAAAACGCCGGACCAGGTCCTTTCGGAACTCGATAAGCTTTTAGCCTGCGGCGTCAACGGCTCGATCTATTTCGTCGACGATAATTTCATCGCCAATCGGCGCGCTCTGCGTGACCTTTTACCTCATCTTGTTCAATGGCAAAAACGCAATGGCTATGCCGTTAGCCTCTCTTGCGAAGCGACGCTCAACATTGCCCGTTCGCCGGACATCCTGGCCTTGATGCGTGAGGCAGCGTTCGACACGATTTTTTGCGGGATCGAGACGCCGGAACCCGAGGCCCTGAAAGCCATCGACAAGGCACATAACTTGATTGTGCCGATTCTCGATGCCGTGCGGACCATCAACCGGCACGGGATGGAGGTGGTTTCCGGAATCATTCTCGGCCTCGACACCGATACTAAGGATTCAGGCGCGCGGGTTCTCGATTTTCTGGAGCAATCCAAGATTCCAATGGCGACGATCAATCTATTGCAGGCGCTGCCGCGCACGCCGCTTTGGGAGCGGCTAAACCAAGAAAACCGGTTGCTCCGCGACGAGGATCTGGATCGCGAGTCGAATGTGGATTTCAAGCTGCCTTACGATGACGTGCTCGCCATGTGGCGGACCTGCATGGCCAAGGCCTACCGGCCGGACATTTTGTTCGCCCGCTACGAATACCAGATGCGCGCGACCCGGCCCAATCGCTTGAAGCGGCCGAAAAGCCGGCAACGTTGGTCGGCGCGCAACATCGCCAAGGGTCTCACGATCCTAGCCCTGATTCTTTGGATCGTCGGGGTTCGCGGCGACTACCGGCGCACATTTTGGAAATTTACCCTGCGCCGCCTGGCGCGCGGGCAGATTGAGCCGGTGTTGAGCGTTGGTCTGTGCGCGCATCATCTCATCATGTTCGCGCGCGATGCTTGCGCGGGGAGAGGCAATGCCTCGCATTACTCGGCGAAGGCGCGGACGCTCGAACTCGAAGCCACGCCGCCGGGGTAGGGGAGGCAAGGCAGCGCTCGGTTGCCGCTCAAGCCAGCGTGCGCGCGACTCATTTCATGCGGAAGCGATTGCGAATGCCGAGACCGAGGAGGAAGAGGAGAATGGTGCCGAGGATGGTTTGAACGGCGGCCAGGATTTTCAAGAGCGTCGGGAGACATTCGATCGTGGCGGCGTCGAAAAAATCCTTCCGGAAGCCGAAGACGTTGAAGGTATTGGCAAGGCTCAGTCCAAGGGATTGCCAGGGCGCGAGCGCGCTGGATAGCAAGAGCACCAGCGTACCGAATGCCGCAACCGCGATAAGCGCATAAAGCGGCCGGGCATAGCTGCGGCCATAGTCGGAGAGGAGGCCATAAAGCGCGGCCTTGCTCGCCGGCTTGCCCGAATCATCCATCGTCAGCTTGCTCGCTCCGCAAATCCCTGCCGCAAACATAACACGCCGCCCGCATTTTTCGATTCGTGCTTAAGTTTTCCTTAAGCGTGATTACTTTATCATGACGCATATCCTGCATTCCTGAAATAGTTTGCGCATTCTTGCGGCGAGAAGTGGTCGAGCGAGGTTCCGAGGCGGTTCCATGTCGCGTCGATGGTTCTCTCGCCGGCTTTTCGCATGAGATGTTTCAGCTTGG
>PEFW01000138.1 GCA_002890675.1 Candidatus Methylaffinis lahnbergensis
CAGGTGCCTACGCGGGCCTCATCCCCGACGTTATGGCAGAACATGAACAGGGTCGCGCAAGCGCCTGGCTGAACATCCTGTCGGTCGCCGGGACCGTGGCCGGCAACGTCGTCGTCGTCGCCACGTATAAAACCGGAAACCCTTCCGGCACGATCGCCGCCTTCGTGACACTCAATATCGCAATCCTCGTGGTGATGCTGAGATACGTCCGCGAGCCGCAGCCGGCCACGCAGCGTTCCGCGTTCGTCCTTGGAGAATTCCTCCGACTGTTCTACGTGGACCCGTGCGTCCATGCGAATTTCTACTGGGTCCTCGTTACGCGTCTGCTAGGCAACATGGGCATATGGTCAGTCTTCACATTCCTGTTGTTCTACTTCAAGGACGTGATCCGGGTGGCGGAGCCGGCCCAAGTGCTGCCAGCGCTGCTCGCCATCGGTGCCGTGCTCGCAGTGCCCGCCAGCGTCATCGGCGTCCGCCTTGCCGGGCGCCACGGCCTCGTTCGCCTCACCCAAGTCACGAGCTGGATCATGGCGATCTGCGCGCTCTACTTCGCGCTCATCGCTTTCTATCCAGGTCTTGCGCTGATCGTTCCGGTCATGCTGATCTACGCAGCGGCCTTTGGTGCCTATCAAGCCGTCGCTTGGGCGCTGGCCTTAAAGGTATTGCCGAGCGCCGAGGCGGCCGGGAAGGACATGGGTATCTGGCACATCTCTATGGTGCTGCCGCAGATCCTGGGGCCGGCAGTCACGGGATGGATGATATCGGCGGTGAAGGCATCCTTCGGCGATCCCACTGCCTACGCGACAGCATTTGGGATCGGAGCGCTCTGGCTCATGCTCTCGGCCGCTCTCGTCACCTGCGTGCGGCTGCCTGTCCCTGTTGGAAATCAAATCCGAACGGCGATCGAGCAGCGGAACTAGGTGAGCAATCCCCTTGGCGGCGGCTAGGCCGAACTCCGCCGCATAGCCGCGGATCGCACTGGCGAGCGGCGTTCGATTGCGGATCAGACGATCACGCAAGCCGACCAACATCAACGCCGCTTGCCGCTCTGCAGTCTTCACAGGTACGAGCCGCATTGACGGCCGGCTCATCGCCTCGCAAAGCGCTTCGGCCTCGGCAACATCGTTTTTGCCCTGTTGACATACGGCTTGACCAGCTGAGGCGCGATCAATTTGACCTCATGGTCAAATGGCTGCAGCAGCCGCGGCCCAGTGATGGGACGCGCCGCAAGCCCTCACCCCGCACCCTTTACTGTGCAACAGTGTGCGATCCGACCCAACCGAGAACGGAACCAGTTGTGCTGTTCGGCGTTTTCAACAGAAAGCTCACCTAGCTTCGGGAGGTTTTTATGAAACGACGCGGATTCTTGCAGCTGCTATGCGTTGGAAGGGCATGGTGTTAGCTACGAAGCCTACGAAAGCTATTACCTTTTGACGCTTTTCGCCTGGCGGTGTACGCGGCGGTGCAATTAGGCCACGGAGCGGCGGCATTTTGTGGCTGCGTGGCAGAGTAAAACCCGGCCACTTTCGAGGCCGAACCTTTTCGAAGTCTGATTCGAAGAGGGATGGCCGGGGATGTTCGCGGTGGAGATTTACGCAGCGGTTCGACGGTTTGTCTTCGTCGAAGGGAAGAGCCGGCGTGAGGCGGCGCGGGTTTTCGGATTGAGCCGGGATGCGATTTCCAAAATGTGCCGCTATTCGGCGCCGTGGCGGCGCGCCTGGCATAGGATCTCCGCCGCGATTGCCGACAAATGGCAACGGTGATGTTGGCCGATCCAACTATCGCGCCGCTTCGGATGTCGATGCTTCTTCTATTGGCGCGCCTGGCCGACGGCACGGTCCCCACCATAAAAGAAACGCGCCGGGTTGCTAGCGCATGGGCGCGTTTCCAAAAGCGTGCCCACCAGGGCCTGCGAGCCGGATTGGCGGGAACGCGGAGCACGAGAGGGCCCGTATATTGCTCGCTCAAGCTTAAAATCAGCGCGGCGCGGCCAAACCCAAGGCGTGCATCTGTTCGGCGCTTTCCGGCCCGGACTTGCGCGACCAGAGCAGATCTCGTTCGCTCACGTCCTGCTGGAGCATCGGCACGCCCGCGTTCGCGGCGGAGATGGTTCGAAGGTTGGGGCAGGGACGAATCGCAGCGCCGGTCCCGGGCTTATCTCTGAAACCGGATGAGGATACGGCGGAACTCGCCTTTCTGGGGGCCCGAGTTCGCCTGGCCCTTCGCCGCTGTTGCTGCCCTTGCTTGACGAGGGGTCAGACGACCGCCGCCCTGAAATTCCTTGCCAAAAAAACCCCATACAAGGAAGCATCGCCCGATGCGCGGCTGTACGCCGGTCGGATCGAGTTTACGGTAGGGACAGCAAGCGCAGGTTGGCGTCCTCATGCGAACCGCGCCGAATAAATTGGCGGTAGGGTGTGCGTAACGCAGGCCCAGCTGTCGCCTTGGTCCTCACTCACCCAAAGGCCGCCGGTCGTGGAGCCGAAGGCGAGCCGGTCGCCCGCCTCATCAAGCGCGAGCGCATGGCGGTACACGACATCGTAGGCGTGCGATTGCGGTAGGCCCTTGGTTAGGATGTCGAAGCTCTTGCCACCGTCGCGCGTGCGCGTGACAATCAGCTTGCCGTCGGGTGGGATACGCTTCTCATCCTTGATTTCGGGGACAAACCACGCCGTATCGGGCTCGCGTGGATGCACGACGACCGGAAAGCCGAAAGTCGATGGCTCGACACCGTTGATCTCAGAAAACGTCTTTCCCTCGTCCGAGGAGACGAAGATTCCGTTGTGGTGCTGCACCCACATGCGGTACGGCGCGGCCCGACATTGCGCCAGGCAATGGACATCCTGGGCGATGGGGTCGTGGGTCAGTTCTGGTGGCACGTGCTCGGCGCGCATGCCCTCCCCGCGCTGTGCCCAGCTCGCACCGGCATCCTCGGTGAACCAGATACCCCCGGTCGAGACCGCGATCCACACGCGCCGTGAATTGCGTGGATCGACGCAGATCGAATGGAGGCCCGGTAGATCGGCGCCACCCCCCATCCATTGCTTGCGCTTGGGATGATCCCAAAGCGCGCGGATCATCTCCCAGCTCTGCCCACGGTCGGTCGAGCGGAACAGGCCACCCGGGAGCGTTCCGGACCAGATGACGCCGGGCTCGTCGGGTCCGCCGGCCTCGAGCGCCCAAATGCGCGCCGTGCTCCAATTCAGTGGCCGACTCCACATGTCGTACTCCTCGTAGCCGTCCGGCTTGGGCGGATAAGTAGGAGCAGCGATCTCTTCCCAACCCGTTGCCGTCGAGCGGTGGAGCTTGACGCCAAAATGCCCGTGATCGAGAGCCGCATAATGACGTCCGTCGCGCCGGTCGATCAGGGTGATGGAGACATTGTCTCCCAGAAAATCAGCGCCCGTGATCTCCCATTGCCCCGCCTTGCGCGACACCGTGAACAGGCCTTTGCGGGTTGAAATGAGAAGCGTGTCGCTCATCGTCAGCCTCCTGACAGGGCTTGGATGACGTAGATCCTGCTGGTCTCGCTCACGGCGTCGGTGAGTCGCGCGCGATCGCGGACGATCTGCCCATCGACGAAGATCGCCATGTGCTTGCGCAGCGCCGCCTGGTCGTCGAGCACATAGCCCCGCGCCTGCGGGTTCTCCGCGAAGACGTTCTCCAGAACCTCACGCACGGTGCGGCCGGCGGCTTCGGCCTCCGGGCAGGCGACATGGCGCTGGATGTTTGCTGTGAAGACGATTCTAGCCATTGGTTGTGCTCCTCGCGGCGGGCTCAATCCCGTCGCAGACGACTACCTCTCCGCCAGGGCCTTGAGGTCCGCGAGGCCCGCGCTACCCGAGCATTTCCATACGGTTACAGTACTCAAGATTTTGGCTGACTTACGCTCGCGTGGCGAGTAATCGATCGGGTAAAATATGTTATATATGTGACCAGAAGTTGGAGGGTCCCGTGCGGGGTATGCGACAGCTGAAAAAATTCGCGGTCGTTGTCTGGGTCAGAAAGACAGACGCCTTCAAAGCCGTGAGGGAGCAACTGGTCTCCATCGCCGAAGACGAGCCCGATGAATCGACCGAATTCGAAGGAATGGTCGACTTCCATTGGGGGTTCGATTCGCACGCGGAGGCCGAACGGCTGACGAATTCGCTCCGAGAGATTTCGCACAAACCAGAAATCGTCGTCTTGCGTCTGTCCTGTTACGATGACATCGCGGCCTCGGTCACATTGAAGGACGACCGACATGCCCGGCACTGAAAGGCACGGCAACGCGCCGTGGCCGATGCGCTCCCAGATAACTTCGCCGGACGGCTTGCGGTGGTCTTCTGCGGGATCAATCCCGGAATGACTGCGGCCGCCGTAGGACATCATTTTGCCGGAAGAGGCAATCGCTTCTGGCGCGTGATCCATCTCGCCGGCTTCACGCCGGAGGAAATCCTTCCCGAGAACGACCGCACGATCCTGCGGCACCGCTGTGGGTTGACCGCGACGTGGTTGCTCATGCTGCTTATTTGAACCAGAGCCCGTGGCTGAAACGCGCCTTCGCGTGCTGGATCGGGCGGAGCTGCCCGTTGATACCGTCCGGCTCGCTCGTTTTCTAATCGGCAAGATGCTCGAGCGGGTGCTG
>PEFW01000139.1 GCA_002890675.1 Candidatus Methylaffinis lahnbergensis
CGATCAGTTTGCGGTCCTTGACGTCATAGCCGAGCGGCACGTTGCCGCCCATCCACATGCCCTTCTTCTTCGACGCTGCGATCTTGTCGCGGATGAGCTCGCCGGCGATCTCGCGCTCGAATTGGGCGAAGGAGAGCAACATGTTGAGCGTCAAGCGCCCCATGGAGGTCGTCGTATTGAACTGCTGCGTCAACCTCGCGCCACTCACCTCGATGTGGCGGCGACTGCATCGGGCGCCGCCGCCGATGCGGTTGTCCCGTGACCTCTTGATGCGCGGAATCACCTACAAACACCAGGAGAGGCCGCTCGGCGGCCTCTCCAAATCAATCATCCGCAAGCTGGAACGCCTGGACCTCGACGCGGAGGCAAGCAACGCGCAAAAGCCCGCACCGCCGATTTCGTTGAAGGCATCGGACGCCGATTGACACGCAAACACGGCCGGGAGCACGTCCATGAGGCAGCAATAGCCGCCCGGCTTGACGGAGGCAGAGATTGAAAGCGGCGGCGATTGCCAATCCTGCGCGGCCCATGACTACCGAAGACCTCCAGGCGGCGAGGGGGGTGCCAAGCGTCAAGGCGCTGCGCCTGGCGCGCAGGCTAACGGCGAAAGCGCGGTGTCCATGATTCGATTATTAAGCCTTCGTCTTCCTCGGGTTCATTTTCGTCAGGAAGCTCGATGCCATAAAGCACGGTCAGGGTTTTGCCGTAGCTTCCGAGACCTATAGCATCCTCGCTGATCTCAATGCTGAGCGGCCCACCGAACCAGTCTTGGAGGTTGGATGTTCCATCGTTACGATCCGCCCGGCGGATGCTATCCGGTTGAGCGCTAAGAACATGCGTCGGGCTGCCGCCCGGAAGGGGATAGTTTTTCCTAATCCAGTCTAGGCCTTTAAACTCCGTCAACGTCTTCGACATAAAGCAATAGTCAATACGTTGGCCGGTACTGACGATGATCGCCACAGGATCATGCGAGCACTGCGCATACCAAATGGCAGTCGCTGTCAGGGAAGTCTCGCAAATGGCAGCGAGCTGCTCGACAGCCGCAAGGCCTTCGCCCGCGCGGCGTAAGGCGGACGAGAACAGAGCGTCCGGCATTAAAAGCCAGGCGGCAAAGTGATCGGCCTCGATCTCGTATTTATCCGCGGAATTAAAGCCTGGGCGCGACTCATGAATATTCCCGTCCGCGAAAACGGCATCGATATGCCCGGGTAAAAAGTAGTGACCGAGTTCATGGGCGATGCTGAAACCGCGAAACCCCGGGTTGTCGATGTGAGTCGCATACGCGATCCCAAACTGGTTCTCGAAACGGATGAGCATTCCCGAGACTCCGCCACTCGAGGCAGGCTTGGCTACCACTTCGATCCCCAGCTTGTTGGCAAGCGCTATCGGATCAACTTTCAGTGCGGTGATGTCATGCTCACGCACGACACGCTCGGCCACTAGTGCTGCATGGGCATACGGATCGTCTCGGCTCATTTATCTCCCTTATTCCGATCATGGACCTTGGCAGCGAGCACTGCGATCATACCTTCGGCGATCCGTTGGTTCCCAGCTTCTGGATATGCCGATGGAGTCTGTCGGCAACACCGACGCCGCTCGGTTCGTTCACCCGCCGGAGGAGGTAATCCGTGGTCACGTCCAGGGCGTCAGCAAGCCGCCGGAGATTTGTCGAACGATGGCTTACGGTTGTCGTTCTCGAAGTGAGAAATCGCGGACGCCTGCATGCCAGCCCGTTTCGCCAGCTCGCCTTGATGTCTTTGCTGATGTCGTAGCGTTCCCAAATCTTCCCTTCAAGCTGTTCGCGGCGTCCAGCGATCTTGTCGAGATCGTCATCCGCAACATGACCCCATTTCTCCCTGATCTTGCCCTTCGATTGCCAATCCCTTGCAGCATCCTTTCAGGAAACGTGCTGCAAAGTTTGGGTGAGCACATTGCAACCCTGAACGTGGATGGGGCGCATCGTGTTCCAACATGGTTTCGCGAACGCGCCTGCGTCGGCAGGCACCCAAGCCGACGCCTGGCCGTCTCCAGATGAAACGGACATCCCCCGCTCGCGATCTGCCAACCAGCGTAAAGTCTGCGCTTGGTTCTATTGCCCGGACGGGTGGCCTTGTTGGCTTCTATGCACTTCCATGAACCGCTCGAACTCCTCGCGATCCCTGGCGTGGCGGAGATTTTCCATGAATTCCGCAAATTCGCGCTCGGCGGCGACGAGCTTCTGGCGTTCTTCTTCCAGCCGCGCGAGTTCAGCGGCGCGCCATTCGTCGAAGGCGCGATTTCCAGTCGAGCCCATGCCAAAACCGGAGGCGGTCTTTACCGAAAAGCCCCAGCGGTCGGAACCGCGCGCCCAGTTCGCCCAGTTTCCCCATTTTTCTCGCCCGAAGGAAATAATGTCGCCGGGGTAACCGGATTTCTTCTGCCAGAATTTCCAGCCCAAGACCGCGAGACCGATCGGCCAGTACACGATGAAGCCCAAAATCATCGCCAGGATTTCCACTGGCTTCCAAGGCTCTCCATGCCAGCATCCGCGCCCGTTAGAGCACGATTGATAGGACATTCCGGTATCAGCACTCATCTGATTGCTCCTCTCGCCGCTCCATGTTGACCGCTTAAACGAAGCAATACGGTATTGGGTGGCGCGCCCGAGATATAAGTACGGATTTCTGATTGTCGACGTTTGGGCGACAAGATGTTCGCTGCCTTCCCAGAACGCGTGAGCTCGAAATGTTCGCGTCCAGTTTCGGGAGAGGGGTTTGCCAGAAGGGACATCAGTTCAGATACGCGCATCGCGGTTATTGGCCCTGCGGCGGTTCGCCGCGCCTGCGCATGCAGCTCGGAGCGACGGCTTTGCGAAGCGGTGCATCTCATTCTGGCCTACTGCTGGTTTTGTCGGCTCGGTCTGGAGGGCAAGGTGGCAGATCACGCCACCTTTTTGAAGAACCGCCATGGTCGCTTCGTGACAGCGATGCTTCCGGCGACACCCCGCGTAGTTCCCTTAGAAAACATTCGTTGGCCCAGTTGATCGGAACAAACCACGGCCCCAGCGGTTTTGCTTATCGCGAATTGGCGCGGGCCGGCGCAAAAAACGGCCGACCAACTTTTGCACTATTGACGTTTAGCGCGCGAGCCGCGCTCGGCAACGCATGCGGCGGACGGGATCATCACGAAACTCAACTGGAATTCGAATCATGCTCATCAGATTCGGTTATGAATTGACGTTCACTTGCGCGGAGCCGGCATTGATGGTTTGTCTGCTCGACGCGCATCGCGATCAGGCGCAAAATATCCGGTACGAGACACCGTTCGAGACCACCCCGGCGATTGCGACGGAGACTTATCTCGACACATTTGGCAATCATGTTCGCCGGTTTATCGCGCCCGCGGGCGATCTGACGATTCGCCGCGACGCGATCATCGAGGATAGCGGCCAGCCCGATCTGGTTAAGCTCGATGCCGAAGAGATCGCGGTCGAGCGATTGCCAAACGACACATTGGTTTTTACGCTCGGCAGCCGTTATTGCGAAACCGACAAGCTCTCCGACATTGCTTGGCAATTGTTCGGGTCCGCCCCGTGCGGGTGGCGCCGGGTTCAGGCGATTTGCGATTTCGTCTGCAACCATCTGACTTTCGGCTATCAATATGCCCGCGCCACCCGCACCGCCTATGAGGCCTATCAGGAGCGGGTGGGCGTTTGCCGCGATTTCGCCCATCTCGCGGTCGCTTTCTGCCGCTGCATGAATATTCCGGCGCGTTACGCCAATGGGTTTTTGGGCGACATCGGCGTGCCGCCGGATCCAGCTCCGATGGATTACAACGCGTGGTTCGAAGTCTTCCTCGACGGACGCTGGTTTACCTTCGACGCGCGCCATAACATGCCCCGTATCGGACGTATTACCGTCTCGCGCGGCCGGGACGCGACCGATATTCCGCTCGCTACCTCCTTTGGGCCACATACTTTGAAGACCTTCCAGGTCTGGACGGAAGAAGTTGAGCCAGATGTCCTTGCCAGCCTCACGCGCCGCATCGCATGATTAGATAGAAGATTTCACGGGAGACGGCGCGCAATCAGTTGAAAATCCGCCCAGGCTTGGTGATCACGGTACAAACTGGCCATCGCGTTTGGATGTATTTAGGCAGCGCACGTTCATTGTTCCCGCGATCGTTCGTCTTGATAGCGTTCACGGTCATGTTTTCGCGCCTCATGTCGTCCAATCGCGCACCCAGCGGCCGCACCTATAAAGCCATGATGACCTGCGTAGTGGCCGGCGACTCCGCCAACAATAGCTCCCTTAAGACAGCCTTTGGCATCTGCAGGGTTGGGCATGGCGATCATGGAAAGGAGTAAAACGGCAGAAACACAAAGGATTTTCATTGGGAGAGCTCATTCTGATTACACCTGCTGGCGTTGTAACTCATCGACGCGACATTCGTTCCTAATTGCGAATCTAGCGCGTGTGATCCACGAACATGAGGTCGGCGTGAAGTGGAAGGTGTTGCGGTCCGGGCGTGAGCAGGAATAAGAATTTCTCAATGT
>PEFW01000014.1 GCA_002890675.1 Candidatus Methylaffinis lahnbergensis
GATCCATGGGCGCGATGACCTTCTTCTGACTAAGCTCAAGCCCTAAACGCATAAGCGCAGGATTAGTTCCGCCACGGCACGGCCGGGTAGAGTGGAGTTTTTCTTAACTAAACGCTTGCGATCAGGCGTCCGTCTTGTGCAGCGCAACGCTCTAAGCAGCAAATAATCTATCGGTTAAGTGTTCGGCGGTTCACGCGCTCGCCCTTTCGTCGAAAGCCGGCTGGTATATATTGGCCAAGTCAAACTTCTTGATCGCGGCATTAACACTAACGGTGAATTTTGTGGATTTGGTCTTGCACATATCAGTTGTGTTTATAGTACCGTATCGGTTGAATTCGCGCCATGGCCATTGGAATTCGATGATCATAACCTTCCTTTTTCGAAAGCGGCCGTGTGAGCGTCCGCCGCGCGGAGCCGAGTTCTTGCGATGCAAAAATGCATTCTGATCGTGGAAGACAATGAGTTGAACATGCAATTGTTCAACGATCTTTTGGAAACGCATGGCTATAAACCTTTGCCGAGCTGCAGCGGCGTCGAAGCGCTGGAAATCGCGTGGACAAACCCGATCTCATAGTGATGAATATTCAATTGCCCGACGTTTCCGGACTTCAGGTCACGCAAGGAGGCGAACATCTGCGTCATATTCCGGTGATCGCCAAAAAAATCAGGCAGAGCGGATGCGAATCCTAATTGCGAAACCATTTTTCATTGAGACGTTCCTCGGAACTGTGCACGAGCCATAGCCACGCAAACTTATTTTCGAACGCAGCGATTTCCTATCAAAGGAAGTGGCGAAATTCATCGTGAGTCAAACTTGCATCGCGCCACCAAGGTCGTCTTGTCGGTTTCGGGATTGTGCAGGGTCGTATGGCTGCCTTTCTGGCGGATGACATCAAATCCAACCTTTTTCAGCGCTCGCACGGATTCTCGTGCACTCGGTCGGGTCGGAGGGCCGCCAGGAGTGGCGCTTGCCGTTGCCGGGGCGCGGTTGGGCGCGCCCCCGCGGTCCTTGGGTGAACGAAGGAGGTCCGCCACAATGAATTTGGAAATCGAAAGCCGCATGCCAGCTGCCGAAGGCGGCGCGAAGACTCGAACGGACGTCGCGGCGATCCGGGACGCCATTGTCGACAAGCTCACCTACGCAATTGGCAAGCGCGTCGACAGCGCCCGTCCGCGCGATTGGTTCGTCGCGACGGCGCTGACCGTGCGCGACCGGGTTGTCGAACGCTGGATCGCCTCGAACGACGAAACCCATCGAACGCGTCGCAAGCGGGTCTACTATCTGAGCCTCGAATTTCTGATCGGCCGTCTGTTGATCGATGCGCTCACCAATATGGAGATGATTGAGCAAACCCGCGCCGCACTCGCCGAGCTCGGGGTGGATCTTGAGGAGTTGCGCGAACTTGAACCAGATGCGGCTCTAGGGAACGGCGGACTGGGCCGGCTCGCCGCCTGTTTCATGGAAAGCATGGCGACATTGTCGATCGCCGCCTATGGTTATGGCATCCGCTACGATCACGGCTTATTCCGGCAACGAATCAAGGACGGATGTCAGCTCGAATATCCCGAAGACTGGCTGTCGTTTGGTAATCCTTGGGAATTTCCACGGCCGGAGTTCGATTACGAGATCGGCTTCGGGGGCCGCATCGAGGCCGAACACCGGAAGGATGGATCAGTCAGGCATATTTGGCATCCTGGGGAAACGGTCAAGGCCGTCGCCTATGACACGCCCATTCCCGGGTGGCGCGGAGCCCATGTCAACGCCCTCCGGTTGTGGTCGGCGCGGGCGCCCGATCCGCTCCAGCTCGACATGTTCAACAGCGGCGATCATGTGGGTGCGTTGATGGACCAGGTTCGCGCGGAATCCATCTCCAAGGTGCTCTATCCAAGCGACGCCACCCCGGCGGGCGAGGAACTCCGACTACGTCAGGAGTATTTCTTCGCCTCTGCCTCGTTGCAAGACTTGGTGCGCCGTCACCTCGACCAGCATGCCTCCATCGAATCTCTTGCCGACAAGGTCGCGATCCAGCTCAACGACACGCATCCTGCGATCGCGGTCACCGAGCTGATGCGCATTCTAATCGACCTCCACGGAATTCGGTGGCGCGACGCATGGGCGACCACTCAAGCCACCTTCAGCTACACCAACCACACCTTGCTGCCGGAGGCGCTGGAGACTTGGCCGGTGCCTTTGATGGAGCGGCTGCTTCCCCGCCATATGCAGATAATCTATCTCATCAACGCCAATCATCTCGCCCAGATGAGCAAGCTTCCGGACGCGACCGGCGAGAGACTCTCGGCGGTCTCGCTGATCGATGAGGCGTATGGGCGACGCGTTCGCATGGGACATCTCGCATTTTTGGGATCGCACAAGGTCAATGGTGTGTCGAAGCTCCATTCGGACTTGATGAAGGTGACCGTGTTCCGCCAGCTTGATTTCGTGCTCCCAGGGCGGATCACGAACAAGACCAATGGCATCACCTTCCGCCGCTGGCTCAAGGAGGCCAATCCGGGCTTGACCACGCTGCTGACCGATGTCGTGGGCGATCGGATTCTCGACGACGCGATGGCGTTGGAGAACGTCGCCGCCGTCGCCGGCGATACATCGTTCCAGGAGCGTTACGCCGCGCAACGCCGGGCGAACAAAGTCGCGCTCTCCAAGCTCGTGCGTCAGCGATTGGGAGTCGTGCTCGATCCTGACGCGCTCTTCGACGTGCAGATCAAACGCATCCATGAATACAAGCGCCAGGTCCTCAACATTTTGGAGGCGGTAGCCGTCTATGACGCGATCCGCGCTCAACCTATGCGCGATTGGATTCCGCGGGTCAAGATTTTCGCGGGCAAGGCGGCGGCTAGCTATTCCGCGGCGAAACTGATCATAAGGCTCGCCAACGATGTTGCCGAGATTGTCAATTCCGACCCCACGGTGCGGGGACTTTTGAAGATTGTTTTCCTGCCCAATTACAATGTGAGCCTCGCCGAACGTATCATTCCGGCGGCCGACGTTTCGGAGCAAATCTCGACGGCGGGCATGGAAGCATCTGGCACGGGCAACATGAAGCTCGCATTGAACGGCGCACTGACCATCGGCACGCTTGACGGCGCTAATGTCGAGATCCGCGAGAGAGTTGGCGGGGAAAACATCTTTATTTTTGGACTCACGGCGGAGGAAGTGGAGGCGCGCCGGCAGCAAGGAATCGACGGGCGACCTGCAATCGAGCGGTCGGTCAAACTTGCCGAGGTTCTCGACGCGATCGGCTCGGGTGTTTTCTCGCCCGACGAGCCCGACCGTTATCGAGGTCTCGTCGATATGTTGACGCATAACGATTATTTTATGGTCACCGCCGACTTCGACAGCTATTTCGAAGCCCAGCGGTCGGTGTTCCGGCGCTGGCGTGACAAGCACGCTTGGTGGCAGGCGGCCGCCCTCAACACGGCGCACATGGGCTGGTTCTCCTCCGACCGCACAATCAGCGAATATGCCAAGGAAATCTGGGACGTTCCGGTCCGGCCGCCCGGAAGGGGATAAATGGGGTGCACCGGGCAGGAAGGCGTTGGAGACAAGCAATCCGCCGCGAGCCCGACGCAAGCTCGCGGGATCGGTGGTCGACCGCGATCAAGCATCTGCCACATCTGCGGCCCGCCCGGCGCCAACACCGCCCACCATCTGATGGCCAAGCGCGACAGCGGCGGCGGCCAAGGGGCTTGAAATCGATTATAAAGAAATTGCCCACCAAAAAAAAGCTAGAATGGAGTGCGCCCCTGAGGCCGGACAGGATTAGGCTTCGATTTTGACCCTCTGCCGGGCGTGGTGATCTTCGAACTGCGCAGGGCTTAGATAGCCGAGCGCAGAGTGGAGCCTCCGATGATTGTAAACCTCGTCGAGGAAGCGGGGAGGGTTTTGCGTCTTTGGTTGGCACCGATGCGTTCGCCCGAGCGCTAACGCGCGGGAAGTATCGGGACGGCATTGTCACGTCGCCATTGGGCTTGCCGTCAGTGACCGTCAGCCGTAACCGTCGATGATGACCAAGATCAGCTATAGCGGCTACCGCTTCCCTCCCGAAATCATCCAACAAGCGATCTGGCTTTACGTCCGGTTCACCTTGAGCTTCCGCGACGTCGAGGATTTGCTTGCTGAGCGTGGGATCTTGGTGTCCTATTAGACCGTGCGACGCTGGGTGAACCATTTCGGGCCGATGATTGCAGCGGACCTGCGCAGACGAAGGTCAAAGCCCCACACTACCTGGCATCTCGACGAAGTCTATCTCAAGATCGGTGGTCGCTTGGTCTACCTCTGGCGCGCCGTGGATGCCGAGGGCGAAGTTCTTGATGTGCTGGTCCAGACCAGTAGGAACAAGCGGGCGGCGCTCAAATTGATGCGCAAGCTGCTGAAGAAATATGGCTTTATCCCCGACAAGCTGGTCACAGATGACCTCAGATCTTATGCTGCTGCAGCCAGAGATCTTGGAATCGCGAAACGCCACGAGCGCGGTCGATGGCGCAACAATCGAGCGGAGAATTCGCATCAACCGACCCGACGACGAGAACACAAAATGCAAGGTTTCAAGAGCGTGGGATCCGCGCAAAGATTTCTCTCAGTGCATGTAGCAACACAAAATACCTTCAACGTCCAACGCCATCTCACCTCAGCAAGAACGCACCGGGCCTTCAGGGCATCGGCAATACTGACGTGGCGTGAAGTCGTCACTACGGCGTGAGCCTGACGTGCCAGGAGATTTGTTCCGTGGTCTATTTGGCAACGTGACAGAGCCCCGGCCATCCCTCTTCGAATCAGACTTCGAAAAGGTTCGGTCTCGAAAGTGGCCGGGTTTTACTCCGCCACGCGCGACCGCGTTACGCCGCCGCTCCGTGGCTTATTGCACCGCCGCGTACACACTTGAAAGGTCTTGCCGAGGCCCATGTCGTCGGCGAGAAGCACAAGTCCGCAACAGCCACGCGACCCCTGTATTCTGGTACAGTTTGAGTGGAGTCTTGGCTGAAGCCGGGACTTCCCGCTCGCCTGGCGCTACTCGCGGCTTCAGTTCCCGCGTGAAGTCAATTTGGTCAAAATTCTCACTTACGACGAGTACATGCTTGTGAGGCTTCTCTTCTTCTCGCGGTGGCGGAGTCGCGCCACATCCAGAGCGCTGCGCGGGATCGACCGACAGCCACAGGTTTCGGACCAGCACTTGTCCCTCAGGCGATTGGGGATTGGATGCCTCGTCTACGGTGGAACCGCTAGTAGTGAGTAAGAGGGATCCGCTCTACCGGTTAGCTGTCGCGCAGCTCGACCGCATAGTCGATCCCCTCCCAATTTCCTCCCGCATCCCATCGAAACGTGAAGCGAACTGGCGCCCGATCGGCGGTGCTGACCTCGATATCGACGAAATTCACGCCCAACGCGGTATGGCTCGAACGGCTGTCTTGGGCGTGGCTCCATTCGTCCTTGCTACAATGCAGAGTAAACGGCTCTGGCTGTTGGATGCGCAGTTTGCAAGGCGGCGTGACGAATGGAATCCTCCGATTTTTTTTCCATATCTCGATTGGCGAACGTGGCTTGCTCTCGCCATAGCGCTCGGCAACTTCGGGTATGAGGTCGAAGACTACGCCGTCCGCGGTCGAACGCAGAAGTTTCAGGTACTCGGCATGCGCCCACATAAGAGGCATCGCTGCGCCTGTGGGTTTGCCGTAGAACATCAACTCCGACGGCACGTCCGGCCGATCCCAGATTTGCTCGGGCAAAAGCCGGGTGGGGGTCGCGAAGTTCTCCATCGCGCGCAGGAATGGCCTGGCATCGCGGCCGGCGGCGAGTTCATAGTGGCCGCGCTCGCCTGTGAGCAGTGGCCAGGGACGCCCCACGCCCCAGCCAATGTAGGGTCCGCCGTCGTCACGTTGTCCATAACCGTCATGCGTATATCGTTTCCAGCACGGGCCGGCGGGAAACGCCGTCTTGAGTGCGGCGTCTACCACGCGCAATGAGTCTTCGATGAGAGGATCGCCCGGGCGGCGGATTCCATAACGTACCAACTCGAGAAAACCTGCATCAACGATTTCAGCCGCCGGAAACAGACACGGCACGCCTGAGGGGCGATTGCGAATCGGGACCATCCCTTCGTCTGGATTTTCCTTGCATTTCGGATCAGAACAGTCGGCGGGATTTATCCGGACGTAATGGCGCTTGATTCCCGAAACTAGGAACCCTTGCCTCGTTACGGTCCAGCGCTCAATGTGTGATTCGAGAAAATCGGCATACTCGAGCAGAAACCGAGCTGTTGCCGCGTCGCCGCGCTCACGCGCCAGAAGTGACGCGCATACCAGCGCAGCGATGTTGCTCGCGAGCGTTGAGGGCGAGTAGCCAGAATTCTCTTCCCAGCGTTCCTGCGGCGTAACTGGACCTTCGCAAATGAGATAGCGCGCGGCCGCAAGCACCATCGGATAAGGATCGAATGCCCCCATGCTCACGCCTGTTTGCGCCAGCCGACGGGCAAGCATGATGGGAAAAGCGACTTCGTCGAGCTGAACACCCTTCCAATAGGGGGTACCGTCAATCCAGAAATTTTGTGGGAAGCCGCCATCGGCGCGTTGCGAGCAGGCGAGATATATAAGGGCGCGCAGCGGCGTTGCTAGGTCCCCGGCTGCCAGCAGTCCGGTCGCGCTGTTGACCATGTCGCGCGTCCACACAAGGTGGTAGCCGCCGAGGTCCTCGTCGCCTTTGACCTCGCCCCACGGGATACTCAACGAGGCGATAAGTGCTCCGGGATAGCGCTTATCCTCGTGCGCGAGCAACAGCTCGCGGGTTCTGTGCGCGAGTTGACCGCCATCAGCCGTCCATCGATCAAGCGGACGCATGTGGCCGCAGGCGCGACCCCACTGCTCCATAAAACGCGCAGAGTGCTGCGCGAATGGAATGCCAAGGGACTGGTAAAGACAGGTTACCGCTCGATGCATCCCATTGCCGAATGCGAGGCCGAGCGTGAACCGGCGGTCCCGCGGTAAATCTATCTCGGCGGCCAGTGCTACATTCCCGTTAGAGGCCGAGGCGAACTCCCAATCCAGCTTGAAATTTTGGCTGAGATTCTGCCATCCGTCGGTCCTTCCTACGTATCCGCAGGAGCGGCGCACGAACGGGACGTTGGCGCCCAGGGCGAGCCACGTGTTGTCCTTGTGCGCAGTTAGAAATTCGTACCCGGAAATCCGAGCCACGTTGGCAGTGTTGCCCCATCCGCCGACATTGAGATGTGGCGAGAGCAGCACGAACAGATGCAGATGTTGCAGCAAATCGGCGTCCCCTTCCAGGCGGGTGTCCAGCAGGATGCATGGCTGGTGCGGGTCAGCGATTACTTCCATCACGACGCGGTAGCGCCCATCGCGGTCGGCGTTGGTTATTCGCACCCCTAGACCCCGGTTGTCGAGATACTCGGTGAAACTGTCCTGGTGCCGGTGCACGTCATGGAGGAAGCTCTGGCCATCGGTGACAAGGTACTGCAAATCGCGTATCTGCGGCCGATCGATCGTTGGATAATACACTTCGCTGATCACGCCGCCCGAGGCAGTGAACCAGATAGGGCTTGCGGCGGAATAGGCGGTGCCAACCACATCTTTGGCGCTGTGCGTCCACCGCGGCTCGATACCGGGAGCACCAGAAGCGCGGGGATCTTCCATCAGGATGGTCATTGGCTCGACTTCCCTTCCGCGGGTCCCTCGAAAGCGCTAACGCGTTGCTGGAGACTCGGCAGCGTTGTTTTCTCCACCTGCGCCACGGCGTCGGCCTCGCCAAGCCGGGCGTATGTTTTCCGTAGGCCCGGGTTTTCGTTGAGAGCGATCACCGTGATCTGGTCAAGGTCGCGGCTCTTGAACTGCTGCCACCATCGGTCCTCCGGCCAGCCCGGGACATCCACCGGATGAACGCTATGTTCAGGCTGAGATTGCCGCCTTCGACAGGGTTTGGCAATGCAGATCGGTCGAAACAGGGGCTTCCGCGCTCCCAAGCCGGAGCCCCGTGAGGGCGTTGTCACGTCGTTGAAAGAAGAACACGAGAATTCTGCGTCCCGAATGTTTTCAAACGACCGCGACTGCCTCGCGCCACATGTTCATGGCCGACGCGCGAAAGGATCGGTGCGCATGGCGTCTTGTGATTCCAAGATCACTGGCAGCGGCAGCATAAGACCTCAGATCGTCCGTGACCAGGTTGTCTGGGACAAATCCATACTTCTTCAGCAGCTTGCGCATGAGTTTCAGCGCGGCACGCTTGTTCCTCCTGCTCTGGGTTAGCTAAACCAAGTAATTTCAATGAATTACTTGGGCGAACCTTCAAAAAAGCGCCTAAAGAAACCATTAGCAGTTCAAAGGCTTGTGCGGTTATGGCTAACCCGCTGGTGCGGACATTGGAGGCCAGCGAAAATCCATGCCCCAAATGAAAAGGCCGGCCCCGCGGCAGGGGACCGACCCTCTCGAATTGTCTTTTCCTAGCGGGATTGACAATCAAGCAAATAGCCGCAATCGAGCCGCCGCGCAAGCGCAAATTTCGCGGGTCCGGCGCCAGCGCCTTGTCGAGAATTTGCACCGCCTCGGCCCGGCGCCGCTGTTTCACCTTTTAACCGACCTCGGCGCCGGTAAGCCCGTTTGGCCGACGGTCGAGCGCTACGCGGCGTTGCCGGCTGATTTCATCCGGGCCTACGGCGGCGACAGGTTCCCAGTGGCAGTCATCCGTCTTGTGCCACGGGGCTCGCCATGACCGCCTTCGCAATCGTCACGGGCTCGCTCTGGAAGCCGCCTGAACGGCGCGTCGCCAAATCCGGCGGCAGGCCTTTCGTCACAGCGACAATCCGCGTCAAGGACGGCGAGGCGTCGCAATGGTGGAGGATCGTCGCGTTTTCCGAAGGCGTCCAAACAGAGCTGATGCGCCTCGGCGACGGCGACTCCGTCTGCGTCCAAGGCGCTTTCAAGGCCGAATTGTACAAACCCGAAAGCGGCGATGCGCGGGTTTTCCTCTCGATCATTGCCGATCACGTCCTTGCCCTCCGGCAGCCGAAAATCGGCAGTGCTGCGTATCCGCGCAAGGCTCGCAAGGAGCGGGACGCGCCCGCCCAGGGCGGCGCGGCGGCTTTCAATGACTCCATTCCATTCGGTGCGCATGATGTCCTTGCGCGCCATAGCCGCGGCGCTCGGCGGCGACGTATCCGGCGAGCAAGTGCTTTGTCCGGGGCCCGGACATAGCGCCAAAGACCGCAGCCTTTCCGTCAAGATCGGCAAAGACGGCCAGCCTGTCACGCATTCGTTTTGCGGCGACGATCCGATCGCGTGCAAGGACTATGTGCGCCAGCGCCTCGGCATGGAGCCGTTCCAGCCGAATGGCGGCCGCAAAACCGTGGCGACCTATGACTTTCGTGACCCGGCAACCGGCGAGGTGCGATACCGGAAGGAACGCGTCGAGTCGGCGAATGGAAGCAAGTCTTTCTTCTTCAAGCCCAAACGCCGCAATGGCAGCGAGCCTTTGCTCTATGGAGGCGAGCGGCTGGCCGATGTTGCTAGCGAGCAACCCGTCTTTATCGTCGAGGGCGAGAAAATGGTTGACCGGCTTCGCGAGCTTGGTGCCGTCGCCGTCTCAGGCGATACCGGCTATGAGTCAAAATGGTTGCCGTCGCACGCCAATCTCTTGCGCAACCTGCAAATCATCTTGTGGCCGGATAGCGACGCGCCAGGCGAGGAATATGCCGCGAAGGCCGCAAGGTGCCTAAACGGCTCGGCTACAAGTTTTCGCGTTGTCCGGCCATTCGGCAAGCCAAACGGCGCCAAGGGCCGCGACGTCTGCGACTGGCATGGAAATGCCGATGATCTCGCGGCACTCGCGGCAGGGGCCGAGGTTTATGTGGCGATCGAGGCCAATGGCGATGGGGCGCCCGGCGAAGGCGTGCGTTTCGAGCTTATCCCGTTCGACGCGATCGCGATCGACACCGCGCCGGCCTGCCTCGTCAAAGGTTTAATCCCGCGCGTCGGCCTTACTGTTTTTTGGGGCCCGCCAAAATGCGGGAAGTCTTTTCTCGTTTTCGACATGCTCATGCACGTCGCGCTCGGCTGGGAGTATCGCGGCAAGAAGGTGCGGCAAGGGCCAGTCGTCTATTGTGCCTTGGAGAGTTGCTATGCCTTCAAGAACCGCATCGAAGCTTTCCGCCAGGAAAGACTTCAAGAGAACACCGCCAACGTTGCGTTCTACTTGATGGCGGCACCGCTATCCCTTGTCGCTGACCACGGGGCGCTCATTTGCCTCAATCCTGGCGCAATGCCCAAAACCCGCGGCTGTCGCCATCGACACCCTGAACCGTTCACTCGCCGGCTCGGAAAGCTCAGACGAGGATATGGCCGCCTATATCAGAGCCGCCGACGCAATCCGGGACGCCTTCAATTGCGCCGTGGTTATCGTCCACCATTGCGGCCATGAGGGAACCCGCCCGCGCGGCCACTTGTCCCTCAGAGCCTTGTCGTAATCAGAATGCGGGACTCTGCGACATTGGCGAGCTTTTTCAGGAATGCCCCGGCGCGCGGGTCGGTTGTCTGGCGCAGGCGATGCGGGCTGACAAAGGACTGCGCCGCCGACGAAGGCAGACCGACAGCGCCGGCTACCACATTCGCGGTTCGCTCATTAACCTCGTCATCGGCGAGGGTGCTCGCATCCATCCGATGATAAGCGATCAGAATGCGTTCCAGACCGTCGAGGACGAATAGATAGGGCTTTTCGTCGAGGCGCTGCAGGAGCTGCGCCTCCCGCTCGGTCCAGGGCAAGGCGCGCACCGCTTCCTCGCTGTCGCAAGCGCGCGGTTCAGGAAATTCTCGAAGGACGCATCGCTTTCATAGAAGCTCCACCACAGTCGGCCGGCGAGCGGCTTCATCTCGTTGGGCGCGATCTGGTTGAACCATTTCCAGGTGAGCGCGCTCTTGCCCATGCCGCTAATCGCAACAAAGCAAAACACGCGCACATCGAAGGCGGGCGAGGCGGAATTGGCGACCCAATCCGTCAGCGCGTTGAGTTCGGCTTGGCGGCCTACGAGGTCGCGCAGCTGCAGAAGCGTATAGGGATGGGCGATATAAGGCTCGGGCGGTGCGGGGATCGAGGTCTTGCGGTGCGGCTTCGCAGCAGCGTTCGCAGCGGCAGTGCCGGCCTCTACAGCTTCAAGTTCCTTGGCGAGCCTGACCAGCGCCTCGACGACATTGGACCTGATGTCTTCGGGCGATTTGAAAAACGCAGCCACGCGCGCTTCGCCGATGCGATCCTTCAAAGCCTGCAGCTTGGTCGCGCCCGGCCCGGTCTCAACGTCCTCTATGACGACCGGATGATCTTTGTGAATGAAGAAGACGAGCCATGGTTTGCCCAGCTCGACCGCATGATTGAATTCCATCTCGGTGATCGAAATATCGTATCCCGCTGGAACGGTGCCGTAGCGATAGGCGAGAATGCCGAGATAGACATCCGCCGCCTAACCATGCGTAGAGATGTTGCAACCGCATTTCTATTTTCCGCCGTGAGATGTTCCATCATTTCCCGCGGCTCGAAATCGGCGCGTTCGCAGGCCAACCGGACCTGCTCGCGATGCTTCGGGCGGTCCCGCGCCGTGCTCGAAATCATCACAACCTTGCGCTTAGTCATTGCCCCTCGCAGATTTTCTTTTGGGGAGAAACGACTGGCAATGGGACATGCCCTACGCGGCGGCGGTCGCGGCGCCGACGAGCTTGCGCGCTTCGATCGCGCCGATCGGATGGCCGAAGGCATAGCCCTGCGCGTATTCGCAGCCGAGCTGAGAGAGCTCGATCGCGTCTGATTCCGTCTCCACCCCTTCGGCGACGGTCTCCATCCCGAGATCATGGGCGAGCGTCACGATCGAGCGCAGGATGACAGGCCTGGCCCCTTTCCCATTCTGGCGCACGAACGACTGATCGATCTTGATTGTATCGAACGGAAATCTTTGCAAATATGCCAACGACGAATAGCCGGTGCCGAAATCGTCGAGCGAAAGGCCGGCGCCGAGCTCGCGGATGCGGGTCAGCATTTGCGCCGCATATTCGGGATTTTCCATCACCAGGCTTTCGGTCAATTCGAGTTTTAAGGTGCCGGGGCTCACATTGGCGCGGGTCAGCACTGCCCTTACGTCATGCAGGAGATCGTGGCGGAGCAATTGGCGGGACGAGACATTGACGCTGGCGAAAATCGGCGGATCGACGTCGAGCGCGCGTTGCCAGGCGGAAAGCTCGGCTGCGGTGCGCTCCAGCGCGAAAACGCCAAGATCGATAATTGTTCCGGTCTCCTCGGCGAGGGGAATGAATTCGGCGGGGCCGAGCCGCCCAAGGCGCGGATGATCCCATCGAAGCAACGCTTCGAAGCCGGCAACCGTGCGGTCCTCGAGCCGGACGATCGGTTGGAAAAGGACCTTGATTTCGCCACGGCCGAGCGCGCGGCGCAGGTCGGCGTCTAGTCCGAAACGATCCGGGCGCAGCGTGCGCAACGACGGCCTGAAAACTTCGATGCGATTGCCGCCCATCCGCTTGCCATGCCGCATCGCGATTTCGGCATCCTTCAGCATGTCTTCGCCTGTCGCGTGCAATTCTGGATCGTAGAGCGCGAGGCCGATCGAGGCGGTGAGCGGAATTTCCTTGTCGCCTACGGTCACCGGAGTAGACACGACGCGGCAAACCAGATTGGCGAAAGCGCTGATCCGAGCGGTCTCGAATTCCGAAACGATCAGGACGGCGAATTGGTCGCCGGAGAGCCGGGCCAGCGTATCCCGCGGTTTCAGGATGCGGGAAAGCCGCCGCGCGAGGGTGAGCAGAATGGAATCGGCGGCGGAAAACCCGGCGGCCTCGTTGATTTGCTTGAAGCGGTCGATGTCGATGCTGAGGATGGCGGGGCGGATGCGATCGCCGGTTTGGGCGAGCGCCAGGACCGCGCCGGCGCGATCGAAGAAAAGCTCCCGGTTCGGCAGGCCGGTCAGATTGTCGTGCACGGCGTCGCACAGAAGTCGTTCCTCGGCGATCTTTGCCTCGGTGATGTCGGCGAGGGTGCCGACGATCCGGACGACATCGCCGTCGGTTCCGGCGACGGGACGTGCTTTCATGCGGAACCAGTAATAATCCGCGCCGTCGGCGTGCAAGCGGAATTCTTGATTGATCCGCCCGCGTCTCTGCTCGATCAATGTATCGAGGCAGGCGCGGAAACGATCCCGCTCGGTTGGGTGCACCACGTCGAGCCAGGTCGCGACCGGCCCTTCGAGCGCGCCGTTGGCAAGTCCCAATTGAACCTCGACCTCGGGACTGACATAGACGCGGTCGGCCGTCACGTCCCAGTCGAAAATGACGTCGCCGCTGCCGTTCAAGGCGAGAGCCTTGCGTTCTGTTTCCGATAGACCGCTGGTCCCAAACGCGCTGCCGGCGAAGGCAGTTTGCATGATCGTGAAACCGATGAGCATGACGATGAGCACAAGGCCGCCGACCAGGGCCGGAGAGACAAGATCATTGGTCAATTTTCCGGTGACCGTGAAGGCCGCGCCGATGACCCAAATCAGGAGCAGCAACCACGTCGGAATAAGCATGATGGCGCGGTCGTAGCCATGCATCGCTAGATAGAGCACGAGGATGAACCCGGCGCCGGCGATCGTGGCAAGCGAGATGCGCGCGACCCCCGCCGCCACAGGCGCATCGTAGACAGCAAGGCCGGCTAGAGCGGCGAGAAAAATCAACCATGCCGCCGCCACATGCGAAGCCCGCACATGCCATCGGTTGAGCTTCAGATAGGCAAACAGAAAAACCAAAAGCGTCGCCGAGAGGTTAGTTTCGACGCAGGCGCGCCAGACGCGATCGGATTGGCCTTCGGTGTCGAAGATCTTGCTCCAGAAACCGAAGTCGATGCAGACATAGGCGAGCACCGTCCAGGCGAGCGCGGCGGCGGCCGGAAAGATCACCGCGCCCTTGACGACGAAGACGATGGTGAGAAAAAGCGCGAGCAGTCCCGCGACCCCGATGACAATACCCTTATAAAGGGCAAGGCCCGTCATTTTGTCTTTGTAGGCGTCCGGTTCCCACAGATAGAGCTGGGGCAAGTTCGGGGTCCGCAGCTCCGCGACATAAGTGACGGTCGTGCCAGGATCGAGGGTCAGGCGGAAAACATCGGCGTCCGCGCTTTCGTTGCGTTCAATGGGAAATCCTTGGCTCGCGGTAATCGCGGAAATGCGCGAAGCGCCGAGATCGGGCCAGATCACGCCGGAGCCGACCAGCCGGAAATGCGGCGCGACAAGCAATCTTTCGATTTGTTCGCTGGTATCGTTGGTGAGCGCGAAGACGATCCAATCCGGGCGGGTCCCTTCGTCCCGCGCCCGCACCTCGATGCGGCGAACGATACCGTCGGAACCGGGCGCAGTCGAGACGAGAAGACGGTCACCGTCGGAATGATAGGTCTCAAGAGCCTTGGTCAAATCGATGGCTTGCGACTCGATCGGCACCCGCACCGATTCGATGGCCGTTGCCGGAGACAGCCCCGCCGCGAGCGCCAGGAGCACAAAAAGGAAACACAGATACCGCATCATGCTCGACAAAAAGCATCCTCTCCGCGTAATGGGCCGGATTCGCGAACATCGCGGATCGCCCCAGTCGCGGCAAGGATTGGTAAGGCTTATGGAGCCGCGCGGCAAGAGCCGGGCCGAGCCCCGCCATATGGATGAAGCGAAGAATTATGAGAAGATGTCAGAATTTAACTAGCCGCAGACGCCCCGCGGCGCGGAGGGCTCGTCAATGCGTGGAGATCGTGGTCAGAACTCCCGTGTTGTCAAACGTGTTCCCATTAATATCGTTGTCGCCGTAGCTGGTTAGAGTGCCGCCGAACGTGCCGACCCCCGTAGTGTTCCCCGTGACCACCGAATGCCCTACGCAAAGATTGGCAAACTGCGCGAAAAGTCCGGTCCCGTTGTAGCTGGCAACGGAATTGCGTACCGTGACGGCGGTGGGCGCGAGGCCGCTCGCGGAGTTCACTCCTACGCCGACATTGGAGTTGTTGGAAAACTTGCTGTCGACGATGTTGACATTTAGCGATGCGGCCGTCGTCAACGTGCCACCCACGGTGATTCCGTTGAAATTATTGTTCGCCGTGACTTGGCTAAGCACGCCGGCGACGACCGCCGAACCGAAGGGTCCGACCACGAGCCCATTGCCAGAATTATTGGAAACAATCGTATTCGACACCGAGAAGCTGCCGGACGAACTGGGCGCGATAACTATCCCGGAATTGGTAAAATTTTGGATGACGCAGTTCTCGATTTCGAGGTTTCCGCCCGAGCCGAACGCGATGCCGGCTATCGCGCCGCCAAATCCGTCGATGGTCAGGCCGCGCAAATGAACGCTGTCGCTCAGGCCGGCATTGATGGTGATGGCATTGCCCAAGGTAACCCCGATGGACGCGACCCCGACGCCGTCGTTGACGATACTGATCGCGTTGGTGATGAACACCGGGCCATAGTTGGCCGGGTCGAGCACGTCGATCTCGCCACCAGCGGCGGTCTGGGCGAACGCAAACGCAAATGTCCGGCACGGCGCGGCGCGCGTGCAGGCGCCGCCGTCGGTTCCCGTTCCGGAAACAAAAGTCCGGTTTTGCCCTGCCTGCACAGGCGCGGCGGAAAGGCCGCAGGAGAGAAGCGCCCCGGCGATGGCTTGTAATGATGTGATCTTGATCATTGAATACCTTCTAAGCAACGCGGGCGAAGAGCTCGCGGCAAACGAGCGCGAAGGGTAGTGTTGCCGGACAAGTATACACGGCAGGGCAGCGGGTGTTGTCCTAATTCGGGCGATCGCGATCTGAAATTAGGACACTGGCTGAATGCTGATACGGGCTTGGCCATTCTCGTCAACGATGGAGCTGTCAATTTCCCGTACCGTGCTTGTGCGTGGCCGACAACGCCGTGAAGATATAGCAGTCGCCTTTTTCAGGAAAGTCGTCCGGGGTGAGCCGCGTTGCTTCTTTGCAAACCTATTCTCGATGCTTACCTCTCGATTTGTCACCGTCCGAGCGGCTATCTCCATACTTAGAGTTCACGCCGATGGGTAAAATCTCTCGTTTTCGCGATATGAAGCGGAAAGGCGAGCCCATAGCCGTGCTTACAGCCTATGACGCGCCGACCGCCAAGGCCGAGGAGGCCGCCGGCGTCGATATCATTCTCGTCGGCGACAGCGTCGGCACCACTATGCTGGGCTACGCCAGCGAGAGGGACGTCACCCTCGCCGATATGTGCCACCACGTCGGCGCCGTGCGCCGAGGCGCGCCCAACACCACGATCATCGCCGATTTGCCCTATCGCAGCTATGACACGCCCGGGATCGCGGTGAAAAGCTCCCACCTCCTGTTCGAGGCCGGAGCCGACGTCGTCAAATTCGAAGGGCCGCTAACCGGCATCGCCGAGGCTCTCGCGCGGGCCTCGATCGAGGTTTGCTGTCACCTCGGGCTCCTGCCGCAGCATCATGACGACAAACGCCTCAAGGGCCAAAAGGCGGAGGACGCGGCGCGGCTGCTCGCCGACGCCATCGCCCTCGACGGAGCCGGAATGGCGATGCTCGTTCTCGAACTCGTGCCGGAAGAGGTCGCCGATCGAGTGACAAAATCGGTCAAGGCGCCGACCATCGGAATCGGCGCCGGACGCAAGACCGATGGGCAGGTGCTTGTTATTTCCGACGTGCTCGGCTTCACGCCCGCTAATTACCATCACAACCGGCGTTATCAGGAAGTAGGCCAGCTGATGTTGGAAGCGGCAAAAGCCTATGTCTTGGATGTCCGTTCCAGGAATTTTCCGGCCAAGGCGAATATGTTTCGCATGGACGCGGACGAGCTCGCGATCTTTCTGAAGGCCAAGCCGTAAGCCTTATCCGCCAAGCATTCTCTTCGCGAGCGCGCTGGCTTTCGCAAAATCCATCCGGCCCGCATATTTTCCCTTGAGCGCGCCGACCACGCGTCCCATGTCCTTGATCGAGGCAGCGCCCGTCTCGGCAATGGCGGCGGCGATCGCCCGCGCCACTTCCGCCTCGCTTAGCTGTTGCGGCAAAAAGCCTTGGATGATCGCGATTTCCTCGCTTTCTTGGCGGGCGAGGTCGACGCGGCCCGCTTTTTCGTAGATCTCCTGTGATTCATTTCGGCTCTTCGTCATCTTCTGGAGAAGGGCCAATATCTCTTCATCGGACACGGTTTTCCCCTGCCCGCGCGCCTCGATTTCCTTGTCCTTGAGCGTGGCCATGATCATGCGGATCGTGCCGACGCGGCGCTTTTCGCCGGCCTTCATCGCCGCCTTGAGCTCGCTTGCAAATTTTTCGCGCATCGCACGCTCCTCGCCTATTCATGGGATTTGACGGCAAGCATGGGCCGCTTTATCGAAACGCAAGGAGCGATTTAGAGTGAGCATGGCGCACGAGCAAGAGCAAGCGTCCGCTTTCTGGCGCGAACCCCGCGCGACCGCGCTTCTCGTTTTGGCGAACGGCATGGTGCTCGAAGGGTTTGGGCTCGGCGCCACCGGCGCCGCCGTGGGCGAAGTCTGTTTCAACACTGCGATGACGGGTTATCAAGAAATCCTCACCGATCCCTCTTATGCCGGCCAGATCGTCACCTTCACCTTTCCCCACATCGGAAATACTGGCGTCAACGACGAGGATATCGAGACGAGCAATCTCGCGGCGAGCGCCGGTGTGCGGGGTGTCATCGTCCATACGCCGATCACCAAGCCGTCCAATCACCGTGCCAAGGGCGATTTCAATGCCTGGCTGAAGCGCCGCGGCATCGTCGGCCTTTATGGCCTCGACACGCGCGCGCTTACCGCTTTCATTCGCGAGAACGGCATGCCGAACGCGGTCATCGCCCATTCGCCAAGCGGCGATTTCGACACCGATAGCCTGCGGGCGATGGCGCGGGAGTGGCCCGGCCTCGAAGGCATGGACCTCGTGCCGGAGGTCACCGCCGCGCAGCGCTACGACTGGACGCAAGCGGCGTGGGTGCCGGGACAAGGTTTTCGGGCCGCCGGGCCAGCGACATACAAGGTCGTCGCCATCGATTACGGGATCAAACGCAATATCCTGCGGCTTCTGACCGAGGCCGGCTGCGCGGTCAGCGTGGTGCCGGCGCAGACGCCCGCGGAATCGATTCTGGCGATGCGGCCAGACGGAGTTTTTCTCTCAAACGGTCCAGGCGATCCCGCCGAAACCGGGAAATATGCGGTTCCGGTCATCGCGACTCTCCTTGAAAGGGCGGTCCCAACCTTCGGGATTTGCCTTGGCCATCAGATGCTTGCGATCGCGATCGGTGCGAAGACTTTAAAAATGCACCAGGGTCATCATGGCGCCAATCACCCGGTGCAGGACTTTACCACCGGCAAGGTCGAGATCGTGTCGATGAACCATGGTTTCGCGGTCGATGCGGGAAGTCTGCCGGAGAATGCTCGTGAAACTCATAAGTCGCTGTTCGACGGTTCGAATTGCGGTCTCGAACTGACCGATCGCCCGGCGTTTTCGGTACAGCACCATCCCGAGGCGTCGCCCGGCCCGCGCGACAGCCATTACTTATTTGCCCGCTTCGTCGCGATGATGGAAAAGGCGAGGGTGGCGAGGGCGCATCGCGGGGAGCGCGAATAGCGCACCTGCGATTTCAACAACATCCCATCGCCGATGAAATATTCCGATGCCGCGCCACGTGCCGCGCGCGCGACCGCCGCCGCCGAAGCGTTTGGCGGGACGGCCGCTGTATGCTACCGTCGTACCTGTGCCAGCTTACAAGAATCGACCCCCAATGGCAGGCGATACGTCCGTGTGGCGCTACCTGACCTTGAGAGCGGTTATTGCAACCATCGAAACGCGGCGCCTTCGGCTAACTCGCGTAGATAGATTCCGAGATCCTTTCGAGGGATCTGTACCCAAAAAGCAGATTGAGGACGAAAATCCACGTCTTATCGCTGCCGCGTCCGGGGCCACGATGATGAACTGCGTCCCAGACGAGGACCCATGGAGCAAAATGACGCGACTGCGACGAGCGCGAACTCGCTCGTCCCACGCGAGCTGCTGGTCGGCTAGCGATGAGTCCGAGGTGCTATGGCGGCTGTACTGCATCGACGATGGTTGCCATGGGGTGGGCGTAGCTCTTCGGACGACCCTGGCTCGTCTTAAGACGTCAGTGGCGGCCCACGATCTCTACGTTAGTCCGATCACGTATATCCGATATCATGAGGCGCCTGCGTTTACGGACGTGATTGCCCCGCTACTGCATAAACGCCACAGTTTCGCTGCCGAACACGAACTGCGCCTCTTGAAGGTCGATGAGGCGCACTACAGGGCACTAGGCCAGAAGGACGCATCGGTGTCTGAATTGTCCGAGCACATATGTGTGGATTGGGTGCTCAGCGATGTGATCGATCAGATTATCATAAGCCCGTACGCTGAAAAGAACTACGAGGACTTGGTGCACGAAGCTATCAACGCAAAATATCCGAACCTGGCCGATCGCGTGGTGCTTTCGGAACTACCTGAGCGCCAGGACCCGCCCAACTTCTGATCCAGGGGTCAGCCGCCAAGCGCGGTGCGCCAAACTTCAAGACGATGGATGTAAGCCGCTCGGTCGATATCTTGCGCGGCCGCATAGGCCGGGATTTTGACATAATAGACAGGTTACAAAAGTGCAGAAAGTACGAGTAAAAGCCGCACTTCCGCGTTGGTTGCACCAACGCGGTATCACCAATGCTTTCAGCAGTCGTGACCGTGCGATCCGGCACGAAAATGTGGCCACGCCTTTGGCGTCCCGGAAGGGACTCGAATCCCCGACCTGCGGTTTAGGAAAACGCAGCTCTAGCCTGCTGAGCTACCGGGACGAAACACCACATTCAAGGCGCCTACCCGGCGTTCACGAACAACCGCACAGATGGTTGCTTAGGATCCCGCCGGGCCGGCTTGGCGCGCTGCAAGGCGGCACCGCCGGCCAACCCTGCTCCTCCGCAGTCGATTAGCATGTTTTTGGCTACCGGCAAAAGGCAAGCGCGCGGCCGCCGTGCAAGCAAGTCCACAACATTCTCGATCGCTCGCCGCTTTTACAAATCGCCCGCGAAGCGCCGGGACCGCGTTTGGCCGCTGCGGGCGGTCACGAAGGTCCGCGCCGGAGCCAAGTCACCGATGCGAAGGCTCCGATCCAGGATCCGGCGGCGGCAAACAGAACATAGACCACATTGTGTGTGTAGCTGATTACCGCGAATGCAGAGAGGAGATACCATATAGCGCTCCAATTTGCTGCCCAGACACGTCGCCGTGCTGCGACCGCGGCGGTGAAAAGGACATAGGCCGCGTCGGTAACGGCGGTACAGGCTAAAACGCCTGCCGCCACCAACGGATCAAGTACAGGGCTCATGATGTCTCCTGGGTATCTTACGACTTTGGGAAGCCTAGAACAGGTCCTTAAAAAGTAGACCGACTTGTTCGGAAACAACCTGCTCCAGGATTTTGAGCGATTCCTTTTCGCTCCAAGAAAGACGCGTGACCAAAGCACTTATGCGTATTTCGGATTATTTTCGTAGCCTATGGCGCTCATAAATCCAAAACGACCTCGAGCGGGACGCGGGACGGGCCAGGCGTACGGGCGCAACCCGTCGGGCCGCCCCGGTTTGCGCGAGATCGACAAGCGCGGCGCCACGACCTGGCCAATTTCTGATTTTTGCTTACCAAGTGCTCATCCCGAGCCCGCAATGAAGGCCCGAAGCACGGCGGTTTATTAGCTAACGCGTTGATATTTTTGGCGTCCCGGAAGGGACTTGAACCCCTGACCTGCGGTTTAGGAAACCGCCGCTCTATCCGGCTGAGCTACCGGGACGAAACACCACATTTTTGGCGCCTATCCGGCGTTCGCGAAGATCCGGACAGATGCAAACCCGCTCCTCCGCATTAGCATGTTTTGGGCTATCGGCAAACGGCGCGCGCGGCCGCCATGTGAGCAAGTCCGCAACAATCGCGATCCCCCGCGAAGCGCCGGCAGCGTTCGACTCAGCGCCTCGTTTCGAGATAGAGGCAGATTGCCTGTGTCCGGTTACGGACATCGAGTTTGCCAAACAAATTGCGTAAATGAAATTTGACTGTATTGATCGACACGCCGAAATCCCGCGCCAACTGAGCATTACTCTGACCGGATTCCAATGCGGCAAGAAGATCGCGTTCCCGGTGTGTCAGGCTTGTAAGGGGATCCGGCCTGACCTTATGAATGTCCACGAACGGGAACACCATGTCTCCGGCGGCCACCGCCGCGAAGACTTCAAGGAGGCGTTCAGGGGGAGAAAGTTTGCTTACAAAGCCGGCCCCCCCGAGCCGCAACGTTTCAGCAGGCGCCGTCGTGTCCTTGGTGCCGCTATAAACCACGATCTTCGGCCGCGCGGGGCGCTTTGCGAGTGCCTGCAAAATTTCCGTGGCCCGAATTGGCGGCAACTCCCAGCCGATGACCCCCAGGCTCACCGGAAGATGGGCCAATGAACTAAGAAAATGTGCTCCATCGCTCGCCATCAGCAAAAGATTGAAGCGCCTGTCCATGGTGAGAAGCGCCTCTAACGCACGCAGAACCATTGGGTTCTTATCCGCGACGGCGATGTTGACAGGAAAGATGGGCGGTAATCGCCCGGCAGGGCCCGCCTCACATCCGCTGCGCGTATCCATATGGCCTAGATTACGATGATTGGCGCCGCCGGTCATGCCATTGGCGGCTAGCGAAAGCCCGACAGCTTGGGGAACGCGTTCCCGGCAGGAACGCGATTGAGCGAGAGCTCGCGATCCGCCAACCATCTGAATTTGTTTCGCTCCGATCCTCGTCGATGACTCCTGGGCCAAAGGTTTTCTCCCGTTGTTCTTTTTTACGCGCGCCCCAAGTCATGGTGGCATGTGACCGGCATTTAACAAATTGGCAAGGCCGCGCGCGAGCGCATGGGGGGCGCGCTGGAAAATACGCCAGCGCGGACAGACGCGGACAGAAACGTCGTCCCACGCGGGCCGGTTTCGATTGCGCCGGACGCCCTTGAACAGGTGTGCAATCGATGCGGTGAATCATTGATCCGTATCGCCTACCGTTTAAGATATTGCCGTCCCTCATTATCGTAGCTTAATGCTTTTTCAAGACACAAGACTATCACAATTCTCGCCGACGCACGATAGCCCCAAGCGCTTGCGAGCGCTTAATGAATGTGGCACGGAGCACCCTCGGAATGCTCACCCCGAAAGAGGCTTGCCTATCCTCAATCGGCGAGAACCCACCGGCCGAAAAAATAGAGCGCAGTGACAAAAGCAATCGCGCAAACAGCGCCAAGAGGCGTCCCCACTCAACTCGCAAATTCAAAACTTTCGCCCCTTCCCTTCCTCCTTATAGTTTGCTTGTTATTTACCCGCCTTTGGGAACCACGCAGCTGCACCTTTGGTACTCTTGCGCCGAAAGCTCCCTCGTCACAAGCAGCCAGCTTGGCCAGACGTCATTTGGTAGCAGTTGGATATCTTCCTCGCGGCGAATACCATTCGCACGCCTGCGGTTTGTGCCTAGCTATCTAGGTTAAGCCTAGATCATATTCATTCTTTACGTTTCGACCTTATAAATTCAATTCTTAGTCCCGGTCAAGCGGCACGGCGCGAAACCGGCGGCCAGATCGAGCGGGAAAGGCGCTTTTACGTTACGCCCTTGCTGATTCAAAATCCGGGGCGAATTCCTCGTCCGTTGGCACGGTTACCCGACGAGCCCCGAGCCAGTCGCACCCAGGAACATATTGGCCTCCTTCACCTGCAAAGCACTGGTGTTTGAACAAAGACAAATTGGAGGAAGACTCTCGCACCGAGCGGGTATGGCGTTGATGCCGTGAAATCGCTTGATGAAAGTAATTCCAACATCATGCGTGCTTTTGTGTGTTCATGTGATGGGGAATTTCGCGCCGGGGTCGATCCGACGCCCGCAATCCATGCATTTGTGCTCTCTTTGGTGCGAGGGTCGCCTCCGCTTCGATTTTTGCAAGTCTGACGCAAGATTGGACGAGCATCTTGCAGCGAGCGTCAATGGGCCCGTCTGCTTAGCATACTTCACGCTCGGCGAAGATCCCCGATGAAGGCAAGCGCATTTTGCGCCAGGTTCATGGTTAGCGGCGCGTCGACGCTAATCGTCCGGCCGGGCTGCAGATGCAAGGTTCTGTCATATTTGCTGCTCACATCGAAACATCGAAATCTCGGATAGCGCGCCCGCGCTTAGCGCGTCGGCGTCGCCGGCCGCCGCGCGGAGCATCCAAGAGACCGGAATCTGGGAGCGTCTGATGTACGAGTAAGCGGTGCCGTAATAAATTGCCTTCACGCCATCATTGGGAGCGAGCAGGTTCGATGTAGCCGCGAAGCCGAGAAGAAGCAAAGCAATTCAGGACCAGGGCCGCGGCCTAATACAACCCGCCGGTCCCGGTCCCGACCAGCCGATCCGCGTCGGGATTGATGGCCTGTGCCCGGGGCGTCGCATCACCGATGGCATAGGAGTCTGGCGGCGCCGTGCCTGGCTTGAACGCCTCTTGGATTGCGCCCTCGGAACTCGCGCTCGTTCGGATTCCCGTTTTCGCGGCTACCCAGATCAGCTTGATGCCGGGCGGCGCCCGGAACGGAATGTCGGGTTTGCCGGCAAGCGCCATCTTCATGAAGTCGCGGAAGATCGGCGCCGTATAATGCGCGGCTTGCGCCGAATCCCCAAGCGAGCGCGGCTGATCGTAACCCATGAATACGCCGACCGCGAGATCGGGCGAAAAACCGATAAACCAAAGATCCTTGGCGTCGTTGGTCGTCCCGGTTTTGCCGGCGAGGTGCTTGCCGACTTCCTTGATCGCTATGCCGGTGCCGCGCTGGATGACGCCTTCCATGATCGAGGTGATCTGATAGGCGGTGAGCGGATCGAGCACTTGCTCCCGCTTGTCGATGAGTCTCGGCTCGTCTTGATTGTCCCATTGGGGGGCGTCGCATCCCTCGCAGATTCGCTCGTCATGCCGGTAGATCGTATAACCCCAGCGGTCCTGGATGCGGTCGATTAAGGTTTCCTTGATTCTCTTGCCGCCGTTGGCGAGCATCGAGTAGGCGGTGGTCAGGCGCATCAAGGTCGTTTCGCCGGAACCAAGCGACATCGCGAGGTAGGGCGGCAGATCGTCGTAGATGCCGAAGCGCTTAGCATATTCGGCGATGAGCGGCATGCCGACATCGCGGGCGAGTCGCACGGTCATCTGATTGATCGAATGTTCGACCCCGTAGCGCAAGGTGTGGGGGCCGCTCGACTTGCCCTCGAAGTTTTCCGGACGCCACACCCCAAGACCCGGTCCCAGATCGATTTCTATCGGCTCGTCGAGAATGATGGAGGATGGCGTATAGCCATTGTCGAGGGCCGTGGCATAGACGAAAGGCTTAAACGAGGAACCCGGCTGGCGCATCGCTTGCGTCGCCCGATTGAACTCGGACTGGTCGAACGAAAAACCGCCGGCCATGGCGAACACGCGGCCGGTGTAGGGGTCCATCACGACGATCGCGCCGCTGACCTCGGGGATTTGGCGCAGCCGGTACTGCTGAGGATTTCCCTCGATCGGTTCGACATAGATCACATCGCCCGGCCCCAGCGACGCGCGGGAACCGCTACCACGGCTCCAACGAAGTCCGGCCGTCGTGAGCGTGCCGGATTCGCGTTCGCGCTCGATCTCGCCGGATTTTTCCCGGTGCGGTTGCAAGCCGATCCGCGCGCCGGCATCGGCGGCATCGAGAACGACGGCGAGCCGCCAAGGCGCAACATCGCCCAAGGCCGCAACATCGGCAAGCGGAATCCCCCAATCCTGGCTGATGTCGATGTGGCGCATGGGACCCCGAAAACCATGCGCCTCGTCGTAGCGCACCAGGCCGTCGACCAAGGCGCGCCTTGCCATCAGCTGCATTTTCGGATCGAGCGTGCTGCGAACCGAAAGACCGCCTTCATAGAGTTTCTTTTCGCCGTAACGATCGCTGAGCTCGCGGCGGACCTCCTCGGCGAAAAAGCCGGCGGCGAATGCATTGGGCGAAAGGACCCTAGGATTGACGCCGAGTCCCTCGGCCTTCGCTTTCTCGCCGTCCTGGCGCGAGACATAGCCGTTCTCGACCATGCGGTCGATGACCCAATTGCGCCGCTCGATCGCCCGTTCGTGCTTCAAGAAAGGATGATAATTGTTCGGCGCCTTCGGCAAGGCGGCGAGATAGGCGGCCTGAGCGATCGTCAGCTCATGCACGGACTTGCCGTAGTAGTTCAGCGCCGCGGCGGCAACACCGTAATTCCCGAGCCCAAGATAGATTTCGTTGAGATAAAGCTCGAGAATCTTCTCCTTGGAATAGGCGCCCTCGATCCGAAACGAGAGAAGCACCTCCCGGATCTTGCGCTCGAACGAGCGCTCGTTCGTTAACAGAAAATTCTTGGCGACCTGCTGGGTGATGGTCGAGGCGCCTTGGACATGTCTGTCGCCTTGAGCGTACACGAAAAGGGCGCGCAGTATGCGTTCCGGATCGACGCCGGCGTGGGTGTAAAAATTCTTGTCCTCGGCGGAAATAAACGCCTCCTTGACGAGGGCCGGGATGGCGGCGCCAGGAAGATAAAGACGCCGCTCGCGGGAATATTCGGCGATCAGCGATCCGTCGCTCGCATGGACCCGCGTCATCACCGGCGGTTCGTAATCCTTGAGCGTCGTATAATCCGGCAGGCCTCGTTCGAATTTCCAAACCAAAAGCCCTGCCGCGCAAGCCCCAATGACGAACACCATCGCGCCAGTCGCGAAAACGAAACCGAGGAAACGGGTTATTTGTCGCATGCGACCTGGCCTTTTGAATTTCGAAAACTCTTTCCGGGCGAAATCAGTAATACAACGGACCTAACAACAATAACGGGCGCTTGACGGTGGCCGCTCACCAATAAGGCCACGTGAATCCAAGCCAAATAAAGGCTCGGATACGCGAATATCCCTACCGGATCGCCGCGCCCGCCCGGCGGATGCCGGGGATTGGAATCGCGGTGGGCGACTTGTTATCGCCTAACGCCGATAATCTCCCGCTGCCGGCTTTGCCAACTTCTCCGTGCAGCGCTTTTGTGTTGAAAATTTGTCGAACGAGGTTGCGCGGTACGCTTCGAATAATGAAGCGCTCCGGTCAAGGACGATAAAATCGCATGTATCAACGATCGCAACGTGCCGCCATTGGTTTCGATCCCGGATTGTGCGCTTCGCTACAAAAATATATTAAAATTTACGGCCCGGCGGACGGTATTTTTCCAACCGGTACCCGATCGGGATCGGTCTTGGTCACGGTTGCGCCGCTCTCCCGCGCCGCGAAGAAAGCTTCGATTGCGTCCGCGACTTGGCTCGATGCCTTGTCGCGCCATTGAGCCGAAGCGAGCGCCAGTCCGTCTTTTTCGTTGGAAAGATAGCCGAGTTCCAAAAGGACGGATGGAACGTCGGGGGCCTTCAGAACAAGAAACCCGGCCGAACGCCGTGGGTTTTTGTTAAGCCGTCCCGCGACTCGCCAGTAGTTCACCAAAGTGTGGGCGAAGAAGTGGCTGTAGGCGCGGGTTTCCCGTCGCGTTAAATCGAACAAAATGCCGGAAACATCGCTGGCGTCCTCGGTTTTGTCCAGTCCGGCCGCCGCGTCGGACTGGTTCTCTTTTTCGGCCACGCGCGCGGCTTCGGCATCCGAGGCGCGATCCGATAGCGTGTAGACGGTCGCGCCGGAAACATCGGCCGCGCTTGACAAAGTGTCGGCGTGTATCGAGACAAACAGGGCCGCATTTCCGTCGCGCGCCATCCGCACGCGTTCGGACAGGGGAACGAAGCTGTCGCCGTCACGCGTCATGACGACCTTGAAACGGCCGTCCGCATCGAGTTTGGCCGCGACCGCCTTGGCGAAATCGAACACCAGCTCCTTTTCGATGAGGCCTTTCACCATGGCGCCGTGGTCGATTCCGCCATGGCCAGGATCGATCATAATGACCGGCTTTGCCGATTCCGGCTCGGGCTTTTGGGCCGTCTTGGGTTGCGCCAGCGCCGCCAATTGGATCCGCGCTGTTTGGACGGCGGCCTCGAAACTGCGGCGATCCGTTTTGGCTAGCTCGACGACGAAGCGCACATGGCCATCGCTATCCGATTTATCGCAAGCCGCCAGCACAACCTGCGCAGGAGCACCAAGTTCGATGACAATACGCGACTTTCCTGGCGCGAGCTGGCCGAAACGAAAGGCGGCGATGAGGCCGGCTTTCCGGTGCGGAGGGTATGCCGCTTTGCCGGTTTCCGGGTCCAGCGCAAAATCGGTTTGCGGCAAATCGACGATGACCCGATCGGGATCGGCAAGAACAAAGGCCGTGGCGTCCAGCGGCGCGGATAGCTCGAAAATGAGCTTTGCGCGATCGTCGCTCTGCTCGATCCTCGCCGCATTGGCGGCGGGATGCTTGCCCTGCTCCGGCTGAACCGTCGCGGCATGCGCGCGGAAGCCAAAGTATCGGCCGGCCGGACGCAGAAGGGTCAGCCAACCGGCGGCGAGCACCGCCATTCCCGCCGCGAGCGCCAAGGCGGTTGCCGCGCCGACGGCTTTGCGAAAAAAAGCGCTCTCCGCCATCGATTTGCCCCGGGTTCGCCGTTCGAGCCGCGGTTAGGGCCGCTGTTCCCAAATTCCATTGGCGCGGCCATGGCGGTTTCGCGACTCGTGAACCTAGCCGTGTTTAGGATCAGCGAGGTTAACGAGTCATGATCATGCCAGAAACCCACCGCTAAAACCGTCACCGCGCGGACACAGCTCAAAGGAAAACTTGCCAAACAGCCAAGAAACCCGATATGAATAATAATTCTTTTCCGGGCCCGGAAATTTGCGAATCAGGGCCAAGGAGACTTCCAGTGTTGCGCAGCCTATTGGTTGCGCTGCCTATTATTGGTATTTCAGGTGGTTGCGTCGCGATGCGAAAGCCGGAGCTGGAACAAAGGTGCTTCTGGCGCTCCCGGAAGTAGGGCGTCGCCGAGGCGCCGCCTGCCAGGACCGATGTTTGGACGGTTCCCGTTTAGGAGCGCCGTTCCCGATAGGTAACGAGGATATGACCTGTCCCGCAATGGGGCTATTAGCGGCCGTCGATCAATTGGGTTATGGCATCCTCGCGGTTGCGGGGCCAGACGCGGTTGTTGCTTCCAAAGGCGTTATTATCAAGCTCATGCGTTGCTATCGCCGCCCGGACCGAAAGCGCCGGACCGGTCTTACTCATAACCGCGCGGCGCGTCCCAGTTTGTCTCGTGGCGGAACGCCGGGCGGCGGCGCGGTGTGCCGCCCCACGCCTCCACTTTCTCACTCACCCTCCCATCCATCGCGTGATGCGGCCTTGCGCCGGCCACTCCTTGCCCCTGCGTCAGGTTTGCAGACCTTGGCTGGCGGCACTGGCCTTTTGCGCGTCGCGCCTGAACGAGTTTCACATGGCCAACAAAATGCTTATCGATGCGTCGCACCCGGAAGAAACCAGAGTAGTCGTCCTTCGCGGCAACCGGGTCGACGAATTCGATTTCGAAGCCGCCAGTAAAAAACAGCTTCGCGGCAATATTTATCTCGCCAAGGTGATGCGGGTCGAGCCTTCGCTTCAGGCCGCCTTTGTCGACTACGGCGGTAATCGGCACGGTTTTCTTGCTTTCTCGGAAATCCATCCTGATTATTATCAGATTCCAGTCGCCGACCGTCAGGCCCTGATCGAGGAAGAGGCGAAGGCGCAACGCGACGAAGAAGAAGACGCTTCCCGGCCACGGCGCCACGGTCGCCGCTCCAGGCGGGGCGATCGCAATGGTCACCAGGCCGAGAAACGGCGCGACGCGGACCCAACGCTGGCCGAGACCTACGCCGGCGAAGTGTCCGGGGATGTCGAAGATTCTGTCCGGCCGGAGGCGGAAACCGAAGAGGCGGGACCGGAACCGTTAGAGGGAGAACGCGCCGCAGGGGTTCGTCCGCTGCCCCGGTCAGAAGAATTGAGTGCCGCGCGTTTCCAAGACGCCACGGGACGAGAAGACTCCGTTCCGGAATCCGGGCCGCCGGATCGCGCCGGTCAACCGCCCCTCGATACTGCCTCCGAATTTACAATGGGCCTCGAGGGGCACGACACGGGCCCGGCGACAGAGCCAGAACGTCCGCCCGTCGAAACAGCCTTTTCGGGCGAGGTTGGCTTGCCCGCGAACTGGGCTGCGCCGGAGCATGGCGAGCCCGACGGCGATACCAGCGATGAAGGCGAGGAAGAAGCGGGCGAGATCGAACAGCTTGGCGGCGATGCGATGGAAGAGATGCCAGCTCGCCCGCAGCGCCCGCGCAGGCAGTATAAAATCCAGGAGGTCATCAAACGCCGCCAAGTTCTACTCGTGCAGGTCGTCAAGGAGGAGCGCGGCAACAAGGGAGCGGCGCTCACGACCTACCTGTCGCTCGCCGGGCGCTATTCGGTTTTGATGCCGAATACCGCGCGTGGCGGCGGCATCTCGCGCAAGATCACCGACTCGACCGACCGCCAGAGGTTGAAATCTATTGCCCAGGAACTCGAAGTTCCGGAGGGCATGGGCGTCATTGTCCGCACCGCCGGCGCCGCGCGCACCAAGGCCGAAGTCAAGCGCGACTTCGAATATTTGCTGCGAATGTGGGAAACGGTGCGCGAAATCACTTTGCAATCGACTGCGCCGACGCTGGTTTACGAAGAGGGATCGCTGATCAAGCGGTCGATCCGCGATCTTTATAATAAGGACATCGACGAGATCGTGGTCGCGGGGGACGACGCTTATCGCGAGGCCAAGGAATTCATGCGCTTGTTGATGCCGAGCCACGCCAAGATGGTCCAGCCCTATCGCGATCCGCAGCCGATGTTCGCGAAGTCCGGTGCCGAAACGCAGCTCGACGCCATGTTCTCAAACCAGGTAACCTTGAAGTCGGGCGGCTATGTCGTCCTCAATCAAACCGAGGCCTTGGTCGCAATCGACGTCAACTCCGGCCGCTCCACCCGCGAACATAATATCGAGGATACCGCGCTTCGAACCAATCTCGAGGCCGCCGACGAGATCAGCCGGCAATTGCGTCTTCGCGATCTTGCCGGTCTCATCGTCATCGATTTCATCGACATGGAGGAGAATCGCAACAATCGCACCGTCGAACGCCGCCTGAAGGATGCCCTCAAAAACGACCGGGCCCGTATCCAGATCGGCCGGATGTCGCATTTCGGTCTACTAGAGATGTCGCGCCAGCGCATGCGCACCGGGGTCATCGAAGGCTCGACCGTGGTCTGTCCGCATTGCGCGGGCGCGGGGATGATTCGTTCGACGGCGTCGATCGCCCTGCATGTCCTGCGCGTTTTGGAAGATGCGCTGATCAAGAATTCGAGTTATGACCTCATCGTCAATACAAGGACGGCCGTCGCGCTTTATATCCTCAATCAGAAACGCGCTCATTTACGCGATTTGGAAAGGCGCTTTGGCGCGTCGTTGACGATCGCCGCGGACGACAGTGTGACCGGGACGAATTATTACACGCTGGAACACGGCGAGCCGGCGGCGAGGGCGAAGGAGATTCCCGTTGTTGCGCCGGAAGAAGCACCGCGCGCGGCGATGGCCGATAGTTTCTTCGATGAACCGGCCGATACCAAAGAGGGGCTGCCCGAGGCTGGTCCGGTGGAAGAGACTAAAGATGGCGGGGCTGAACCCAGTGAGAGCGAAAACGAGGCCGATGGCAGGCAAAGGCGCAGACGCAGACGCAGACGTGGTCGTGGCGGCGACCGCGAAGGCTCCGGAATAGCCGCAAACGCACCCCAGCCGCCGGACGATGCGTTGGAAGCCATGGCCCAGATCGGCGGACTGCGGCTAAGCGTGGCCGTAGAAAGCGAAGGCGAAACCGGGCCTTTCCCCGGCAACGATGAAACCCTAGCAAGTCATCGCGACGGGCGTCGGCGTTCGCGCCGTGGCTGGCGTGCTCCTCGCGAAACTTCCGAAAACCTCGCCGCCGGGCCCACCGATGGCACCCAGCTCGAATTTAAGCCCGAACCCGGCGCCTTGGGCGAAGAGAGCGCCGGAAGGGCGGGGCGCGGCCGCCGGGCGCCGCGTGTGCCCCGCGCCGGTCGTGGTCGCGAGGCTGCCGTCGTCGCGCCAAACGCCGCGTCGCCTTTCGCCGGGGATGACCGGCAGGTTCAAGCGCAGGCGATTGCGCCGCGAGGAGATGATGTCGAGGCTTCGCCGACGAATGCGAAAGCCGATGTGCCAGAGGCGCCCCAATCCGCGCCATCGGACCTGGATACCGCGCCAGGACGGGACGAAATTCCGTCGCGATTGGAGGATTCCTCGCGGACGGACGCCGTCGATCCGGGCCGCCCCAAACGCTCGGGCTGGTGGCAACGCGCGCGAGCAAGCTAGTAAGAATCCTTCGCGCGTGCAACGACGCGCGCGGCCGCGCACATCGAGCGGCCCGACCGTGAACGGAACCACAAGCCCTCAGGTCGAGATTCATTGACGTTGCAAGCCATCCGCGCAACTTGCCTATTTGGCTGGCAGGCAACCTAACCCTGCGAGCGATGCTCGCACTGCCTCCCCGGTTGGTGCATGCGGCTCCTCACCGAGGATCGCCAAAAGCTTGCTATTGTCGAGTCGCATCGGCACGTGCCAGAGATAGCGCATCTCCGACAGCTCGCGCATCAACGGCATAAAAGGCGAAGTTCTTTTGCTGCACCACACTATTTTGTGAAGCCGATTGTCAGAGGTGTCACTTTCCGCCAGACTTAGAGAGATGACACTCGGGGCTTGCGGGAGAAGGGGAGATAGCCATGCCTCAGCCAGAACGATTTGAAATTCTTGTCCTTGGCAGTGGAAACGGCGGCATGTATCTGGCCTGGCACATGGCGCGTTCCGGGCGCCGTACTGCCGTGGTGGAGCGCCGGTTGATTGGTGGCTCCTGCCCCAACACCAACTGTCTTCCGAGCAAGAACGAGATTTGGAGCGCCAAAGTCTCTGACTTGGTGCACCACGCCGCACGCTTCGGCTCGATGACGGGTTCGGTCGCGATCGACATGGCCAAAGTCCGCCAGCGCAAGCGCGACATGGTGAAAGCCGAGGTTGCCGCTGTTTTGCAGCAATACGAGTCGAGCGGTGCCGAATTAATCATGGGAGGAGGGAATTTCGTGGCGCCGAAAACCCTCGAGGTGCGCTTGAACGGTGGCGGGACGCGCATGCTGATGGGCGATCAGGTTTTCCTCAATATCGGAACCCACGCGGCAATTCCGAACGTGTCTGGCCTCGACGCGGCCGGACCGCTCACGAACATCGAGGCGCTGGAACTCGACTATGTGCCGCAACATCTGATCGTGCTCGGCGGCGGCTATGTCGGCCTTGAGCTGGCGCAGGCACTTCGCCGCTTTGGCAGCCGCGTTACGATCATCGAGCATGGACCTCAGATCGCTGGCCGGGAGGATCAAGACGTCGCGGACGAGATACGGCGGATCTTCAGTGAAGAAGGCATTGACATACTTGTGGGGGCGGAGGTCCGCCGTGTGCAGGGCCGCTCAGGAGAGAATGTCAGCCTCCCTGTACGCACATCTTCAGGCGAGCGGACCGTCGAGGGGAGCGACATTCTGGTCGCGGCGGGGCGCAGTCCAAACACTGCCGGGATCGGGCTCGATGTGGCCGGTGTTGAATTGGACGGCCGTGGCTACATTAAAGTCAACGAGCGACTGGAGACGAGCGCGCCCGATGTCTGGGCGATCGGGGAATGTGCCGGCAGCCCGCAGTTCACCCACGTATCCTTCGACGACTTCCGGATTATCCGGGACAATTTGGCGGGAGCAAACCGCACGACCCGCGATCGGTTGATTCCGTTTTGCATGTTTACGGATCCCCCGCTTGCACGGGTGGGACTGAGCGAAGGCGAGGCGCAACGTCAAGGTATCGAAGCGCGTGTCGCAAAACTGCCGATGAGTGTCGTGCTTCGGACGCACACGATCGACGAAACACGAGGTTTTATGAAGGCGCTTGTCGCCGCTCGCGACGACCACATTCTTGGCTTCACAATGATTGGCCCCGAAGCCAGTGAGGTCGTGTCCGTGGTACAGACAGCTATGCTGGCCGGTCTGCCCTATACGGCCCTGCGCGATGCCGTTCTCACGCATCCAACCATGGCGGAAGGACTCGGCCCTCTTTTCTCGAATGTGCCGCCGCGGCTCTCGTAACAGCGGCGCACCGGAACCGTATTCCGTTGAAAGAAGAGACCACGATATTTGCCTGAGTACGCCGCCTCGAGTGATCTGATCCTCCCCAAGAACAATATTTGGCGTGAATGGGTATTTGTGGGATCGCCGTTGACGCCGAACGCCATTCAATAGAGACTTTGAATCACGCTTCCGTTAATACGTCCTGAACTTGGCTTAAGGAGTGGTGCGTGCCGAGCAAGGTGCTGGTCACTGGCGCAAGCGGCCTGCTGGGTGTTGCCGCGATCGAGAAGTTTCTTTCCGCGGGCTGGGATGTGGTCGGCGTCTCCCGCCGCAAGCCCGAGTTGCCCAGCGGCCGGGACACTGAGTTTCTGTCGGTCGATCTGCGGAACGAGGAAGCGGCCCGCGCCGCGTTCGAGCCGCTGACTGATGTTACTCACATCGCCTACACGGCTCTGCACGAGATGCCCGAGCTAGTCGCTGGCTGGTCGAGCAAAGAACAGATCGAGGCCAACAACGCCATGCTCCGCAATGTGGTGGAACCGATCGTGCGCACGGCCTCCAATTTCCAGCATATCAGTATCCTGCAGGGAACGAAGATCTACGGCGTGCACCTGCACCCGATCCCGATCCCGGCTCGCGAACGTGATGCCCGTAAGGACCATGCGAACTTCTTCTTCGACCATGAAGACTATGTGCGTGAGATGGGCGCCCAGCACGGCTTCAACTACACGGCACTGCGTCCCCAGCTCGTCACCGGGCCTACCCCAGGGGCGTTGAACGTTCTCCCTGCTATCGGTGTCTACGCGGCAATTCGCCACGAGAAGGGTGAATCGTTCGGTTTTCCTGGCGGTCCGTCGTTTGTCTGGGAAGCCACCGATGCAGACCTCGTCGCGGACGTGATGGTCTGGGCTGCGCAGTCGCCCCGGGCGGCGAACGAGGCGTTCAACATCACTAATGGCGACGTGTTCGAGTGGCGCAATGTGTGGCCGGCCCTGGCCGAAACCCTCAGTGTCGAAACCGGGCCGGATATGCCAACGGGCGTGGCGGCCTATCTCGAGCAAAACGCGGATGTCTGGGACCAGATCGTCGCGAAGTGCAATCTTCGCTCACGGAACCTGCGGGAGCTGATTGGCCAAGGGGACCAGCACGCGGACTTCGCGTTCGCCTATGGCGCCCCGGAAGGACCTCGGGCCTTCGTGAGCACCATCAAGCTGCGCCAGGCTGGGTTCACAAAGACGATTGACACCGAGGACTCGTTTCGCAACGCGCTGCAGTCGCTGATCGACCACAAGCTCCTGCCGCCCGCCGCAAAGTAAACACCGCGCCGGACCGGTGCAAAAGTAGCCGGATTCCCATTCAGCAAAGGAGTGAAACAATGAACTCGCTCATAAATATCTTGACTAAGTCCGGTCTTCTCACAAAGGACCTTGATTACCACTTAATTCGTGCATCGATGGTAATCATATTTTTGTTCTTTGGGTATCAGAAATGGTTTGAGTACGAGGCGCAGGTATTGATTCCATATATCAGCAACGGCCCTCTTATTTCTTGGATGTACCCTGTTTTCGGCATCCGGGGAGCCGGCTGGTTTTTGGGGGTTTCGGAATGGTTGTTTGGCGCGCTCTTGTTCTTAGGATTCTGGAATAAAAAATTAGGAATTCTTGGGGCGCTTGGTTCATGTGTTACATTCATAATGACCGTCACTATTATTCCATTTATGCCGGATGGCTGGGCTGCGTCTGCCGGCGGGTTTCCAGCAATGGTGGGCAACGTTCCTTTCCTCATGAAGGATGTGGTTCTCTTTGCTGCATCAGTCTATTTGCTGAGGCAGGATGTACTGAGGGTCTCACTTTCCACCAGAAATAAGGATATGACACGGGAGAGAACATAGCCACTCCGGAACGCTTCCTTGGAACGGCGTTGGGTGCTTGCTCTGGAGCGGGCGTGCGCGGGCGATTTCTAGAGCGCTTCTGAAAAAGTAACATGGAGAGGAAGTATATGTCGCACAGAATTCCAGCAATAGCACTTGCACTTTTGGTGTGCGCCAGCTTTGCGGCAGCGGCATTCGCGCGTACCAAACCACGATATCTACCTGAGTACACCGCATCCGGCGAATTGATTTTGCCCAAGAACTTCCATGAATGGATCTATGTCGGATCGCCGTTGACCCCCAATGCGCTCAACGATGGCAAGGCCGGCTTCCCTGAATATCACAATGTCTACATGGAACCGGGATCATACGAGATATACAAGAAGATGAAAGTATTTCCTGAAGGCACAATCCTGTTCAAGGAATTGCAGCTCACAGTGCCCGGAGAAAACGCGGATGGCTCGCGAAAGGAGCCTTCGGGACGAGGGTATTTCCCCGGCGCATTCAATGGCGCAGACGTGACCGTCAAGGACTCGAAGCGCTTTGCCAACACAGGGGGGTGGGGTTACTTCAATTTCAATCATTCCGAGCCTAAGGCTCCGACCGCCAAGGTGAAGGCAAAGGAGGAATGCGCTTTTTGCCATATCGCCGGCGCGAAGAAGGATGAGGTCTGGACACAGTTCTACCGGCTGCTGGACTATTAATTCTCCAAACTCCGCGCGACATCGCCGCATTAGACAAGCTTTTTACATGGAGAAACGGCTAACAGCTTTGAAAATCATCAACGCCGCAGGGCTGATGTCGCTGGTTTTATTTGCCGTCTGTTGGCAGCCGGGCGTAACTGTGGCGACCAAGGGCCTGGAAACGGAAACGGTAGCCCAGCCCGCGGAAAGAAACTTCTCGATCGCGGCAACCCCCAGCAAGCCGCTTGCGCCAGTCACCAGCACCTTGTTCGGCACGATTTTCTTTTGAGCAGTCGCGTGATGAGTGAAGAGGTGAAGGCGTCCCTTGTTCCTCATATCTGAGCGCCATTCCGGGGAGGTCTTCGCAAATTCGAGTTCGGAAAGGGGGAGTGTCCCTGATGGGCGATCGGATCCAAATGCGCCGTTCTCAAGCGAGTGAGTTAGCGCAGTGCACGCGGGGTCAGTGCTCGTCGTCGAGAATGGGACGTGGGACATGACGAGGTTGCAATGAAGTCCTCGGTCAAATCCGTGCTGGCTGTCGACGTGGGCGGAACTTCGGTCAAGATCCTTGCAACTGGGCAAAGCGAGCGTCGATCATTTTCATCCGGGCCGACGCTCACGCCCAGGCGGATGGTTACACAAGTCAAGAAGCTCGCCGGAGACTGGACCTATGACGTGGTGTCGATCGGCTATCCCGGCCCGGTTCTCCGCGGCAGGCCGATTGCAGAGCCATACCACCTGGGACGCGGGTGGGTCGGATTCGATTATGGCGAGGGATTCGGCTGCCCCGTGAAAGTTGTTAATGACGCCGCAATGCAGGCCTTGGGGAGCTACATGGGCGGCAAGATGCTCTTTCTCGGCCTCGGAACCGGGCTTGGATCGACCATGATTGTCGACGGCGTCGCGGAGCCCATGGAGCTTGGTCACCTGCCCTACAAGAAGGGCACCTATGAGGACTATGTCGGCCGGGCGGGACTGGAGCGCCACGGCAAGAAGCAATGGCGTCGTTATGTTGCCGACGTCGTGGCTCGCCTGATTGCGGCGCTGGAGCCCGACGACACGGTGCTCGGAGGAGGCAATGTCAAGAAGCTCGAAGCGCTGCCGCCGCATTGTCGCGCAGGTGATAACGCCAATGCCTTTCGCGGCGGATTTCGGCTGTGGGAAGAGGCAACGCTCGCCCGCGCACCGGGGCTCACCCGAATCGACGCACAAGAAGGATAGACTGGGTGTCGCAGATGCCTGCACGATAGGAGGCAAGCCGCACACCAAACACGCGGTCTGGCGGACTGTCGAAGCGTCTACCATACCGAAACTCGACCGCAATTCAATCGTTACCCTAGGCGGAACGAGGTTTTTGGGACGATGCTATAATCAAGAAAAGCTCAGTGCTCCTGATATCGCTGATCGGAATTGTGCTAGCCACAGTCGCCGTCGGTCTTCCGCCGACCAAACCACACAAAATGGCAACGTTTGCCTGTAACAAACGGGACTTTGGCCGCGAACTAAGAACAGCCGATACTAGACTCAAAGGTCCACAACATGAACAATCTGATCGCAAGCTATACACGGCTGACATCACATGTTTATCAGTCGTGGTACGCAATTCCGATCCGCGTCATCGTTGGCTATGGCTTCATGGAACATGGCTACGCGAAAATCATGCACGGGCCGGAAAGCTTTACGACAATTCTGCATGCGCTGGGAATGCCCGCACCTGGCTTGTTGGCTTGGGCGACAATTCTCATCGAACTGTTCGGCGGCCTGGCTGTATTCCTGGGTGCCTTCATACCGATCGTCAGCATACCGATGGCAATCGTGCTGTTCGTGGCGATCTTTACGGTCCACCTACCGAACGGGTTCAGCTCAATCAAATTGCTGTCCGTAGATGCTGCAGGCGCGCATTTTGGTCAGCCTGGATATGAGACTGATCTTCTCTATTTTGCAGGGCTCCTCGCACTTGTCCTCGGTGGCTCCGGCCCGCTCGCGTTCGACAATATCATTTTGCGGCGTTCTTCCAAAGCGACGAAAACAAAGAGTGTCCTCGGCGGTTGCATGATGGCTCTATTGGCAGTGGCGTCTGGGGCCGCTTATGCGCAGGTGAAGACAACCGAAATTGCCGCCGCCGAGAACGCAGGACGGGTTGACGACGCAGAGGGCAACTTGCGGGTTCCCGCCGACTATCGCACCGCTTACCAGTTTTTGGGCAGCTGGGCGGTGGCCGCGGACCAAGGCCAGGGTTCGAAGGAGATGCATGTCGTTTACGCGTCGCCGGGCACGATCTCTGCCTATCGCCAAGATGGACGGTTCCCGGATGGCTCCGTGCTAGTGAAAGAGGTCTTTGAGACGACGACCGGAGCGATGACGACAGGCAATGTCAGCAGTGCCAAAATGTTGAAGGGCTGGTTCGTCATGATGAGGGATGGTAAAAATAGCCATCCCGACAACAAGTTGTGGGGCGACGGCTGGGGTTGGTCGTGGTTCGATGCCGCCACGCCTTCAAAAACCACGTCGACAAACTACAAAGTGGATTGTCAACCCTGCCACATACCGGCGCAAGCTTCCGATTGGATTTACGTCCAAGGTTATCCCGCGTTGAAGCAATGACACTGGCTTACGCGAGTAGAGGAGATATGCGGAAGGACTCGGCCCTCTTTTCTCGAATGTGCCGCCGCGGCTCTCGTAACAAAGGCAGGATCAAGGCGGTTTTGATCGCAGAGCTTCGGGTGTCGGGGCGTGAGATCGTGGGTTTTGGTGCGCACGAACGCACCCGAGCTAACCGGGCACGGTGCCATGTTCAAGGAGCTGTTTGATGTTTAAGGAGCTGTTTGATGCACTCGGCATGGCGTTTGCCATGGGATGGGAAATCCTTTGGCCGCTCGTGCTCGGCTTTGCGCTCTCCGCCGTCATTCAGGCAATCGTCTCGCACCGGGAGATGAGCCGGCTATTACCGGACGACAGCCCGCGCTCGGTCAGCATCGCGCTGGCGCTCGGGGCCGCTTCCTCGTCCTGCTCCTACGCGGCCGTCGCGATTGCGCGATCGATCTTTCGCAAAGGCGCAAACTTCACGGCTGCCATGGCCTTCGAGATGGCGTCCACCAACCTCGTTCTCGAGCTCAGCATCATCCTGATCGTGCTCATGGGATGGCATTTCATGGCCGCTGAGGCGATCGCCGCGCCGATCATGGTCGCGATTCTCGCTCTCCTTTTCCGCCTATTCTTGCGGCCGCAACTCGTTCACGCTGCAAAGGACCAGGCCGAGAAAGGCATTGCCGCGCGAATGGAGGGGCACGCCGAGATGGATATGTCGGTTCCCGCCGAAGGCTCGCTATGGCAGCGGATCACCTCAGACAGGGGAATGACTGCAATCAGCCACTATTTCGTCATGGACTGGGCTGCAGTCTGGATGGATATCGTCGGCGGCCTCGTAATCGCCGGAGCAATCGCCACCTGGGTCCCGCAGGATTTCTGGAATGGATTCTTCCTGACCGATCATCCGGTACTGGCTACGCTGTGGGGACCGATCGTCGGGCCACTCGTCGCTATCATTTCCTTCGTCTGCTCGGTCGGAAACATTCCCCTCGCTGCCGTGCTGTGGAACGGGGGCATCAGCTTCGGCGGCGTGCTTGCTTTTATCTTGGCCGACCTGATCGTCCTGCCGATTTTGAACATCTACCGCAAGTATTACGGGCTGAAGATGGCCGCGTTCCTGCTCGTCACATTCTATGTCGCGATGGCCGTCGCTGCCGTTGTTGTCGAAGGATTGTTCGGCGTCCTTGGTCTCATCCCCCGCGAGAATCAGGCGCGCGTCGTCGAGGCGACCGTCACGTGGAATTACACGACGTGGCTCAATATTGGATTTCTTCTCATCGCGGCTTTTCTGGTGTGGCGGTTCGTCACAACCGACGGCATCGACATGCTGCGGATGATGAACAGGCCGGCACGCAGCGATGAGGCACATCACCACGTCCACTGAGGCTCTCTCCGGCAATGATCCGTTCACGGCACCCTTGTTTACAAGTTACGCAAGCGCATCATGGGGGGTTACGGATCCATTTTTGAGGGAGAGCGGAGATGTCCTTGGGCGATGCGAGCGTTGTTCTGGTCCATGGCGCCTGGGCTGACGGATCAAGCTGGGCAAAGGTTATCGGGCCGCTGGCGGCCGACGGTATCAAGGTGGTCGCGGCGCCGTTGCCGCTGACATCGTTCCACGATGATGTAGCGGCACTCGATCGCACGCTGGAGCGAGCAACGGGGTTGGTCGTTCTCGTCGGCCATGCTTATGCTGGCGCCGTCATCGCGGCGACGCGCGACGAGAAGGTAAAGGCACTCGTCTACGTGGCCGCTCTGGCTCCGGATGAGGGCGAAACCGTCGCCGACGTTTTCTACCGTGCCGAGCCCCACCTGCAGGCTCCCAAGTTAGCTCCCCACAAGCATGGTCTGATCTATCTGCCCGAGGAAGCCTTCGCCGCAGCCTTCGCCCAACATGCCCCCGTCGAGGAACAGGTCGTGCTGGCGGCGGTTCAGCGGCCAATCTCGCCCGCCTGCATCACGGTAGCGGTGGATCGACCGCTGTGGAAGGACCGTCCGACTTGGTTCCTCGTGGCGGAGCAGGATCACATGATCGTCCTTGAAACTCAGCGCTTCATGGCCTAGCGGATGCAGGCAAAGGTGCGCTCGTACCCCGTCGATCACACACCGATCGTCACCGCGCCCTCCGTCGTCGTGGACATTATTCGCGAGGCGATCGGCGAGGTGGTCGCAGGTTGACCGCGACCAGTCTCGCACGGCTGCAAGACAGCAGAGCTGAAATTTGTCGTAACCATAGGAAGCGGCATTGACAGGGTCCGCGGTCGCCATCGATAAGGTTACGTCGTTTCGCAGAGGAAAAGCGCTATGACCGCTATCAAGTATCGCACTGCCGATGTAGGTGGCTTTAATCTCTTCTATCGTGAGGCGGGCGCGCCGGACGCTCCGAAGCTGTTGCTGCTTCATGGTTTTCCGAGCGCGAGCCATATGTTTCGCGATCTCATCCCACTTCTGGTCGATCGCTTCCACATGATCGCTCCCGACCTGCCGGGGTTCGGGAAGTCCGACATGCCGGGCCGCGGCTGCACCTTCGACCAGATCGCGGAGACGATCGATCGCTTCACCGAAGTGGTCGGTTTCGAGCGCTTCGCGATCTACGTGTTCGACTACGGCGCGCCAACGGGCTTCCGACTGGCAACACGGCACCCAGAACGCATCACGGCCATCGTCTCGCAGAACGGGAACGCCTATGAAGAGGGGTTAAGCGATGGCTGGAATCCTATCCGAGCCTATTGGATGGACCCCTCGGAGCGCAACCGTACAGCGCTTCGTGCGTTCCTCTCCCCAGAAACGACGATCTGGCAGTATACGCACGGTGTCCCCGACACGATCTTGATTTCGCCAGACGGATACTCGCTCGACAATTTCTACCTGGCGCGCCCCGGTGCGGATGAAGTTCAGCTCGATCTGTTCGGCGACTATAAAAACAACGTCGCGCTATATCCGGCCTTCCAGAACTACTTCCGCACACACAAGCCGCCGTTTCTTGCCGTATGGGGCAAGAACGATCCGTTCTTCCTGCCTGCAGGGGCCGAGGCGTTCAAACACGACATTCCCGGTGCGGCGGTTCGCTTCTTCGATACGGGCCATTTCGCGCTGGAGACACACGCTTATGAGATCGCGGAGGCTATCCGCGACTTCCTCCCCCACTGAACCTCCACCTGTCATCTGGAGAACCGCCATGCGTGCGATCGTCCTGGAGAAGTTCGGAGGCCTCGACAGCCTCATTTACAAAGAGATTCCGGATCCCGAGCCCAAAGCCGGCCACGTCGTCATCGAGATCAAGGCGTTCGGCATCAACCACGCCGAGATACATATGCGCCGCGGCGAGTGGGCAGAGGCGGCTCCGGTCAGCGGCATCGAATGCGTGGGCCTCGTGAAATCCTGTCCTGGCGGAGAATTCCCGGTCGGCGCGAAAGTGGCCGCCCTGATGGGCGGGCTCGGCCGCACGATCAACGGCAGCTACGCCGAATATACCCGCGCACCGGTTTCCAACGTCGCATTGATAAAGGCGGACTTGCCGTGGGCCGTGCTTGCGGCGATTCCTGAAACCTACGCGACTGCCTGGACCTGTCTGTTCCGCAATCTCGAGATCGAAAAGGGGCAGTTGCTCGTCATTCGCGGCGCCACCTCCTCATTCGGCCAAGCCGCGCTCAAGATGGCCGTCAATGCCGGAGCCCGGGTGATTGCGACGACCCGCAGTCGCGAACGCTTTTCCATGCTGGAGAAGCTCGGGTCCGAGCGCTGCGAAGTCGAGCGGCACGATCTGTCGAATCATATTGCCGAGACGAAGAGGATCGATTCGGTGCTCAACTTGGTGGGCAACAGCGTAGTGCTTGACTCCCTCACCATGCTTCGCCGCGGCGGCCGTTCCTGCCTTGCCGGCTGGCTCGGCGGGCTGGATCCGATCCACGACTTCAATCCACTGCTGCAGATGGCGAGCGGCGTCTATCTGACCTTCTTTGGCAGTTTCGTCTTCGGCACTCCGGGATTTCCGCTCTCTGACGTGCCCCTTCAACGGATTGCCGAGGACGTCGCGGCCGGCCTGCTCGACGTGAAGCCGGCCAGGATCTTCGGCTTCGAAGAGATCCATGAAGCTCACCGTGTCATGGAGGCCAACGAGGCCGGTGGAAAGATAGTCGTGGTCCGCGACTGACGCTCACTTCAATCACGGAGGAACAGATGGCGACGTCAGTTGCCATTGTCACAGGAGCCAGCCAAGGAATCGGTCGATCCACGGCTATCCGCCTCGCACGCGACTTTTCTGCGCTGGTTCTGGTTGCGCGGAGCCGTCCGAATCTGGAGCAGACGGCAGAGGCGGTAAAGGCGGCAGGTGCGGAAGCGCTAATCATCGATATCGATTTAGCCCAGCCTCCGGCGGCAGAGACTGTGGTCGATCAAACCTTGGCTGTCTTCGGTCGTGTCGAGGCGCTCCTCAACATCGCGGGCGCCGTGCCGCAAATCGACCTATTCGAGATGACCGATGATGAGTGGGAGAGTGGGCTAGCGCTGAAGCTGCATGGCGCGCGGAGGTTGACGATTGCGGCGTGGCCGGCCTTGAAGGAGGCCAAGGGTTCTGTGGTCTTGATGTCGGGCAACTCCGCCTTGTTTCCGAAAGCGCCCTATGCGGCCGTCGCGCGTCCTAAAGCGTGTTGAGGTAAACCAAGGCCGGTCGCGGATTTGCCACTGCACCCGGGAAATCAGTTCGCGAGGGTGGGGTTGATGGTCTTGCAAGCCTCCACCAGGTCTCGCACCGAGGCGATCGATTTTTCAAACATCTGCTGTTCCGATGGGTCGAGCGCAACCTCGACAATTTTTTCTACACCGTTGGCGCCGATAATCACCGGTACGCCGACATAGAGATCCTCGACCCCATATTCCCCGTTGAGCTTCGCCGCGCAGGGAAACACCCGGCGCTTGTCCTTAAGATAGGAGTCGGCCATCGCGATCGCCGCGGCTGCCGGCGCATAAAACGCCGACCCCGTCTTCAACAGACCGAGGATCTCTGCGCCGCCCTTGCGGGTGCGGGCAACGATCGTGTCGAGTCTTGCTTGCGTTGTCCAGCCCATCTTGACAAGATCCGGCAGGGGAATTCCCGCCACGCTGGAATAACGCAAGGAAGGCACCATGTCGTCGCCGTGGCCGCCAAGGACGAAGGCAGTGACGTCTTCGACCGAGACTTTGAGTTCCTCGGAGAGGAAATAGCGGAATCTTGCCGAATCGAGAACGCCGGCCATGCCGACGACCATGTTCGCCGGGAGACTCGAGGCTTTCTGCAGGGCCCACACCATTGCATCGAGCGGATTGGTGATGCAAATGACGAACGCGTCCGCCGCATATTGCTTGATGCCAGCGCTGACCGCTTCCATGACCTTGAGGTTAATGCCGAGCAGATCGTCGCGGCTCATTCCGGGCTTGCGCGGTACGCCAGCCGTCACGACGACGACGCCGGCGCCGGCGATTGCTTCGTAGCTATTGGCCCCTTCGAAGGCCACATTGAACCCGTTGACCGGACCGGATTCGGCGAGATCGAGGGCCTTGCCCTGCGGCGTCCCTTCCGCGATATCGAAGAGCACGATGTCGCCAAGGTCCTTGAGCGCCGCCAAGTGAGCCAGGGTTCCGCCGATCTGACCGGCCCCGATCAATGCGATCTTGCTACGCGCCATCTTGTGTCCTTACTTTCTCGTCGTGCGGCGAGAACTCGCGAAAAATGTCCGCCGGAAGCGTGAAACCCATTCAAGCCCGGGAGGCAACCGACGCGGCGCGGCCATGCAAGGATTGGAACTTGGCTCTCCGCTCGCGGGCAACCTAACTCTAACAGTTTTCCCGGAAGCAGGGAACTTGCCGCTGCGGGTTGCGTAGCCTGGCCATTCGGCTTCGCCCGCGCCAATCCGGGCATGCAGCTTTTCCGCACCCGGTTCTTCCCGAGAATTACGCCGCCGCGCCAGCCCTAATATGGACGACGCGAGTTCCGTGCCAGCGGGTAGTGGGCTGAAGCTTGGGAAACAACTACGGCGCAGTGAATTTATGCGAACGATGCGCATCCAAGAAACGATTCATTGGAAGAATGAGTGTAACTATGCCGCTGAACGTGCGGCCAGGGCGTGCCAAAATTATCAATACAAATATTTCAAAAAATCAAAACTAGAACCGTCATTGGGCTGAGCCCGAGCACTGATAGCCACCACAGCAACATTGTGATATTATATTTGTTCTTTATATTTTTGTTTGTAATTTCCATATCTGGATATGTCTTTTTAAGCCTAAAAAGGTTTGCAATAGTAAAAATTGGCAAAGCAACTACGAACACCCAAGGAATACGTCCATCCGTAGCATGGTCAAGCAAAAACTCTAAACCCCTTTCCTTATCTCGCGGCAAACAATTCTCAGCCAGTAATCTCTCTGCCTGGTCAGCAAATCCACACCGAAGAATGAGTGTGGCCTTTCTAAGCCGATTTGTGAGAAAAGCATAGATAACAATCGCCGCTAAAAAGGCGAAATACCATTCAATCAGAGACCAAATCTCAATCGGAATGTTCGCCATTGCTTACTTCTCGCTTTGCTCGATTACGCACCGCAGTTATAAACGCGCTCCATCTGATAGGCCGCACGCGGGAGCATCAGCCATACGAGAAAAAGAGCAAGAACCGTAAGGACTATAAGAAACCCTGCGACGGTCACAAATGTCCACGGCGAATTCTCGGCAAATCGAACTACCTCCAGGGCAACATCTGGCCACTTCGCCCCTTCCACTGCTGCCAATTGCGCCAATAAAATTCCTGCCAAAAAATTTGTGAGGAGCTTAAATTTATCCTTGACTCCTGTCAAATTATTGCGAATTGGCCGAGAGCGAATCGGTCAAAAATGGCATTGGCATAGCCCTGGCTGCCTTATTCAAAAGAGCCCACTACCTGCCAGCGTCCTTTATTGACAAGCGGAGCGCGATCCGTATGGTCGCGGCTTGCTCATCCCGCCCGGGTTTGGTCCGGGGCGCGCGCCTTGCGCCGCATGAAGGAACAACAAAATGGCGAAGGCCGCAATGATCAAGATCAAGCTTTTGTCCACGGCGGACACGGGCTATTTCTATGTGACCAAGAAAAACGCCCGCACCAAGACGGAAAAGCTGGCGTTCAAGAAATATGATCCGGTCGCCCGCAAGCACGTCGAATTCAAGGAAACCAAGATCAAGTAGTTTTTGAAGTTCACGCGGCCGAGCCGAAGCGCTTGGCGAGCTCGGCAAGATAGGCGCCGCGCGCCTCCGGCAAAGTTTGCCCGCGCGGGCCAAAAAGATCGCGCAGCAAAAAAAAGCCGGTCAGTCTGAAACCATTCCTTATGTCGGCGGCAGGCGGCGCCGCGATTTCGCCCCGCAGAAAAGCCGGCAGCGGCAGAAGCCGTGCTTTGTAGGGCTCGCCCGCGGCCTTCGACACAGCACGTCCGGACTTTGGCGACACATAAACGAGATCGTCGGTGGCGCCGGTCGCGGCGCATGTCTCAAGATCGAGGCCGAACCCCATTTGGGCAAGAATCTCGGCCTCGAAGCGCACAATAAGCGGGGCCAAAATCTCTGGCCTGTCGATGCCGCCGGCGATCCGCATTGCCGTCTCGTAAAGCGCCGGATGCGGATCGCGCTCGGGGCCAAGGCGCAGCAAGGCCGCGACGAGACAAACCGCGTGCAGCGCTTCCGCGCTCGCCATCAAACGCGCCGTCCGCAATTGCACGGGCTCGACCGAAAACGTGCCGAGATGCTCGTCGAGCCGCGCCCGCCACACGAGCTCGGCGTAATTGCCTGGTTGCAGCAACGGCTGCATGCGCTTGGAGCGGCCGCCCCTGACAAGCCCAAAATGGCGGCCATGCGCGCGCGTCATCGCCTCGACGATGACACTCGTCTCGCCATGCTTTTTTGTGCCGATGATGAGGCCGTCGTCCCGCCATTCCATATTTGCCGCCAGTCAAGGGATGAGCACGGTCGCGCCGGTCGTCTCGCGGCCTTCGAGCGCACGATGCGCATCGACCACGTCGGCGAGCGGCACCGTTCTGTGCAAGGGAATCTTGACCGCGCCGCTGGTCACCACGCGAAAAAGGTCGCGTGCCATTTTTTCGAGATCCGCGCGCTTCGCCGAATAAGTGGAGAGCGACGGTCGGGTGGCGAACAGCGAACCCTTCGCCAAAAGAAGCCCGAGGTTGAAGGCTTCGATCGGGCCCGAGGCGGAGCCAAAGCTTACGAACATTCCAAGCGGCCTGATGCAATCGAGCGAGGCCGGGAAGGTCATCTTTCCGACGCTGTCATAGACCACATCGCAGAGTTTTCCCTTGGTCATTTCCTTCACGCGGGCGGCAAAATCCTCCTCGCGATAGAGGATCGTGTGCTTGGCTCCGGCCTTCTTGGCGAGCGTGGCTTTTTCGGGCGAACCCACCGTCCCGATCACACTCGCGCCGAGCGCCTTCGCCCATTGGCAGAGGATAAGGCCAACCCCGCCCGCCGCCGCGTGAACGAGGATCGTATCGCCCGCTTTCACCCGAAAAGTCCGGCGCAGCAAAAATTGCGCGGTGAGGCCCTTTAGCATCATCGCGGCAGCCGTCTCGAAGGAAATGCCCTTCGGCAGCTTGACGAGCCAGTTTGCATCGATCAGCCGCTCCCTCGCGTAAGCGCCCAGGGTCGCGGCATAGGCGACCCTGTCGCCAAGCTTGAAATTTTTCACGCCCGCGCCAAGGCCGATGATTTCGCCGGCGCCCTCGTTGCCGGGCGTGAAGGGAAGCGAAGGCACAAGATAAGCGCCGCTGCGAAAATAAGTGTCGATGAAATTGACGCCGATCGCATGGTTGCGGACCAGCACCTCGCCGCGTGCTGGCGGGGGCACCTCGATGTCCTCGATCCGCATCACCTCGGGCCCACCAACCTCGTAAACCCGGACGGTCTTTGTCATGGTGTCCTAAAACCTTCGATTGAGATCCGCTAAACCTTAATGTGGTCCGCGCCGATTCCTTTGGCGAAATATCATGCGGCGAATAGCCCGTGTTGGCAAGACAATGGGGAATGGCGGGTGACGAAATGGTTTTTCGTTCGGAGGCGGGAAGGGGTACTCCAACCGTGGCTGTTCAGGCACAAAAAGGAGCACCCCATGTCACGGCGAGCCGCGACGATTTCGATTTTCCCCTTGGCGTTTGAGACCGTGAGGCCGATGCAAGCAGACGGATTGGATTGGCGCGAACCGCGCGTCTCTTGAGGCGCGGCTGGTTGTCGCCGCAGCCGTGCAAGCAGTGACCCTGGAGGTATTCGTCTTCGGGCCTCTGGCGCCGGATCATTCGGCTAGGATGCACGCCGGCGGGAAGACAACCTCGACCAAAGTGCCCTCGTGTTCGTTGCTCTTGATGGAAAGCGAGGCGTGATTGGCCTCGGCCAAGGCTTTGGTCAGCGGCAGGCCGAGCCCCGTGCCGCGCGACGGACTTGCGGTGGCAAGCCGCCGGAACGGTTCGAAAGCCACGCCGATGCCGGCTTCGGACATGCCAACGCCGGTATCGCGAATGCGAATAACGGCACTTCCAGCATCCGCGAGCGCGGTGGTGACAATGACTTGACCGCCCGGCCGGTTGAACTTCACCGCGTTCGACAGAAGGTTCAAGATGATCTGGCGAAGCGAACGCTCGTCGGCGAGAATGTTGGGAAGCGCTGGCGACAATGAAAGCCTGATCGCAACCCGCTCGCGGCTTGCCTGCGGCTGCATGATCGAGACGCACTCGGAGACAATACGATTGGCGTCGATCGATGCAAACGCGAAATCCATCTTGCCGGCCTCGATCTTGGAAAGATCGAGAAGATCGTTGACGAGACTCATGACCAGCGTACCCGAGGCATGAATATCGCCTAGATAACCCATGTAGCGCTGATTGCCGATCGCGCCGAAACGCTGGTCCAGCATGACTTCGGCGAAGCCAAGAATCGCATTGAGCGGCGTCCGGATTTCGTGGCTGATCCTGGCGAGAAAATCCGATTTCAACGCGCTTGCCCGCTCGGCGTCCTTGCGCGCTTTCTCGAGCTCCCGCTCGACCTTTTTCCAATGCGTGAGGTCGCGCAAGAGGGCGCAGAAGCGCGCCTCCCGTTCCTCGCCTCCGCCGGGCGATGCCCCGATGCGGCCAAGCGTCATGAAGACAGGAATCGTCCCGCCCTGCCGGGCGAGGCCGAGGACCTCGCGTCCTTGATTGAGCAGACTGGCGGCGCCTTGCGATTTCAGCCCTTCGAAATAAGCCTTCGCCAGCCCCCGGCTTTCGGGTGCGATCAAGCTGGCGAAATGCTCACCCGCCACCTCGTTTTGATCGTAGCCGAAAAGAGCCTCGCCGGAGCGGTTCAGGCTCAGGATTAGCCCTTGCGAATCGAGCACGGCAATGCCGTCCATCGCGGTATCCAAAATGGCGCTTAGCTCGCGAAACTCGGCTTTCCGCCGGGCTAGCTCCGTTTCGAGGCTTTCGCGGCTGCTTCCGGCGCCCGGCCGCCACGGGAGCGCGGCCTTTCGCGGACCTAGTTCGAGGGGTTCGTTCCCGTGGCCCACGTCTCCCCGGCTGGTCGGCGGCTCGGCGGGCGCCGCAAGGGACGTTGCCTCCTCCCGCCAGTCAAAAACATCGAGGACCGCAGCGGCAAACAGCGGCGGCCCTCGTCCGGCACCGGTGCGGCGGCAAAGAAAGGTGATGGTTCGCGTCGCCCTGCCGATGCGGAAATGCAGCGTTTCGATGGCGGGCGCGGCATCGAGACCGAGGTTCGCGGCAACATCGGTGAGCCGTTGCGAGCAGCCTCCCTCGGCCCCCAAAAGAAAGAGGGAAAGGCCTGCGAGATTCTTGGCGCCCCACAAACGCAGCAGGCTTTCGCTGGCGAGAATCAGCTCGTCCGGGAGCGCCGCGGGCTTGCCGCGAAACGCCACAATCGGCATATGGGAAGCAAGCCCGGACGGGAGCACAGCCAAAACATTCGCGATGTCTTGCTGGGTCAGCTCCGGCGCGCAGCAAAACCCGGTCATGCAATCTTGAGCGTTCTCCGCCGGCATGGATTACCTTTACGACAGCCCGGTGCTGCGACCGCCGGAGGTCCCCGGCCGCAGCCTTTTCCAGGCGATTAAATCAACCTATTCTTAGGCTCGATAGTTGAGATACGGCAACGTCGCGGTTTGGTTTTCTCCTCTTGCGAGACATCGTTCAAAGCCTTGCAATCGCGGATTGATCCTTTTACGCTCCGACGCATTCGGGCACGCCGCCATAGCTCAGTTGGTTAGAGCGCTAGATTGTGGATCTAGAGGTCCCCCGTTCGAGCCGGGGTGGCGGTACCAGTATATTCAATGGCTTATATGGAAATCCCGCTGGGCCTGAGCAGCGTCAGTTCAAGATTGTCGCCACCGTGTCGCCACGGGAACCGTTTGATGCCCATCGGTACCACTTCAAGCCCGTTGAAGTTAATAATCCGATAACGAGCGTACACCTTTTGGGTGCGCTCGAAACCTCACCAGAGATCATTGATAGCCGTTAACTGCGTTTATTTATTGGCTCAAAACAATTGCGATGCGAGGCGCTTGTACGCGCCGGTTGTGCATCCTAATGGCACAGGATGTTCAATTCGGACGTCTTCGGCGCAGAGATGACGGGTCAAAATGGCCGTAAAATTTGATGAACTGCTTGATGATGATGACTCTCTTCTGCCGCGACAGCTTAAATTGCGACTTCTGCGTTGCTCCTGACAAAAAGGCCGCGGGCAGGCGCGGCAAAACATGGCGATTGCAACCCCCGCCTCGTCACACATCTTTGGACGATGTATTTTAGGTCGCTGCGCACGCGCCGCACCAGTTCGCTGAAGCGGGCCTTGGCGTCCTGAAGCAGCCAGTGGCCCGGCAGCCGACTGCGCGCGCGGCGGACGGCCTTGGCACGGGCGGGCGGCGGTGTTTTTTTAGTTCTAGTCATACTGACTAGATTACCACGGCGGAGTGCCCGAGAGCAAGGCTGTATTGCCAAGCTTCTTTGCCTGACCCCCTCCCCCTGTTTCTGGCCAATCTCACGCATGATAACGTCCGCCGCCGGCGAGCCGGCCGCCTGGCGCTATATCGAATTCTTTACCGCCAACATCCGCAACCCGAACACGCGTCGGGCTTACGCGCGGGCCTGCAGCCAATTCTTCGCCTGGTGCGAGGATCGCGGGCTGACGCTAACCACGATCCGGCCGTTCGATGTCGCCACCTATATAGAGACGTTCCAGCAGACCCATTCGGCGCCGGGCGTGAAGCAGCAGCTCGCTGCCGTGCGCATGCTGTTCGACTGGCTCATCACCGGCCAGGTGGTGCCGGTAAATCCGGCCTCGGCCGTACGCTGCCCGAAGCTTGTGGTGAAGACCGGCAAGACACCGGTGCTTGACGCCGCCGATTGGCGCAAGCTGCTTGCCGCCATCCCGACCGATACCGTGCGCGACCTGCGCAACCGCGCGCTGATCGCCACCCTCACCTATTCCTTTGCGCGCATCACGGCCGCGCTGAAAATGAAGGTGGAGGACCTTCGGCCGCAAGGTGCGGGCTGGCGCCTGCGGCTGCACGAGAAAGGCGGCAAGCATCACACCATGCCGTGCCATCATTCGCTCGCCGAGGCGCTGCACGCCTATATCGCCGCGGCAGGCATCGCCGAGGACCGCAAGGGCTTTCTCTTCCGAACCAGCCGCGGACACGACGCCACCGTGTCATCCGATCAGCCGATGAATCAATCGGATGCCTGGCGCATGATCCGTCGGCGCGCAGTCGCCGCCGGCATTCACGCGCCGATCGGCAATCACACGTTCCGCGCGACCGGCATCACGGCCTATCTCTCCAACGGCGGCGCGCTCGAACACGCGCAGGAAATGGCGGCGCACGAGAGCCCGCGCACGACCAAGCTCTATGACCGGACGAAGGAGCGGCTCACGCAGGATGAGGTGGAGAGGATCAGGTTGTGATTCTTGGTAGTGGGTCAGTTCTCTAATCGCGGCCTTTGTGTCAACCGATTCTGTAAGCCTCTCGTGTGTGGGGCATCTGCCGGGTCATGGTTCTCTCCGCGGTCGGCGCATGGCCGCCGCATGATGGGCAGACGGGGATCGGCCTTCCAAGGTTTGAAGCGCGGTCCGCGTGCGGCCGCAAACTGACACTCGGAATGGCCTCGCCCACGTCCCGGCAGGACGCCTGGCTCGCCCGATGGTGGGCGAAGTGCTGAAAGACCTCAAATGATCAAGCCATCGCTCCTGCGGTCAACGCGGCAGCGAGCCGGTGGTTGGGATCGAAGTTCTTTTCGGTCTTCCACATGACATGGAGCACCACTGCGAGCTTGCGCGCCAGCGCTACGGCGGCGCGCTTGAAGCCGAGACGCTTCTTGAGCGCCAGAGCCCAGGAGCGCAGCGCGCTGGCCGAGCGCACCCGGGTCAGGATCACGGTTGCGGCCTCGTAAAGCAGCGCGCGCAACCGTTCTTCTCCCCGCCGCGAGAAGCTCCTGGAGGCATACATGGTTCATCTTGCAAGTCACGCCGACTTCAAAGCCTTGTTGAGGTGCGAAGGGGCAGAGGGGCATTTCGCCTATGTCGCCCCACCCTTCAACTTCAACGCGCCCGGAGTCGCGAAATACCCGCCGGAGGTGACAGGGCATTTCTTGTTGAATTCCTTGTGCCGACGCATCGGCTGGAATTCCCTGAGCGGTCGAAGACTTCTCGATTTCGGCTGTGGAGTAAGGTTTGCGCGCGCGATCGTGAATCTGGCAATCAACATCGATCTTTATGCCGGGATCGACGCAAACAGGGAGGCGATATCCTGGCTTCAATCGGAGATTCGTGATCCTCGGTTTCGCTTCGAACATCTCGACATGCTCAACCTGAAATACCAGGCGAACGGCTCCTCGTCGGTCGATGAGGGCGCATTGGAAAGACTTGCGCTCGCCGATTTCGACGCGGCCTGCATGTTTTCGGTCATCACGCATCAGAGGCCGAAGGACTCAGGGCTAATATTCTCCATGCTCTATCGCTGCGTGAAGCGAGGCGGGGGTCTGTATTTCACTGCCCATATTGATGAAACAGTGCATGACTACGTCGAACGCGATCCCTCCCAGCCCTGTCGCCTCAGCATTTATCACCCAGATTTTCTGATCGACCTGGTCAGGAAGTCTGGTTGGGTCGTGGAGAGAACTTATCTTCCATCGCCATTTCAGCAGGCCGCTTTTGTCTGTCGGAAGCCCCCGATCGATTGAGTTCGGAAACAATGCAGCTATTAGGACTTCAAACCGATCTACCCCGAATTGACTTGGTTTGCAGGTTGCCTTTATAAGGGGCGAAATCGCGGGCCTGATGGTGCCCTTTCTCGCTCCTCGTTGAAGGGGGTGGGAGCCGCTCGGCCGCGTCGCCTCCATTTGGCGGAACCGTTCGCCGTGCCGGCGTGGCCTCGACGTTCTGAACCTTGCCGGAGCGGCTTTTATGGCATTGTTGGACCACATGGGATCGGCGCGGTGAAGCGGACCTATCAACCAAGCAAGCTTGTGCGCAAGCGCCGGCACGGGTTTCGCGCCCGGATGGCGAGCGTGGGTGGCCGCAAGGTTATCGCGGCGCGCCGCGCGCGCGGCCGTAAACGGCTTTCGGCGTGAAATCCTTCGACGATAGGTTTTAGTACCTTTCGATGTTTCCATGAAACTCCGGAAAGCTCCAGGGTCTCGATCTAGCGGTTTCCCGGCGGTGTCCGCTTCGCTTCACAATTTTCTACTAGCGTGGGAATCGCGGCGTGCCAGCGGGGCGGAGCGGTCACGCAAATCGGCCGGCCGGCCGGCCAGCGTTCGCTGCAAAAGTGGCGTGAAGAAAAAACTTGGCGTGAAAAAATTGGCGGTCTTTCACTCCGGGGGGATTTAACTAAATGCGAAAACCTCGCGCCGGGCGCGGCGCTTATGCCGCGAACCCATTTTCATCCCGGTTCCTGGCAAAGCCCTTGGACCAACCGCATGGAAACGCGGTGGCGGCGCCGGAACGGCTGCGACGAAGGGCTGACTTCCTGCGCGCGGCGAAGGGAATGCGGTTTTTCGCGCGCGGATTGACTTTACAAGCGGCGCCGCGCCCGATCCCGTCCGGGACGATGGAGGCGCGGGCGCCGGGAGATCCAGCCACCTTTGGTGCCGGGACCGGGCCAGCTCAAACCGGCATAGCAACGGAAGTTTTCCCTTGCGCGGAGGCCCAGCCGCGGTTTGGGTTCACCATAACCAAACAATCTGGCGGCGCCGTCCAGCGCAACCGGATCCGCCGCCGTCTCAAGGAAGCGCTGCGGCTACTCGACCCTCTTCCGGCACGGCCAGGCCATGATTATGTAATCCTCGCGCGGCCGGAGGCGCTCAGCATGCCGTTCCGGGCCTTGCAGGGGGAGCTTATCCGGGCTTTCTGCAAGATCGGTGCCCGGAAAAACCAGCCGCCCATCCGCAAGGATAATGACCGCGAGGGCCGCGCCGCCGGCGACGCGGACGAGGCGCGGCGACAGAGTTCAAAACGCAGGAAACCCAACGGATGATGACCCAGGAAACCAGAAACATCATGCTAGCGACCTGCCTGTCGCTGCTCGTCGTTCTTGGGTGGGACGCGTTTTATAACCGGCCGCATCTCGACAGGGAGCGGCAGACCCAAGCTGAAATGCACGCGCGCGCAACCCCTGGCGCGCAGCCGGCGCCGCAAGCGGGCAATTCCCAAGCCACGCGTTCGCAAGCGTCCGGGTTGAGCGCGCCGGCGCAGGGCGAGGCCTCGGCGCCGCAAAAGAGCCGTGCCGATGCCCTGGCCGAAAGCCCCAGGGTCAAACTCGACGCGCCCGCTATCTACGGATCGATCGCGCTCAAGGGCGGGCGCATCGACGACGTGTCGTTTAAGGCCTACCGCGAGACGGTCGATCCCAACAGTGCGAACATCGTTTTGCTCTCGCCCGCGGGTTCGCCGTCGCCTTACTACGCCGAGGCGGGCTTCATCGCCGATCCCGGCGCGAATCTTGTCCTGCCCGGGCCCGATACGTTGTGGCAAGCCGATCACGATACGCTGACTGAAACATCGCCCGTGACGCTAACCTACGACAATGACCAGGGCCTCGTGTTTCACCGCAAAATCGCGGTGGACGACCGGTACATGTTTACGGTGACCGACAGCGTCGAGAACAAGTCCACGCAGGCGGTTACGCTGCACCCCTATGCATTCGTCAAGCGCCGTGGCAGGCCCGCGGCTGTTGGCATTTACAGAGTGCACGAAGGGTTCGTCGGAGTTATCGGCGAGTCCGGCGTGCAGGAGATCAAGTACGACAAGATCGAAAAGGAAGATCATGCAACGAAGAGCTTCACGGGTACCGGCGGCTGGCTAGGCCTCACCGACAAATATTGGGCCGCGGCTGTCATTCCGGATCAGGGGGAAGCTGTTGAGGCAAGCTTTTCCGGATCCGGCGGCGCTCCTGTGATTTATCAGGCTGGTTTTGCCGGAACGGAAGGAAGGACACTTGCGCCGGGCGCTTCGAGCGAATTCACGTCTAGGGTCTTCGCGGGCGCCAAGGAGACCGCCGCGCTCGACAAATATCAGGCCAATTTGGGGATCAAGAAGTTCGATCTCCTGATCGACTGGGGCTGGTTTTATTTTATCACCAGGCCGATGTTCTGGCTGCTCGACCGCATTTACAAGTTTGTCGGCAATATGGGCGTCGCGATCTTGTGCATCACGGTTCTGGTCAGGTTGCTCGTATTCCCGCTCGCCAACCGGAGCTATCGCGCGATGGCCAAGATGAAGACGGCGCAGCCGCAGATCACCGCGATCCGCGACCGCTTTCCCGACGACAAGCACAAGCAGCAGATGGAAATCATGGCACTTTACAAGCGCGAAAAGATCAATCCCTTGTCCGGCTGCCTGCCGGTGCTGTTTCAGTTTCCGGTTTTCTTCGCGCTCTACAAGGTGCTTGTGATCACGATCGAGATGCGGCACGCGCCGTTTTTCGGTTGGATCAAGGATTTGTCGGCGCCCGACCCGACGAATATCTTCAATTTGTTCGGTCTCATCCCCTTCGATCCGGCTCAAATACCGGTGTTCGGCCCCTACCTCGCGATTGGCGTTTGGCCTCTCATCATGGGCATTACTATGTTCATTCAGATGAAGGTCAATCCGGAACCAACCGATCCGATGCAAAAGCAGGTGTTCACCTGGATGCCGGTCATCTTCACCTTCACCCTCGGCAGTTTTGCCTCTGGCCTTGTCATCTATTGGAGCTGGACTAATATTTTGTCGGTCATTCAGCAGACGGCGATCATGAAACGGGCCGGCGCCAAGATCGAACTCTGGGACAATTTGATAGGCATGTTTCGCAAGAAAGCCAAGAAAGCGACAACCTGAGTAGGCGGGCTCGCCTGCCGTGAAGGATCTGGCATGTGTGCCTCTTGACTTCGCCGAATTGGGACGCACGCTTTTTGGAGGGGAATGTGCGTTTCTGTGGGCTGCGGCGAACGCCGCCCAATTGCCGCCGCCGGGCCCGCCGGAGATCGCCTTTGCCGGCCGGTCGAATGTGGGAAAATCCTCGCTTCTCAATGCGTTGACCAATCGCAAAACGCTGGCGCGGACGTCGCATACGCCTGGATGCACGCAAGAAATTAATTTTTTCGCGCTTGGCGGCGACGGGGAAACCGCGAAATTGCACCTGATCGATATGCCCGGCTACGGCCATGCCGCGGCATCGAAGGAAAAGACCGCGTCCTGGACGCGGCTGATAGGGGATTTCTTGCGCGGCCGGGCGCCGTTGCTGCGCGTGTTTCTTCTCATCGATGGCCGCCATGGCGCAAAACCGATCGACATAGAGATGCTGGATTTTCTCGATCGATCCGCGATGTCCTATCAGATCGTCTTGACGAAGCGGGACGAAGTGAAAGCCGCCGAGCGGGAAGGACGCCTCGCCGCCACGCTGGCCCTCGTGAACAAACGTCCCGCCGCGTTTCCGGAGGCGATCTTCACCTCGTCGCGCAGTGGCGAAGGCGTCGCCGAGCTGCGCGCCGCGATCGCGAGGCTGTTGGTGGAACGGGGCACTGCACGCCACGGGACGCGGTAATCCGGAGGTTCGAGCAGTGGGTGGCGGAGTCAGGTGGAATCGAACCGCCGGCCTCTTCAATGCCAACGCGAAGCTAAGTATAAATACCGCGCTCCAAAGTCTGCCCGCTTGGTGCGGGCGCTCCTTTGCGCTCCGGTCCGGGCGTGCTATGAGCCGCCTGCAGCTCGCGGCGGGCGCTATTTTACAAAACTCCGTTTCCCGCTCGAATTCTTGCGGCGGTGCCGCGAGGCAAGCCGCCGCCGCGAGGCAAACTACGGAGCTGGCATTGGCTTTGATCACGCGACCCTCGCTCAACGAAGCGCTCACTTTTGACGATGTGTTGCTTCTGCCGGGTCATTCGGCAGTCCTGCCCGGTGCTACCGAACTGAAAACGAAACTCACGTCCACGATCAGTTTGAACATTCCAATCGTCTCTTCCGCCATGGATACGGTCACCGAGGCGAAGCTCGCCATCGCGCTTGCCCAGGCCGGCGGAATCGGCGTCATACATCGCAATTTTGAACCCGCTGAACAGGCCGAGGAAGTTCGCAAGGTGAAGCGCTACGAAAGCGGCATGGTGGTCAATCCGATCACGATTTTTCCAGATGAAACCCTCGCCGATGCCCTAGCGCTTATGCGCCGGCACGGGATTTCTGGCATTCCAGTGGTCGAGCGCGGCCCCAGCGGTAAACCGGCGAGGCTATGCGGCATATTGACCAACCGCGATGTCCGGTTCGCCGATAATCCGTTGCAGCCCGTCAGCGAACTAATGACCAAAAATCTCATCACGATCCGCGAAGGCGTGAACGAGGACGAGGCGCGCCGCCTCCTGCATCAGCATCGCCTAGAAAAGCTCATTGTCGTTGACGACGATTTCCGCTGTGTCGGGCTGGTGACCGTCAAGGACATGGAAAAGGCGACGCTGTATCCGGCAGCTTGCAAGGATGGCGAGGGCAGGCTCCGGGTCGCCGCCGCGTCGACCGTCGGAGACAAAGGTTACGAACGCGCGCTTATGTTGATTGATGCTGGCGCCGATTGCATCGTGGTGGATACCGCGCATGGCCACGCGCAGACCGTATTGGATCAGGTCGCGCGATTGAAGCGCGCATCGAACAAAGTCGCGCTCCTCGCGGGCAATGTGGCGACCGCCGACGGCGCGAAGGCGCTGATCGACGCCGGCGCCGACGCGATCAAGGTCGGCATCGGCCCCGGCTCCATCTGCACGACGCGGATCGTCGCCGGGATCGGCGTGCCCCAGCTCACCGCGATCATGGATTGCGCCGAAGCCGCGCGGGCCGCCAATGTCCCGGTCATCGCGGATGGCGGCATCAAATATTCCGGCGATGTCGCCAAGGCGATCGCGGCCGGCGCCGACAGCGTGATGATCGGTTCGCTATTCGCCGGAACGGACGAGAGTCCGGGCGAGGTTTATCTTTATCAGGGCCGTTCGTTCAAATCCTATCGCGGCATGGGCTCGGTTGGCGCGATGGCGCGCGGCTCGGCGGACCGCTATTTCCAGCAGGACATTGCCGATCAATTGAAGCTCGTGCCCGAGGGCGTCGAGGGACAGGTGCCCTATCGCGGTCCGGTCTCGGTGATCCTACACCAACTGGCCGGCGGGTTGCGCGCCGCCATGGGCTATGTCGGAGCCCCGGACATCGCGGATTTTCAGACGCGCGCGCGGTTTGTTCGAATTTCTTCTGCAGGCCTTCGAGAAAGCCATGTTCACGATGTGGAAATCACAAGAGAGAGTCCGAATTATCCGGCAGGCGAGTGAAAGAGCCGACCCGGTTTATCTGAACAGTTTTTCTTGTTTGATTTGAGAGTTGTGCGCAAGTGCTTGCCGCTGCTTGCGGTCGTGAGTGGCCCGTGATTCCGTTTCCCAATCGGATTTGGAGGGGATCATGGCGCAGCGGCCAATCGGGCAAGACTCATTTCACTCGACGCAAAGGCCCTGCGGCAAACGAGCCTTGATGAGCTCCTTCCATCATCCCCGATGCGCAAGGCGGAGAGAATTCCGCGAGCGGAATTCTCGGAGGTCACGTTTTTGGCGACAAGACCTAGCACTACTTTGGCAGATTAACGGATTGGTTAGCTTCGCGGCGGAAGACTTTGCGCTCTGATTGGAGCGCGGGTTATGGCGGATTGGAATGCGGCGCTGACGGACTGGTTGAAGCCGTTCGTTGAGGAACTGGGCCACAAGAAGCGGCGGCAGATGTGCCCTTTATATGTGGCGGGCCTGATCGGACCCGGTGATCGCAAGAGCATCGAGCCGATGGCGGCGCGCATCGCGCCTGATGGTTATGACCGGCTGCATCATTTCATCTCGGATGGGATTTGGGACGCCTGGCCGATTGAGAAGGAATTGGCCAGGCAGGCGGATAAGCTCATCGGCGGCTCCGACGCCTTTCTGGTCATCGATGATACGAGCCTGCCCAAGAAAGGCGAACATTCGGTCGGCGTCGCCCCGCAATATGCGTCCATGCTCGGCAAGAGAGCCAATTGTCAGACGCTTGTTTCGCTGACGCTCACACGCCATGACGTTC
>PEFW01000140.1 GCA_002890675.1 Candidatus Methylaffinis lahnbergensis
GATCACGAAGATCCAAGGAATAAGGCTTGGTCATCCATGCTGGCCTCCAATCCAGTCCCAACCTTGAATCAGCAAAAAGCCGATTTGGGAATCCCTCGCGATTCACTCAAACCTCATCCCGCTCTAGGCGTGAGGCAGGCAAATGCCGGAGGCTGGCGAGGCCATGATCCCAAAAAGTTGCGGATTCCTGGAATCATGCGCTAAAAGGTGTCCATGAAAAATTTGCTGCTCACCATTTGCATGTCCGGAGCGCTGATCGTGGCGAGCGCCGCTTCATCGCCGGCGGCCAATCTCCCGCGCGCAGGAGAGTATAAGCTAAGTCAAGCCGATGCTTGCCAGACGAGTTGCAAGACGAATGCAGATTCCTGTAGAGCGCAATGCGCGGATCCCGAGGAACAGGAACAGTGCATTGTTGATTGCGAAAAGGGAGAGTGCAATGCAAATTGCAATAGGTTCGAGGACAATTGTAAGCGGCACTGTCCAAGTTCCGGAGGTTGACCAGGTTGCCGCGTTCGCTCACTTCTGAAACAGCGCCAGCGCCTCGGCGGCAAGCACCCCGCCTGTAATGGCGACCGTGGCGAAGGGGGCGGCGTCCGCCACCTGCCGGCTGGTCAGCATGATCTGCCCCAGTTTCCTTGCGAGTTCCTCGATCGATGCGGCAAAAACCACCCGGCCGATGCCACACCAAAGTATAGCGCTCATGCACATGGGACAAGGTTCGCCCGAGGTATAGAGGGTCGTGCCTTTAAGCTCATCGGCGGGCCGCGCCGCGACGAAGTGGCGGATCACCACCATTTCGCCGTGCGCCGTCGGATCGTTGGTGGTTTTGCCGAGATTGCGGCCAGTCGCGAGGACATCGCCGTCGCGGACGATGACCGCGCCGAAGGGAAAGTCCGCCTTTGCTGCCTCGGCGATGGCGAGCCGCATGAAGCGCTCGTCAGCGGGGAGGGGCGCCATCTGCGTCGCGCCTGCCGAGGCCTGGCGCGGCGTGCCGAGGGCAGCCCCGGCAAGGCCCCCACCTAGCAACATCACCAGTGCCTGGCGCCGGTCACGGTGCGGACGATTGCAGCCATGCTCGCTCATCGCACATCCTCATCCTTCAGCGAGACAAAAATCAGCACGCCGAGCATCGTCATAAGAACGCGGAAGGCGCTTGGCACGGCATCTAAATCCCGGGCCTGCCACATGCCGAACCATTCGCCGCCGACCGCGACGAAGCCGCCCTCAAAGAGCAGGAAGCCCAGCGTTAGCCCAGCCACCGCCATGCTCTTGGCCGCTTGGAACGGCTGTGCCTTGGCCCGCACCTGCCGGGCCATCGCGATCGCGCCGAGCGCGCACAGCGCCGCGGTGACGACCTCCGTGGCGATGATCAGGATATAGCCGGCCTGGTGGAGGACCGGAGAAGTCACCGCGCGCCAGCGGATGGCGGACGCGGCCGGGACCGCGTCCATGTCGAGCACCTCTGTGACAAAGGCGAAATTCGTCCAATAGTCCGATAGATTGCCAAAGGCGACCAGCGCCACATAGAACCCGATGACGGCGACGCAGCTAATCTTCGCGAGGCGGATGGCAAGCACGCAAAACCCCCGGGCGCGGACGTAGCTTCTCGCTAGCACGATCTGGACAGTTTTGTCCTACTTTTCTTTCGCCCGCGGCCTACCTCGCCTGCGGCGTGCAGACGACGGCATCGTTCAAAACATAGCAAATCGACATCATCCCGGTGCGCAGATCGACCCGGAAGACGCCGCCCTCGCGCTCATGGCGGGAGGCGACGAGGGAATATTCGCTCGGTGCCTGCGGACCCGCGCCTTCGCCCGGCGGATAACAGAGCGTGACGCCGACCGAGGCTTCCTTCAAGCCATATTGGCAGGCGCCGATCTCGCCGGTCGCCCGATCGAGGCGATAGACCCGGTTGAGATCGGTTTCCGGGGCGGCTAGAAATTCATAGTTCGCCGCCAAGGCGACCGGCGCGGCAGCAATCACGGCCGGCACCGCAACGAGCAAGAGCCCCTTGCGCGGCGAGTAGTTTCGCGAAAACCCCATCATGCCAGCCCCCAAGGACGTGTTCTGGATCGCCCCTTTATACGCGAGAGGCGCGATTAAGCGAGAGGGGCGGACTCGCACAAGCCGGTTTGGCCGGCGCGGGGAACAGACCCGCGATCTTGACCATTCCGCGCTTGCATCCTAAGCCCAGCGCAATGCAGCACTCCCCCCGCGCGCTTCTCGTCTTCGATCTCGACGGCACGCTCGCCGATACAGCGGGCGATCTTGTCGCGGCCTTGAACGTTATCCTGGCGCGGGAAGGCCTCGCCGGGATCGCCGTCGCTAACGCCCGCGCGATGGTCGGCGGCGGCGCCAGAGCCTTGATCCAACGTGGACTCTCGATCCATGGCATAAAACTGAGCGAGTCTCGTGTCGACAAGATGCTCGCCGATTTCCTGGCCTATTACGAGGCCCATCTCGCGGACCGGACGGTTTTGTTTCCGGGCGTCACGCACGCGCTCGACCGCTTCGAAGCGGCGGGTTTTAGTTTTGCCGTCTGCACCAACAAGGTCGAATATTCGTCCATTCTGCTGTTGACCGCGCTCGGCGTTGCCGGCCGTTTCCGGGCGATCTGCGGCAAGGATACGTTTGCCGTCAGCAAGCCCGATGGCGAAGCATTGTTGCAGACCATTGCGCGGGCGGGCGGTGACCGCGGCAGGGCCGTGATGGTTGGCGATTCCAAAATGGATATCGACGCGGCGCGCAACGCCGGCGTCCCTGTCGTGGCGGTCAATTTCGGCTATACGGAACAGCCGGTCGACAATTTCAAGCCGGACCGGGTGATCGGCCACTACGACGAATTATGGGGCGCGGTCGCCGCGCTCGGCGTGGCATAGGGACGAATCCGCCTTGACTTGGAACGGCTTGCTTTCATAAAGGGCGGCCGCGTGCTGCGGCACCCAGGGCGGGGCGCGTAGCTCAGCGGGAGAGCACTCCCTTCACACGGGAGGGGTCACAGGTTCAATCCCTGTCGCGCCCACCATTCAAGCAATTGAATTTAAAGGAATTATTCCGAGACTTTTGCGGCGGCTTTGGAAGGCTTGTCTTCCGGGGAAGCGTGGGGGAAGCAGAAATCGGAAATTCGAGGAAAGCACCCGGCCTGCTATTTCGCACCAAGAGACAAGACTTCGCCGCCACAATATCGCGCATCGAAAACTCGCTTGCCGCCCGCCGCAGCCTCGACGCTTTCGATCACAACGAGATCGTTGTCCTGCCGCTGTTCGCCGGACGCGGAAAAGTTCGCCGGGCCGGTCCGCAGCAACCGCCAGTCAATTTCATAGGCCTTGAGATGCGTGAGCGGTGACGCCAGTGCGCCGATACCGTTGAAAAAGTCGCCGGTTGATTGATGCAGCGGAAGCATCGATCGGCATCTCGACCTCGATGACGTTCGTCAGGCGCTGAAGCCGTTCTACAGCAGCACCGGTCGCCCCTCGATCGATCCGGAGCTGATGATCCGCATGCTGATCGCCGGCTATTGCATGGGCATCCGCTCGGAGCGCCGATTGTGCGAGGAGGTTCATCTCAATCTCGCCTATCGCTGGTTTTGCCGCCTCGGTCTGGATGACAAGGTCCCGGACCATTCGACCTTTTCCAAGAACCGGCATGGGCGCTTTCGCGAGAGCAATGTCTTTCGCCATCTGTTCGAGACCATCGTTGAGCGCTGCATGGCCGAAGGGCTGGTCGGAGCCGATGGTTTCGCCGTCGATGCCAGCCTGGTTGCCGCGGACGCGAACAAGCAGCGCTCGGTCCCGAGCGAGTTGGGGCGCACCATCAATTCCAAAAACACGCCTACCGTGGGGAGTGCCAAAAGTGCCAAAAGGGTTCGGCTTGGCAGCATCGTTGTGGCAAACACGCTTACCTCCACCAGTGCCAAAAGTGTCAAAAGGGGCTTCTGGCACTTTTGGCACTTGGTTAGGTAGGTGCTTTTCTTGAATAATCGCATTCAGCCTTGCGAGATATTTGCTCATGCCAGACACCGTCCTACGCGAACTTCACCTATCAGGCTGGAAGTTGGACAAAGCCGCGCCGTATCGTCGCCAAGGTCGAATGGCATCCGGGCGAGCTTTATCCGCGGGTCGGCTTCATCGTCACCAACATGGCGCGGCCTCCCGAAAATGTCGTCGCCTTCTACAACCAGCGCGGCACGTGCGAACAATGGATCAAGGAGGGCAAGGGCGCGATCAAGTGGACCCGTCTGTCATGCCGCACCTTCGCCGCCAACACGGTCCGCCTTCAGCTCCATGCGCTCGCCTACAATCTCGGCAACTTCATGCGGACGCTAGCGCTGCCCAAGTCGGCGGAGCCGTGGTCGCTGA
>PEFW01000141.1 GCA_002890675.1 Candidatus Methylaffinis lahnbergensis
CAAGTCTTAGACTTGCAGGTTCGTCGCATGATCTCGTTCGTGCCGGCCCCATCGGCCGTGAAGAGAACAATCTCGGCTCGCCACACGTACTTCTGCGCGACATTGCGATCGTCGATGAGATTTCCAAGCCGACGCCGATCGGCCAACGAAACGGTGATGGATTTTCCTGCGCGCATCGCGCAGACTCGCACATGCCGCAAATCTGGGGAATCCCAATAGGGACTCAAATGTTAGATTTGAACCACTAGCGCGCGAACCTGAAAATAGGTCACCTCCATAATGGCTCTCCGTGCAACAGAATCACAGCTCCAGTGACTGACACCGAGTGTTCAAACGCAAGGCAAACCAAGATGTGTGAATACCGTAGGATCACAGTCCAGGGGTCGCATGGGAATGGCTCGCCCAACCAGAGTGCCAGATCAAGCTGCTCATGAGCGAAGCGCATCAAATGCCCTTGATGCGCGGAGAGCTGTCCAATGATGGACCCGATCGAGCGGTTATGGGGCCTCATGCACAAAAATGTCACGCCCTACAAATGCTACGCGACATGCGGGGAAATTTGCGGCCGCCACATAGATTTCTTGCCCGGCAAAGTCCCCGAGAACTGGCAGGCTTTCGCAATTCCGTCACCGGCGACGTCCGCGTCATCAACCGCAAGGATTTCCGAGTTCCGACGTGAACGGGGTACGGAACAGCGTTGCGCCGATTCAAGCCAGCGGCGCGTTCAAAATCCAGCGATGGCCGAAGGGATCGCGAAACGTCGCGACCCTGGTTCCCCAAAAGGAATTGGTAGGGCTCGTCTCGGCTTTTGCGCCGAGACCGGTGGCCTTCGCGAAAATCTCGTCGACTGTCTTGGCTTCGGCATATTCCAAGCTGACCGAGGCGGTCGCAAGCTCGCCCGGAAGCGGCATGCGCGTGTGGCCGAATTCAGGAAAGGCGTCGGCGAGCATGACCGAGCCGCCGTTGATTTCGAGCTCGCAATGCATGATCCGCATGCCGTCGAGGGCGGGCATGATCGCTTTCTGACGCGCTCCAAAAACCGTGGTGTAGAAGGCAATCGCCGCCATCGCTGGGGAAACGGTGAGATAGGGCGCTACCGGCGGGCGCATGGGTTCTCCGCGTGAAAAACCGTCGATGCCGCGAGGGTACTTCCCCTGGCCGGATCTTGCGAGTAAGAACTGCCGCACTAATTGGTTTTATGGCAAGAGCCGCTTTCGGTGCAAGCGAAAGGCACAGGGAATTTCAATGGCCAAGCCTCGTACGCTTTACGATAAAATCTGGGACGACCATCTGGTCCATGGCGAAGCCGATGGCGCGAACCTCATTTACATCGACCGTCATCTGGTGCATGAGGTAACGAGCCCCCAGGCCTTCGAGGGGTTGCGGCTGAGCGGCCGGCGGGTCCGGGCGCCGCAAAAAACCCTCGCGGTGGTCGATCACAATGTTCCGACAACCGATCGCTCGAATGGCATCGACGATCCAGAAAGCCGCATTCAGGTCGAACAGCTCGCCGCGAACGCCCGGGAGTTCGGCATCGAATATTTCGACGAGCGCGATCGTCGCCAAGGCATCGTCCATATCATCGGCCCCGAACAAGGCTTTACACTGCCCGGCGCGACGATCGTCTGCGGCGATAGCCATGCCTCGACGCATGGCGCCTTCGGAGCGCTCGCGCATGGCATCGGAACCTCCGAGGTCGAGCATGTTCTCGCCACCCAGACCTTGATCCAGGCCAAGGCCAAGAACATGCGTGTCACGGTCGACGGCGCGCTCGGCGATGGGGTGAGCGCCAAGGACCTTGCGCTCGGGATCATCGGTGAGATCGGCACGGCGGGAGGCACCGGGCATGTCATCGAATATGCGGGCGAAGCGATCCGCGCGTTGTCGATGGAAGGGCGGATGACCGTCTGCAACATGACGATCGAGGCAGGTGCCCGCGCCGGCATGATCGCGCCCGATGCCAAGACCTTCGCTTATCTCGGCGGCCGGCCCAAGGCGCCGAAGGGTGCGGCCTGGGACGCCGCGATGCGCTATTGGGAAAGTTTGCATTCGGATCCGGGCGCCTTGTTCGACAGGCACGTCCGCCTCGACGCCAGCCAATTGCCGCCACTTGTCACCTGGGGCACGAGCCCGCAGGATGTCACGGCGATCACAGGCGCCGTGCCGCGCCCGGAAGCGGTTTTGAGCGAGACCAAAAAGGCCTCCATCGCGCGCGCGTTAAATTACATGGGACTCGAGGGCGGCGAAAAAATCACGGATATTAAGATCGATCGGGTTTTCATCGGCTCCTGCACCAATGGACGAATCGAGGACCTCCGCGCCGCGGCGAAGATTGTCGCGGGGAAGCACATCGCGGGGTCCGTCAACGCCATGGTCGTGCCGGGTTCTGGACTCGTCAAGCAACAGGCGGAAGCCGAGGGTCTCGACGCGATATTTTTGGCCGCCGGCTTCGAATGGCGCGAGCCCGGCTGTTCGATGTGCCTCGCGATGAACCCGGACCGGCTCGCGCCGGGCGAGCGCTGCGCTTCGACCTCGAACCGCAACTTTGAGGGCCGCCAAGGTTTTAGGGGCCGCACCCATCTTGTCTCGCCCGCGATGGCGGCGGCGGCGGCGATCGCCGGCCATTTTGTCGACATCAGGGAATGGCCAACTGCGGCGCCTTGAATCGGCGGATCAATCCGGCCCTGGTTCAGAGGGAGGGGTCTGAGCGCGGCTTATCTCGCTCAAGCTGAAAACGGCCGGTAGTCGCGCGTGTCCTCACGATTGCGGAGTGGCCGGGTCAGCAGCAGTCTCGAAACACGGGATTGTGAACTCATTACCCCGCAAGGGGCTTGTTATTCGCAAGAAAAGGGGCATGCGCCCGCTTAGGCCAACGGAACGCCGTCGGGTCTCCAGCGGCCCAACAAAGGATCGTGGAATGAGAACTCAAGTTGTCTTAATCACCGGTGGACTCACCGGCATCGGGCGCGCCGCCGCCGTCGCCTTCGCCAAGAAGGGCGCGAAGGTGGTCGTTGCCGGTCGGCGTGATGAGGCCGGCAAGGCGCTCGTTAAGGAGCTGCGCTCTTTCGGTTCGGAGGCCGAGTTCATCAACGCCGACGTCCGCAAGGAGGATGACGTCCGCGCTCTGGTCGACAAGACCGTCGCACGGTTTGGCCGTCTCGATGTCGCGGTGAACAATGCCGGCACCGAAGGCCAGGTTGGCCCGATCACGGACCAGACCGCGGAAAGCTATGCCGCGACGTTCGACACGAATGTTCTCGGCGTGATCCTGAGCATGAAGCACGAAGTGCGCGTCATGCAAGGACAGGGCAGCGGTAGCATCATCAACATCTCCTCGACCTACGGGCACGAGGGCGCGGCGGGGGCCTCCGTCTATGTCGGCAGCAAGCACGCCGTCGAAGGCATCACCAAGTCGGTGGCGCTCGAGGTCGCCAAGTCGGGAATCCGTGTGAACGCCGTGGCGCCTGGTCCTACGGACACCGGCATGTTGACCCGTTTTACGGGCACGCCGGAGAACAAGACGGCTCTGGTGACGACTGTTCCGATGGGTCGCCTCGGCCTCACGGAGGAGCTTGCCGACGCGATCGTCTTCATCGCGTCGGACGAAGCTTCATACATCACCGGCCATATCCTCAATGTCGACGGCGGTAAGACCGTTAACTGAAGGCAATTCCCGTTCACGCTTCATTGACCGGGATTGCGCAAGGGAATCGATTATTACGACCCACACCCGATCAACGCGCAGTACATATCAAGTGGGAGGGAGTCCAATGGCTAACGTGGTGAAGAAACACAGCATTTCTTCGGAGCTAGCACAGAAAATTGTGGATCAAGCGGTGGACAAAGCCAGAGAAGTTGGCGTTAGCCAGAACGTAGCGATTATGGATGACGGTGGCAATCTCAAGGCCTTTAGCCGGATGGATGGAGCCCCGATCCTTTCCATCGAGATTGCGCAGAATAAGGCATGTGCAGCTCTATTCGGCGTCTCCACGCAGGACTTTTTCAACTTTATCCAAGGCGACCCGTCGCTTTTGGCTGGCGTTCCCACGCTTGCGCGTGTGCCGGCGTACGGAGGAGGGTTTCCCATCAAGGTGGACGGAGAAATTGTCGGGGCGATCGGGGTGAGCGGGGGGACGGTGCAGAACGACGTGGATTGCGCGAGAGCAGCCCTAGAGCGGGATGAGGTTTGAGTGAATCGCGAGGGATTCCCAAATCGGCTTTTTGCTGATTCAAGGTTGGGACTGGATTGGAGGCCAGCATGGATGACCAAGCCTTATTCCTTGGATCTTCGTGATC
>PEFW01000142.1 GCA_002890675.1 Candidatus Methylaffinis lahnbergensis
TTCGCCGGGTGGATCGCCAAGCGTCAGGGCGACAACCCGCTCGGCCGCCTCGCCATCGAGCGGCTTGATCCGCGAGGGCCTGGTCTTGTCGCGAAGCAGACCCTCGAACCCTTCTTCCAAGAAGCGTTCCTGCCGGCGCCAAACGCAAGTCTTGGACTTGCAGGTTCGTCGCATGATCTCGTTCGTGCCGGCCCCATCGGCCGTGAAGAGAACAATCTCGGCTCGCCATACGTACTTCTGCGCGACATTGCGATCGTCGATGAGATTTTCAAGCCGACGCCGATCGGCCAACGAAACGGTGATGGATTTTCCCGCGCGCATCGCGCAGACTCGCACATGCCGCAACTCTGGGGAATCCCAATAGGGACTCAAATGTTAGATTTGCTCCACTAGTAGATGAAGACAAATAGCGGGCGCGGTCGCGCGTGCCGCGCGGCGGCGGTCTTGAGCAGGCGCGTCCTTGCCATCTCGGACAGGCCCGCACGGAGGAATCCCATCCGGTCTTCGAGGGCGGCGGGAAAATTCGAAGGCGGCAAGTTTTGCGAGGACGAGGTCACAGCTTTAACCCTCTCCCTTCAGCCGCACCGGTTGAAATTGGGCCTCCGCGGAAGTGAGGAAGGCTGCAAAATCGGCGCCGTATGTTCCGGTGAAGGCCGATGAATTCAGCTTCTCTCGCGTGCAGTCCCAAGTTGGCCGTTGCCATCGATGCCGCTCGCTGCCAAGACCGGTCAGAGTGAACGGACTATCCAGCGTGATGCAAGGCCGTGGTGAGATCAAGCACATTGAAGAAGCGCGGAACTCGATGCGATCCTGCAACTTCAGCAACTCGATCCGGCCAAGGCCGATCAACTGATTGATCGGGCCGTGGCCGGAGAACAAGTTGCCTTGCAGCAAGCCCAGGCCGATTTGAAACGCTGTCAGGCTGAGGTCGAGCGTTTGAAAGGAGAGCTTTGGAATCAGAGTGCCGGTGATGGAGCGCTGGGAACGCCTATGGCTGTGATCACTATGATCGAGGCGAGTTTCGCCAAGGCACAAGTCGAGAATTTCTGGGATGATGCCAGCAATGAGTCGGTCAAGAAATTGATCAAGACACTCGGTGCAGCTGTCGCCGCTGCCAACACGATCAAGTGCTATTTCAACAAGGCAGACATCGGTACCGTCCACTGAGACGCGGGCTTTCGCGGCCCCGCGCCCCCAATCTGTCACCTGTGGCGGATCATGACTAAAATCGTCCTGAGCCAATTCCATGGTGAAGTCGCCTTGCTCGCCAGCGGCAACGACAATGGCGCGATGACCAGTGCGCACCGCAATTCCCAGCCACCACAAAACTCGTCGGAATGCTGGGATTAAATGCTGCGGAGGTGAAGTGAAATGCCGCGTCGCCCTGCCCGCGTGACGCAAGCCGATATCGCCCGCGCCCTTCGTGCGGCAGGGCAGGTTGGTACGCGAGTGCGAAACGACGTTCACCCCGATGGCACGATCAGTCTCGTTCCGATTGAGGAAGATCAGCCGGAACCACAGACGCCCAATCTTGCGACCGGGCCGAAGATCGTGCTGCCCCGTCCCCGCCTTCCGCATCTGCACAGACAGCGCACGCGTCACGGCACGATTGTCTGGTATGTGCGCCGCGACAAAGGTCCTCGTATCCGCATTAGGGGCGATTTCGGATCGCCGGAGTTCAAGTCCGCATATGACGCCGCTATGGCGGGGGAAGCCGCCCCGGTGAAGGCTGGACCCTCAAGGTTGTCCCTGGCATGGCTCATTGCTCGCTATCGGGAAAGTCACGCATGGGCGAAGCTGTTCCCGGCGACGAAGCGATAACGCGAGAATATCTTCATCCACGTCATCGCATCAGCCGGCGGCGCTCCGTATGCCAAAATCACGCGGAAAACGATCAGCGCCGGGATTGACCGCCGCAAGGAAACCCCGTTTCAGGCGAGGAATTCCCTTCAGGCCTTGCGCGGCCTGTTCCGATGGGCGGTCAACGCCGAATTCGTCGCAGCCGATCCGACGAATGGCGTCAACGCATCGCGACCGCGCAATGAGGGATTTCGCGTTAGGACGGAAGATGAGATCGACCGTTTCGAGGCGCACTGGCCGACCGGGTCGCGCGAGCGCCTGGCACTGGCGATCTTGCTTTATACAGGCTTGCGGCGCGGCGACGCCGTGAAGCTCGGGCGGCAACATATCCGTGACGGCGTCATTTCAATGCGCACCGAAAAGACGGGAATGGCGGTCACTATCCCGCTTCTGCCCGAGCTTGCCGAAATTTTTGCCGTCAGCAAAACGGGCGATCTCGCTTTCATCGCAACCGTAACCGGTACTCCGATGACAAAAGAGTCGTTTGGAAATTGGTTTCGCGATGCGTGCAAGGCCGCTGGCGTGCCCGGCTCCGCGCATGGGCTGCGCAAGGCCGGCGCGACGCGGGCCGCGAACAACGGCGCAACCGTGGCGCAGCTTGAAGCGATCTTCGGATGGAGCGGTGGCGGTATGGCTTAGCTTTACACGCGTCAAGCCGACCGGACGCGGCTTGCAAAAGAGGCTATGGGAAAGTTATCGAAGGGGAAAACTGAGAACATCTATTCCCTCACCGGAAAGCAAGGTGAGGGAATGACACCCAAAAAACCAACTAATTCAAGAACATAATATTCAGATGGTGCGGCCAAGAGGACTCGAACCTCCACTGGTTGCCCAACTAGCACCTCAAGCTAGCGCGTCTACCACTTCCGCCATGGCCGCGATTTTTTTGCGCGCGAAAATGCCCCGCGGGCAGGCGCGTCGTCTAACAAATCGGCGCCGGAGTGGCAAGGCGGCGTAGGAGCGGGGGGTGGGCTCTTTGGAATGTTGCCGCTATCATGGCGCATGCTACGTGAAAAACCGGCGCCCCTGATGCCGCCACGCGACGCCGCTCCCGTTGAATGGCGGATTTCGGATGCGCTCGTGCCCTATGCCGATGCCGTGGCCTTCATGGACGCGCGGGTCGCGGCCATCGCGGCGGGCGCGGCGCCGGAACTGATCTGGTTGCTCGAACATCCGGCGCTCTATACGGCCGGGACATCGGCGCGGGCGACGGATCTCGTGCGCGCGTGTTTCCCCGTGCACAACAGCGGCCGGGGTGGGCAATTCACCTATCACGGGCCGGGCCAGCGGGTTATCTACGTCATGCTCGATCTCAATCGCCGGAACCCGGATCTGCGCGCCTTCGTTCGAGGGTTGGAAGACTGGATCATCGCGGCGTTGCGCACTTTTGCCGTCAAAGGCGAGCCGCGCGCAGATCGCGTTGGCGTCTGGGTTTCAAGGCCCGAGAAGGCGCGCGGCAAAGGCGGCGAGATCGCCGAGGACAAGATCGCGGCGATCGGAATCAGGGTACGGCGCTGGGTGTCGTTCCATGGCATATCGCTCAATATCGCGCCGGACCTTGCGCACTATTCAGGCATCGTGCCTTGCGGCATTTCGGCCGCGCATTTTGGGGTGACGAGCCTTCGCGATCTTGGCCTGAAGGTCGGCATGAGCGAGGTCGATCTAGCGCTGGCCCGCGAATTCGAACCTATTTTCGGTCAAGTATTACCAAGTCCTTGAAGGAGTGACGCGCCGTTCGACGTTCTCGACGACGACAATGGCGTCATCAACCGCGATGCCGATGGCGAGCACGAGCGCCAGCAAGGAGACGGTGTTAGCCGAATAGCCGATGGCCAGCATCACGACGAACGTGCCGACGATCGACACCGGCACGGCAACCAGCGGGATCAGCGTCGTCCTCAACTTGCCGAGGAACAAGAACACCGTCAAACCCACGAGGATGATTGCCTCGGCCAGCGTGCAAATGACCTCGTCGATTGTCTTTCACCCGGACAACCGAACCGTCAGGGTTTGTGCGCAGGACGATGGCGGCGAATTCGAGAATTGCTCTGGGGTCGTGAGCAGAGTACCAACTCTGATTGGGCGCGGACTCTACTCGAGCTCCTTGGGGGATGAAATTTCGATGCCAAAGCCGGTGAGGCCTACATATGACTTCGGCCGCGGCGTGTCCAGCCGGATTAGGATTGCTCAGCTCGAGCCATGGAAACCGTACAACGGTGTTAGGCTGGATCGTGCTTCCCCACCCGATCGGCTGCGGCGCCATGTCAGCGGAACCACATCGATGGGTTACCCGTTCTCCGTGGGGCTTTGCTTTTGAAGCGCCAATGATTCGGGATAATGACAATGCGCCGGGGTTGGAAGGCAGGAGTTCTCGCAATCGTAGCGGTCTTCGCGTTTGCGTCATACGCGGCCGCAAAGGCG
>PEFW01000143.1 GCA_002890675.1 Candidatus Methylaffinis lahnbergensis
CGACAGGAACCGCGCCAGAAACGCCGCTTGCTCAACTTCGTACTATCGAAGTGCACCTGGGAGGACGGCGAGGTGGTCGCCACCTTCCGTCAACCATTTGATTTGTTAGCGAAAACCACCGCCATCGCAGCCCGCCATGCAGCGGGGAACACGGCCAAACGGGCTATTGACGGAGTCAGAGTCCCCGCGGCGAGTTCTTGTTTGCAACGCCTCAAGCCCGGCACCGCGCTCCTGCGCGAATACCAGGGCGAGCGGCCCACCGTCACTGTCGTTCCAACCGGATATTTGTGGCCCGAAACAGCCTACGCAAGCCCCCTCCAGTTTAGTCCGCCAATACTGAAACACATTTGCGCGATCAAAACAAAGCTGGGCACGGAGCCGTAAGCTTCGCCATCCTCGGCGCCAACCGCATGGCAGTCACTGCACCACTACTGCGCCAATTGCTGGCCCATACTGGTGTCGCCATTCACGATCTGAGCGGGGGCCGAGATGGCCGTCGTTAGAGTCCACTATCAGCGGAATGCCTCTGGGAACCCCCCGGAGACCCCGATGATCGTCGGGCCGGTATCGCCATATTTTTTGGCATGCGCACGCATCTTTAGGAGCCATGCGGCGCTGGCGACGTCACCCTTGGTCGCCAATGCAGCAAACCTTCTGATGCTCAATTCGATTCCGGGACGCCTTCTTCAGTTTGCCACGTTCTCGAAATTCTGTCTTGGCATTCAGAACCTTGTTGAGGATCTCCGCAACCTTTAGATCGCGGCGTTTGCCGCGCCCATGCGGATTGGGACAGACACCCTTCTTGAATTGTGCATGCTTCGGAGGTTTTCCATAGCCGACATCATAATCACTCATTTTTCGTTCCTCGTTCTTGGAGGCCTTCAGCCAGTCGCCTGGTATCATCGTTTCCAACGTACTCGATCACTATGCCGCCTGGGCCACCCTGGCTTGCACCGAATTCTTGATATTTTAATCGGACAGTTGTGGCGCGCTTGTCGCCAGCCATTTCCTTGCGCCACAGTTGCAAAAAGATTGCTTCAAAGACGCTCACACGTTGCGATGCTCCGTTTTCGACCACGTCGACTTGCTTCTCAAACTGCGCGTCAATGAGCGCCACAGTACCTTTGGGTGCGCGTCTGTATTGGCGCTTCGGATTGCCGCATCGCCCCTTTTTCCATTGCGTATTTTTCGGCGGTCGTTTGTAGCCGACCTTGTAATCCTTCTGTCGGAGACTCATGGTGCGAGTCTTCGTTCGGCTTTGATGTCTGCGAATGTCTGCCCGGTGGCGTGCCGCGCCTGCTTTCCGGTCATTCTCTCCCAACGCTCGATTGCAGTGTCCACATAGAGCGGATCGATCTCGATGCCGTAACCCTGCCGACCGGTGCGCTCCGCGGCAAGTATGGTCGTGCCGCTGCCGCAAAAGGGATCGAGAACGATGTCATTGCGCTTCGTCGAATCCAGAATGGCGTCGGAAACCAGTGCAATCGGCTTGACCGTGGGATGGAGATCAAGAGCGCTTTCTTGACCTTTACGCGGAAAGCTGTTGGCGCCGGCGTAATTCCAGACGTTCGTGCGATTGCGCCCGAAGCGGCCGAGCTGAACATTGTTGAGGTGCGCTTCCTTGCCGTTTCTGATGCGGCCGTGCTTGCGCGGATTGGACGGATCGGGCTTGAGCTCCATGATCGGAAGGAGAGCGAACCGGCCACATTGTGACGGCGCTGCGCGGCTTACCGAAAACTTTTCCTTCGCACCTGTTCAACCTGGAATTTGCAATATCCGACATCGATCGAGCCCTTTGCGACGCCGCCTGCGAGGCGGTGATTTGCTGGCTCGAAGTGTTTCGAAAACCTCCTCGATTGGCAACGGACCTAAATTGGCGGCTTTTCCGGCCTATTTAGGCGCCGCAAACATCTCAGCTTGACGCTTGCCTGCCGTGAGGTGGCGGCGGATTTCCTTGCGCATCTCTGACACGTGAGGCTCTTTGGCCTGCTCGAAATGACGCCGCCAACCGTTGAGCGGCTCGCCCCAGCTTTTCTTGGCGTCCTTGGCGCGCATCCACTCAAGCGCCAGCTTCGTCTCCTCCATGCTCAGGCCCTCCAACGATTCCCTCCAGAAGAGGTGTGCGGCGGCCGCAGCCTTCTGATTTTTCGGCGCGGGCTCGACGCCATGGACGAAGCTCCAGGCTTCAGCGATGATGGCGGCGCAAGGTCTTAGGGGGAAAATACCCCGGCGGCACGGTCCTGCTCCGGCCCGCCTTCGTCTTGCCGCCTTCCGTCACGAGCCAGGAGACGCCTTCTTTGGCGCGTCGCACAAGATCGCTCATCAAGCGACATATCGCCAAACGATCAGGGATTGTTCCTGGGGAAGCAGCGTCGAGGAAACCTCGCGTCTCGCCGTCATCCAGCACGCTCAAAATGAGCGCCGCTGCGGCCCTGACGCTTTCCAGGGTTTTCCTCATGTGCGCTCTCGTTGGGAGCTTGACGGCGGCGACGCCGCGATCCACCGCTAGGCATGGTCCCCACATTTTTAAGAATCTGACGAGCCATGCCGGCGGGTCATCGCCAGTGATGGCGCGCGCTACAATCTCATAGCCCGGCGCTGGCGCGTCCTTGGCCGTTGCTGCAGCACTTTTGGCGAGTGGACGAACGGATTCTTGATCTACCATAATGCTTTGCTCCACCTTCGAGACGGCGAATCATTGCTCGCCATAGGCCGAGTAAATCTCTCATTTTTCGAACGCATATTCTGCGATAAAATTGCGTCGCCACGCTCCAGTTAAGCTCCGTGGCTGAGCCAACCGGGCCGACGACCCCTTTCCGTCGCCTTTTGCGTCTTGAAATCGTGCCGGATGTGGCGCGGTTTCAATCCTTGTTTCTGGCCTTGTAACTTGAAGTTTGATGATAGGGGGTGGCGCAAGCGCTCGCCTGCGGCAGTAGCACCCCAGGCCGATGAACGTCGAGATCTGCGCGTCGAAAGTTGTGGCTGACAATCCTTCGGCATCGGCGCCGCAACAGGGCGACACGCAGATGGCGTGCATAGCTACCCTGGTCTGGATGCGAGTGAAGGCCGATCTATGCGAGGGGCCTGCCGGGCACAGCTCCGGCGCGGTGGGCCCCATCGCTGACGTTCCGCAGGCCGCCGCGTCCGATCTACGCCGATTCCCTGATTGCGCGAATACATTCCCTGTTCTGTTGTTCAAAATTCCCTGTTCGAGCAAAAGCAATTCCCTGTTCCGTTGCGCAGGGAATTTGGCGGTAACACTCCGAATTTGCTTCGAAATTCGCACCCGTTTTCTGCTCTAGGCTAGCGATTATTTCGAAATTCCCTGTTTTTTCCCTGATAACAGGGAATTCAGATCCGGAGACTGGTTCGCGGCTGACTGGCTCGTCAGCCACAGACCTCCCTGATATGACCGTGTATTTTCAGTTTCCGCGGTCTCCGGAATAGTCTTGAAACTTCCGCGCGTTAGCGCTCCGGCGAACGCATCGGTGCCAACCAGAGACGCAAAACGCCAGGGTGTGGGGCGCGAACGGCCGCAGGGTTTCTCAAGGCCGTTTACGAGTCGTCGGATGTGGAGCGTTTGGCCTGGGTTTTGATGGAGGTTTAGGCGGCGAAGCCGAGAACATGTCGCTGTTCGCTCCAGTCGTGCGGCAGGTCCTTGCTCAGTCGCAAGAGTCGGGTCGGCGTGAGCTCGATCGGCTGACGGCCCTCAAGCAGCGCGCGCACAATATCAGGCGCCAGATGGGACAATCGAATGAGGGAGGTTAGCCGGCACTTGTTCATTCCAAGGCGTCCGCTCATCGCCTCGATGCTGTCGTCCGATCCTGAGAGGAGCTGGATTCGGATTGTGAAAGCATCTTTGATCAGTTCGACGAGACCTGCGTTGACTTCGGCCTCGGCACCATTCGCGATGACGAGGCGCTTCCCCTTGCCGGCGCGTCGCAGCTTCGCTTCGATCGAAAAGGTGATGGGCTCGATATCAGGCCTTTGGCTCCCTCCTCCTGCTTCCAGCACCACAGCGATCTTCGCCCGGCTCAGCCGGATTTCGATCCGATCGGCCGCGACGGTTACCCGCTCGACGATGTCTCGGATGAGGCTTTTCATCTCGACGGGCGGCATGGCGAGCCATCGCTTGGAAAGCGTGAAAGCGTTGCGCAAGGCCGCATCAAAGGCGCGAGCCTCAAGATCGAGCGGTGTGAGCGCATCACCGATGTC
>PEFW01000144.1 GCA_002890675.1 Candidatus Methylaffinis lahnbergensis
GCTTAATCTACGACGCAACCGATCGACCGAAGTCGAGCCTTGTTAACGAGCGCAGTCTCAACCGCCGCCGCTATAACCTTATCCTCTCCACCTCATCCTGAGTGAGCCGCTCCTTGGTGCGGTCGTAGAGTTTCGTCGTGCGCTGGCTTTCGTGCGCCGCCATCTCCTGCGCGTGTTCGAGCGCGCCGCCGTTGGAGAGATAGGCGGTGATGCCGGTCGCGCGGAACGTGTGATTGCCGATGGGCGCGTGAATGCCGGCCGCGACAGCGCGCCTTCGGATCATGCGCCAGGCGTCCGCTGGTTCATGGGCTGCTCGGATAACATAGTGGCATCATGTCCGCGGCTGGTGCGGAACAGCCAGCCCTTGCGATCCTCGGCGACGCCGGCCGCAGCAATATAAGCGTGAAGCGTCTCGGCGAGCGCGTGATGGCACGGCATGGCGTGATGCTTGCAGCCTTTCTCGTGCAGCCGGACCACGCGCGCCATTCAGTTTATCTTAATCTCGATCTTGACGCGCCGCCGCCGTGACGCCCGGAGCGACGCCCAACTTCGGCCGCGCCCGCTCGATCTCCCCTGATTTACACCGTTCCGCCTTGGCGACCGCACTTTGAAGCTCCGCGCGCCCATGTGGGTCTTGCGGCGGACGCGCGCGGCGGATTATCGATCAATATAGAGAGAACAGGAAAAGCAAATGGAAACCATTTCAAAAGGGCGCTTGCATAGAATTGGAATTCAAAATGAGAATCCTCTAACAATACATAGAAGCTACGGTTTTATTGCGGTGGTCGCCGCAGTTATAATCTATTTATTCTTACAGATATTACGAATGTATGTTTAGCGAGATCCGCATCGATGTTAGTGACGGAAGGGACGCCGCTCGCGGTCGGGTCACGGGAAACGGTTGGGTTCATGACTTTTCTCACCATTGCTCGGGCAGCCGGATTCTTCGGTGTTCTGGCAATCATTGTACTGTCGCTCGTCCCGGGCACCTATAGACCTCACACTGGCCTGCCAGGTGTGGCCGAGCATTTTATCACCTACTGCTCGACCGCATTTGCCTTCGCGCTCGGATTCCGGTCGAGCGCATCCCGAGTTGTTATCGCCCTCGTCCTCACGCTGTTGGCGGGGTCGATGGAGGTCTTGCAGCTTTGGGTGCCTGGGCGACATTCGGCGATAAGCGACGCAGTCTTCAGTAGCTTGGGCGGCCTCTTAGGAATCGCTCTGGGCGGACTCCTGCTCGTTCTCACCATCCAAGCGTATAAGAAGCACCGTCACCTCGTGGAATCGGCCGAATTAGTGCAATAAGTTTCGAAATGGCAGGATAGCGTACGAACGCTGACCTGGACGCGAAGCGCGGCCCTCGGGAGCCGAGCGCAAGGCAGTGCAGCGGAAACGCTCGAAAGCCTTAGCACTGACTCTCGACATTATCCGCAAGAACGCGGTGCACACTTCGCTGAAGGCGGTGGACGCTTCACGGGTATGCCCGCATGACACTCCGCCTTCGCTATCTCACCTTGAAGTTTCGCGCGCTGTGCTGGGTCTTGCGGCGGCTGCGCGCGGGGCTGCATTCCTTGGCTCGACGCCAGGAAACCGGCAAACTGCGTCGTATTCAAGAAATCGAGATGGCCGATGGAAGCTTGAAGCTTCGCGCGCTCATATGGGTCTTGCGGCGGCAGCGTGCGGTGGATTATCGATCAACTGACAATTAAACCTAGCAGCATTATAATACCAATAGCAGCCTACGGTTCTCTTGCGGCGTCCGCCGCCGTTATAATCTGTCTATCCATACAAATGTTAAGGATGTTTTAGGAAAATTGGAATGAACTATAGTCAATGCTTGGCGCTAAGAAATCAGGAGTGTCGGAGCGCTCCCAGAATGACGGTGCGGCGGGGCGTCAAGATCGAGATTAATATAAATTGATTCCCAAGTTCGGGCGAAGTTAAAAAACCGATACTCGCGTTGAGTTGGCCCATGCCATTTGTCGTCACCTTCTGATTTTTTTGTAAAATTGCGCGGCCGGCCTGGATCGGAGGTGCAAAGGTCTATCGCTGCAGGCAGGTCCAAATTATCATATCGGGAACGAAGTCATTGTTTTCCAGTCGGCACGGCCAGCACCGGCAGCCGCATCGACGTGAGATGTTCGATCGTCATGAATTCGCCGAAACGCCGTAGAAGAGGTACGTCTTGATGCGAACAAAATCTGCATTGTCCGACGCGCGACGCTCCGATGTCTCCGGTCTTGGTGTGCGTACAGGCACGAAGTTCCCCAACGAACAAGTACGTTCGATGATTGGAATCGTCCTCGTGACCCATGGCCGCCTCGCGGCGGAATTTCGCGCCGTTTTGGAACATGTGGCCGGTCCGCAAAAGCAGATCGAATCGATCGCCATCGGTTCGGATGACGATATCGAACAGCGGCGCCAGGATATCGTTTCCGCCGTCACCAAAGTCGACAGCGGCGCGGGCGTGGTCGTGCTCACCGATATGTTCGGCGGCACGCCCTCCAATCTCGCGATTTCGATAATGAACGGCTCCAATATTGAAGTCATCGCTGCGGTCAATCTGCCGATGCTGATCAAACTCGCCTCGGTGCGTGAAACCTCAAGTCTCGAACAGGCGGTGATTCAGGCCCTCGATGCGGGCCGCAAATACATCTATGCTGCGAGCCGGGTTTTGGGCGCTAAGCCCGATCGAGTCGACATGCCGTTCAATCAGGTAGCGTAGCGGTATCGGTTCATGAACTTTTTCGACATGAATTTGGAGGTCTGCAATCTGCGCGCCGAGGATGAGCCTAGTCTTGCTTCTTTCACCCAGAGCCTGATCGAGATCGCCGCCGCTGCGGAAGCGCGTGGATCGGTTTCTTCTCCAACCGCGGCGCTCAATGCAATGCGCCTGCCCGCGATCGCCCTCGACCAACACGGATTTATTGACGAGGTGAACGCCGCCGCCGAGGCCGTTTTCGACAACGACGTCAAGATCAAGGACCGGCGTCTTTTCGTTCGCGACCCCGCAGCCCGGGCCCTCCTGAAGGAAGTCATCGATCAGTTGAGAACCTCGCCCCGTCGCAACCCATTGGCTACCGACCCGATCATCGTTCAGCGCCGGGACAAAATGCCGGTTATCGTGCGAATTTGGCCTTTCGACGGGGCGGCGCACGTGCCCGCGCAGGAAGTGCGCGCGCTTTTGACGTTGAATGCCTTGGGGCCGAAACCAGGGCCGCCCGCGGCGATCCTCGCCAAGACCTTCCGCCTTACGCCTGCGGAGGCGAAGCTCGCCTGCGTCATCGCACGCCGCGCCTCTCCCGGTATCGCGGCCCGGGAATTGAAGATTTCACGGGAGACGGCGCGCAATCAGTTGAAATCGGTCTTTGCCAAGACCGACACGCATCGCCAAAGCGAACTTGTCGCGCTGATTTTGCAGGTCGAATGACGGACAGGCATGAGAGCGAACGTTGCGGCGTGCGGAAGCTGGCACATAAGGAACTGAGGGGCATTGCCCGTGCCCCGCGTCAAGCGGGCAATGCTTAGCCGTGGGCGTATTTATCGGCAGGCCGCGAACCGTGTCTCCAGGCGTGTGATCCAATTTGCAGCGGCGGGTCAGCACGCCTTGGCGCGAATTATTTATTTCAGCGCATGCTGCAAGATCAAAGCAGGGAAGGCCCGCGAACATGACCAGCCGGGCTTGCCGTTTTTGCCCCGCCGGTCTGCGCCACCATCGCGGCCTTTTCCTGACGCGGCGGTAAGGGCGACGGCCAGGCCGCATAACCCAAACCAGTTTGCAAAACGGTCATAACCTATTGAAGCATATAGTGCGTTTTTTGCCCCAGTTTGCAAAATAAGCGAACGAAATCAATGTCTCAATAGGGACTCTGACTCCGTCAATCTTGGTTCGAATCCAGGTCCCCCAGCCAAATCTCACTTTTAGCGCGTTTGGCCGTGTTCCCCGCTGCATGGCGGGCTGCGATGGCGGTGGTTTTCGCTAACAAATCAAATGGTTGACGGAAGGTGGCGACCACCTCGCCGTCCTCCCAGGT
>PEFW01000145.1 GCA_002890675.1 Candidatus Methylaffinis lahnbergensis
TTCGCCGGGTGGATCGCCAAGCGTCAGGGCGACAACCCGCTCGGCCGCCTCGCCATCGAGCGGCTTGATCCGCGAGGGCCTGGTCTTGTCGCGAAGCAGACCCTCGAACCCTTCTTCCAAGAAGCGTTCCTGCCGGCGCCAAACGCAAGTCTTGGACTTGCAGGTTCGTCGCATGATCTCGTTCGTGCCGGCCCCATCGGCCGTGAAGAGAACAATCTCGGCTCGCCACACGTACTTCTGCGCGACATTGCGATCGTCGATGAGATTTTCAAGCCGACGCCGATCGGCCAACAACACGGTGATGGATTTTCCTGCGCGCATCGCGCAGACTCGCACATGCCGCAAATCTGGGGAATCCCAATAGGGACTCAAATGTTAGATTTGAACCACTAGTAGCCGAGGAACTCGCCAAATCCCGCGACAAGGCCGACGATCGCGGCGCTCGCTCCGAGGACGCCAAGGTAAGGGCCGGTGACGCTACGCGCGCCTTCATAGGTCATGTCGGCGAATAGGTCGACGACGCCCAGCAGCACGATGAACCCTATGGCGTCGTGGCGTGGAAGGCCGTTCCTGGCAGGCGCGGTCTCGCTCATTATCGCGGGTCTCCTTGCGTTTGGCGGGACGAAGAGGGCAGGGCGACACGGCTGCCTGCTCAGCCGGTAATCGATACACGGCAACCGGATCGCGCTTAAAGGATCACCGTCACGCCCCTTGACAAGGCGCGTTTTTGTTGTTGGTACCATAGCTAGTACAAATAAAATCAATATGTTACGAAATAAGATGGGCGTCTGTCCAAGATTTGGCCAATAAGCGAAGCGGGTCGACGCGCCGCGGCGGTCATTCACTAGGCGGGATACCAATAGCAGAGACGCTCTTGGATTCAAAAGCCTCGCCCGTCGCTTCGAGAGTTGCAGTCAGGCCGGTGAAATTCTGCCATCGCGTGGCACGCGCGGCCGCCAAGATTGGCCTGAATATTGCTTATCGCGCCAATGGCCGCCCGCGCCGCCATGCCATGCTCATTCTGGGAGCGCCCGGCACTCTTGATTCCTTAGCGCCAAGCATTAACTATAGTTCATGTCGCGATGTGGCGCAGCTCTACAGCGTGCGGCTACAGTCGGGAGATATGGCTCACATCCGCGACACAGCCCCGGTCATTTGCCGGGGCTTCGTTATTTTTGAGGTGCATCCCGCCATGCAAAGGACACGGCCAGATTCCGTCCGGCGGGCTGTAGCGCGCATCCGCCAGCTCTCCTGCCTCAGGCTCGGGGGCGAAGCCGCCGTGCCCGAAATGCTCCGGGAGCTGCATGGCCTGGTGCCTGCCGGCTCCAACATTTTCGCGTGGGCCGGCGCGGCTGGCGAAATTACCAACGTCTATACCGAGCACCCTGGGTGGGTGCACATGGGGCCCTTGTACTTCGCGGAATTCTACGAGCGCAGGGAGCGAGAAGTTATCCTTACGTTCAGCGAATCGATGCGCCTTCGGGACGGACCGGCCGTCCGCCATGTCGATAGCTTTCTCAAGGTGGACCGGCGCGAATTCCTCCGCTCCGCCATGTTCAACGAGATCCTTCGCCAGGTGAACGATCATCAACGGCTTTTCGTTGCCGTGCGCGAAGGAGTCCGCGGGCTAGGCGGTATGCTGCTTGGCCGCGGCCAGCACGATCCTCCTTTTACCGGGGACGAGGCAAAAAGACTGGAGTTGGTCGTGCCACATATTGCGCACGCCTTGGCGCCAACGGGCAATCTCGACGTTGAACTCGCGGACACGGAGGAAGAGGGCCTGATCGTTGCCGGTCTTGACGGGGAGATCCTTCACCTCAGCCCGCAAGCCGAAAGGCTGCTTCTTCTGGCCTGTTATCCGCAATTTTCCCCGGAAGCGCTACGGCGCGACGCAGGCCACATTGTTCTGCCGCCGCCGGTCGTGCGCATATGCCAAAATCTTGTCCGAGTGTTCAAACGGCCCGCGGAAGATCTCGCGGAACAGGTGGCGCCCCCCGGTTTGGCGTCGCCGGAACGTCTGGGGCGGTTTTACCTTCCGGGCCTACTGGCTAACGGCACCGGACGCCGGCGGAGCGCCGCCGCTTTTGGGCGTTACCGTGCACAAGCAGGAGCCGCTGCCGCTGCGGTTCTCGCGCCGGATGGACGATCTGCCGTTGTCGGCGAGAGAATGCGAGGCATGCCTGCTCATGCTCTCGGGACATTCGCACGCGACGATCGCGGAAAAATTGGGTGTTAGCCGGCACACGGCGATTTCACATCGCCGGACTATCTATGCCAAGCTGGACGTTCGCAATCGTGCCGAGCTCGTTGCCAAGGTGCTTTCGAAGTAAAATGTGTTCGGCATGTAATGGACCGGACGCACGCGCGGCGCACGCCTGACGATCCGTAAATGCTGTAGGCCGACGCGCAATGGGCAGTAGCGTCGCCCCGCGCCGCCCGCACTGTGGCTGCAAACTGGCCGCGCTCACACGCCCGCTCTTGGCTGCCCAACAGGCCGCCCCTGGTCTGGACCTCTCCCCCCAAGAGAAGTCGTTCAGCAGTCGTAAGACCTGATTAACCATGTTTTTGATTTTCATGTTCGTGGTCAGGCACAATGGTCGTGCATGTGCGTTCCGCGACGACAGCGAGGCTGCGCGGCAAGAGGCGGGGGCATTGAGGTGCAAAACATGGCACAATCCACAAGACAACCGTTCGCGTGCCGTCCACAAGGCGTGCTTATCGATTCCTCGGACAGGGTCTTGCGACTATCCGAGGCCAGACATGCCTACGAAACCCGGCTGTGCGAGCTGGAGCGGCAATTCGAGGTGAAGGCGGCCAAAGTGCGCGAGGAATACCTCGCGGCGTTGCTGGAGATTCACACCTCTGAGGCGAACGGAACCCAACATGCTCACCACTCGTGACCTCATTCGCATCCGCTATATCATATGGAAAGTTCGCGCGTGGCGCTGGCTGGTGGAGCGGCTCAGGGCGCGTGGCGGGCGGATGGCGCGGCCGGAGTGAGCGCGTGAGGCGGCGCGGCGGGGCCGGCCCTCAAATCTTAACCAGTTTTAGATTTGGGTGAGTTCCGCCCTACGCGCGTGGGCGCCGGGCGGCTGGCGCGAATTCTCTCTTAATTTTCATAGTGCGCCCTGCATAGTGGTCCAGTGCGGCGCAAAATTCGGCGGCACTCTCCCACAACCATTCGTCTGTCTCGCGGACAGGACGCGGCCGATGTGGATCGAGTTCAGGATGAGCGTCAGCGATCATTGCCAACGCATCAGCAATTGCCTTGGTTTTGCGATCCCGGTGCGATGAATGGATCATTGCTTTGTCCAATTGCCTGCAAAATTTCCAGTGCGGCATCAAAGCGGACGCCGCCACGCTAGAGGCATTAAACACGGCATTTCGTCAAAATTTCGGTAACATCTCGCCTTGGCATAACAATGAACAGCCGAAGTAACATGCGCAACACGTCGCGGCGCGGGGTGTGCGTTGGCCAGTGCCCCTGATCTGGGGGAGAGGTCCAGACCAGGGGCGGCCTGTTGGGCAGCCAAGAGCGGACGAAGGAGCCGCCTCGGCGCAACCCCGCTATGTCCATTTATCGCTTCAGGGCTCTAAAAGTTTCACTGTGGGCCAAATGTTTTCGGCAGGGTTGCCAATCCGGCGGGAGCGGAAGTTGCGCCGAATTTCAGTCGGTAAGCTTGAACCTTTTGAGACTGCGCACGTTAACGAGGCTCGACTTCGGTCGGTCGGCGACGTCATAGATTAAGCTTAAGCTGGGCGCCCCTCGATTTTGAGCTAAGCGTTGCCTTATTACGGGACGCTCGGCGGCTCAGTCTCGGCTTGGATCGCCGAAACTTGCGGCTGTCTTATGGAGGCGAACAATGCCTGATTTCGAAACCCGCTTGAAAGACGTATCGCACGCCGCTTGGCTGATTTGGACAGCCAACGGGATAAGGCTCGACGACTTCGAGTTGGACCAAACTTTCAAATCAGCGACGGACACGGCGATCAATGCCTATGTCGAGGGCATTTCCAATAAGGATT
>PEFW01000146.1 GCA_002890675.1 Candidatus Methylaffinis lahnbergensis
GATCACGAAGATCCAAGGAATAAGGCTTGGTCATCCATGCTGGCCTCCAATCCAGTCCCAACCTTGAATCAGCAAAAAGCCGATTTGGGAATCCCTCGCGATTCACTCAAACCTCATCCCGCTCTAGCGTCGAGAAAGGGACTGATAATAAACATCCGTTCTACATCGGATGGCGGTTTTGGAAAGCCTTTGGCCAAGTCCGGACCAAACAAGCTCACACGATGTACTTTGCTTCCAGGCGAGCATTCCCAGGTTAACTTAGCGAGTTCCATGGCAACGCTTTTGGCTGAAAACTCCGCCAACTTTGCTCGAACAGCAAGCGCTTGACCGAGATGGGCCAGCCCGTCTATGTGCTGGCCCTTTCCGTCCGATCGACTCGCCAGAACGAGGCCGGCCTCCCAGTTTAGAGCGCGCGTGAGGTTGCGGCTGCCGAGCCAGACGCGCCACTGACGATCATTTATTTCTTCAAGATTGTGATAGCGCACCAGCGCCACTTTGGGATGCCACGAACTAGTGTTCTCGTCGGCATCGACGGTTTTTACAAACCTATCGAGCAGATTGAGAATCGGACGATGTATGTTTGGAGGGGCCACGCGACCGGTTTGCGGACCTTCCCTCGCAAGGACTCGATAGCCTTCACGAGTTCGACCCGACTGCCGGTACGCCGGTTATCGAGGTCGCATCCGGTGAGCGCCAGCAATGCCCCGCAGAGTAGGTGCTCAGAATGGCGCACTCTGTTCTCCATCCCTCCGGCGGACTGAGCACCTCTGTAAATGAAAATGTAGGCCACGCCTCGCTCTTCATCACGGACCACTCAGGTCTCGCAGCATATCGCGAACGATGTACCAGCGATAATGCAATGGCGTGGTATTATGTCGTTCGGGGTCCCATTCGGCCCTTCTCTGCGCTGATCGTTCAGTATCGAGAAGCCGTGCACGACGAGCGGTTTTACGCTTCACCTCTGCTATTTGATAGCAGTCGCGCAAGCTCGAAAACTTCTGCGGCTTTCCTTCGCGCACGTATTCACGTGTTGCTCGCAGCACATTCCTTACATGAACGGGAAGGTCAGGCAGGAACATTTCCGCGGCATCGAGATCGCAGCCGCCTGCGGCTTCTCCATAGGTCGCGAAATGCGTGTGAAGCTGCGAGCGAAAAGTCCCCTCGTCCGGCCCGCCATCGCGGGCTAATAGTTGCTCCACGAGTGCGCCGTAGACGGCGCGTCCGATAGCGGCAAGAGCGGCGGCATCGCGCGCAATCCCAAGTGCTGCCTTATCAGAAGGGTCAGCGCGCGCGTCGAGTTGCCTGGGAAGTTCTAGCCCCGTGTCCGGAAAACAATCGCGCGCCTCGACAAGGCGAGCGAGCAAGCAAGGGGCATCCTCTGCTGGTCGCGTAAGCAGGCTCAGCTTTTGGCGCAGGAAGTCACGCTCCTTGACGGGCATCTTGAATCGAAGCGGCGACTCTGGGTTCTCCCAGCCTTTGGGCGGGTCGGGCAACCCGGCGAAGACTTCGGTAGCTTCATCGTACACGTCTGGATAGCGGCAACCCTGCATCTTGGAACCAAAGGCTTATACCAGCGGCATTGACCACTCAGTTGGTCTTTGCAAATCTCCGCATCGCAGGTGGGACAGCGGTCGTTGCATAGGCAGTCCCATTCATCCCACCAATTTGTACCGCAGGGACAGGTGTGGTGAATCGTGAGGCTCGGCAACAAGGCCGCCATCTCATAGGCCTGTAATGCGAAGTTTCAAGCAGAAAGGCGGACGTCACCTAAAATGAACCGAAATTTCGCGGACACCGCCTCCCCTCCGTCATTGCGCGCCCATCGGCTGCAGTGATTTATTGGGACCGGCGGCGCCTCGATCGCGGCCCTCGGAGGAGGGAATTTTGGTGGATAAGCGGCCGCGATCCCTCTCGGTGACGGCGGGTCCCATGCTAGATTTGTGAAATCTCTCTCTTTGAGGAGGACCGCAGGTGGCCACAAAGCGCGCAAAAGCCGCCGAGGCGCCGGACCCTTTGCACCGTGCCAGGCGCTTGCAGGAGTTGATTGCCGAGTTCGGCGCCGAAGCCATGGTCTTTACTGCCAAACCAAAGGTGGAGGACACCGCCCATCAGTGGCTCGCGCGGGCAAATCTCGATCCCGATGATCCTCACTGTGCGGATACTGTCGCGCAAGCCTTGATGCTGGCTTTGGAGCTCGCGATGTTTGCACCGTCACTGAGCGGCAGTACGGCGGTTGGCCGGCTGGTCCGGCAGCGCATACCGTCTAACGGAGAGGAACGGGCCGCGTTGGAGGCTCTGCAACAAGCGAGCTTTCGGCTGTTGCGCATCCGCTCTTTCGATCGCGATGGCGTTTTGCTGGTCGACGACTTGGCGACGGGTAAAACATTGTCGATTCTTGATCGCGACATCCCGGTTGCCGCCACGGGGATTGCCTTCGCCGCGCGGCTTTGTCCGCTTCCAGGCGGAATTTTCGGGGCCGTGGGTCCGCTGACCCCACTCGACGACGCAGCTCTCGATGTCGCGATGGGGTTTGTGCGGCTAGGCAAAGAGTTGGTCAATCCGCAGCGCTGCGCCGCCGCTGTCTACCGGCATGTTGTGCGGCACGGCGCGCCGCAAATCCTTGGGCTGAACTCTTTCCCCGAAAAGGAAGACGATCCGTCCCTCTTCGAATCCGAAGACCACGAACTCGATTCGCTCGCCCATGCGTGGTCAAAGCTTTCGAGTGATTCAGAGCCCCCCTCCGGTAGTGTGAACGCGGCGAGGAGTCTCACGTCCGCGGACTGCCTCGTTTATGCCCTCATCTCGTCGATCGCGGCGCGGCGGGGCGGGAGCCGGCTTGCCGATGCCTATTCGCGGTTGGCATCGATTCAAATGGAGACCATGCAGCGGCGCGCCGCCGTTGGGTTCGGCGCTGCGGCGCCGCTCGACCGCGTGTCCGCTGCCATCGAGCGGGGCATCGCCGGAAAAAGGCTCTCCAGCGAGGTGCGCAACCTGTTCGACCATCTGAGACGCCTGCTTCTGGTAACGGCCGGCGGTGACGCCAGAAGCGGCGACGAGGATCTTGCCCGGGTCGTGCAACGCATTCAGGCACTCCGCGCAAAGACGGTCGATCAAGGCTGCACGGAACAAGAAGCATTGGCTTCGGCAAACAAGGTGGCGGAACTGCTCGATCGCTATGGATTGTCGCTCAGCGAAATCGAGCTTCGCCGGCAGGCTTGCGAAGGCTTCGGCATCGACACCGGGCGCCGCCGGCGCGGCGTCTTTGACGCATGCGTTCCGAGCATCGCCGCCTTCTGCGACTGCAAGGTGTGGGGCGAAACGACCCCAGCCGGCTCACTCCGCCATGTGTTTTTCGGTCTTCCGGCCGATGTCGAGGCCGCCCATTTCCTCTACGATCTCATCGGCGTGACCTTCGATACGGAGACCGCGCGGTTCAAGACTGGCACCATCTATGCCGGCTTGGAAACGGGCGAGCGCCGCAACGCCGTGAATTCCTTTCAGACCGGGCTTTCCCACGGGATAGGGGGGAAACTGAAGGCCATGAAAGCCGAACGCGATACTTCGAACCGGACTTCGTCCGGGCGTGATCTCGTGCCGCTGAAAACCTCAGTCATCGAAGACGAGCTGGCAAAGCTCGGACTCTCATTCCACACGGCAAGCCGGGGCCGCAGGAAACGTGTCTTGGCCGATGCCTTCGAGGCCGGACAAATCGCCGGATACCAATTTGAGGTGCGGGCGGGAATCGAAGTAGCCAACGCCCATTGATCACGGCATGCGCGCCATGCGCCCTCTCGCACCCGGAGCTGGTACGATGGACTGGGATCAGGCCGTGGCCGTCTCCTTGGTCCACCAGAACTCGGTCCCATCGGTCCAGATGCATCGCAGGATCACGGCGATCTTGCGGGCTATGGCGACACGCGCCTTCTTCGATCCGATGCGCCGCGCCAGCCGCGTTCCCCATGCCTTGAGGGGCGACCAGCGCTGCCCTTTC
>PEFW01000147.1 GCA_002890675.1 Candidatus Methylaffinis lahnbergensis
ACACGTTCTCGCGGGTCATGGGAATAACGCTTGCCCGTCGCAATCCCCTCGTCAAATCAGCGGGAAAGCGAATCACAAATCTCGCCCCACTGGAACCCCCCGCGATTCCACCAACGATGAAAATGCGGCAGAGATCTAGAGATGTTGAAATGAAAAGTTCCCACGCGTCTGCTGGCGGACGCGTGGGAACAGGAGAAATTGGTTCGTTAACTCAACTAAATTTAAGGCAAGATTTACCAGCACCTCAAAACTATGCCGCGACGGCGACCACGAGTTTCCGGCAAGCCGCTTCGCGTGTCGAAATAGGGTGCAGAATTAGATGCGTTTCAACGGAAAAGGTTCCCGGCAGCCAGCGTGTCAGGCCGGTGATTGCCAAATTGTGATAGAAGGTCCATCCGGAAGGGGCGACTGAGACTCGCAGCAATGTGTAGTCCACCCTGGTCCCCGCCAGCGCGTCCGCCCAGGACGGGGGCTCGTCTCTACCACGCCTCTGCCGCCGTCCCAAGGCTTTGGTGATATAGGACCCACGACCCGGAAGATCGGGGGGCGCGGCATAAGCGCCAATCCCCGAATCCGCCGCCATGACACGTTCTCGCGGGTCATGGGAATAACGCTTGCCTGTCGCAATCCCCTCGTCAAATCAACGGGAAAGCGAATCACAAATCTCGCCCCACTGGAACCCCCCGCGATTCCACCAACGATGAAAATGCGCTAGAGTCCTTCGATTCAAGCGTGAATCCCTTCATGAGCAGCCGCCGCAGCGCCGAGGGATCGACACCAAGCGACCGACGTGAACCGGCCCTGCTTCCCCCTGCCACGATCATGCGCCGGGCATAAACAAGCTGTTTGGGGTCGAGTTTCAATGGACGGCCCACATGAAGCCCGCGCCGACGCGCCGCCGGCATCCCCGCTTTCGTCCGCTCTGAAATCACGATCGGGCCGCGATCGCCGAGCAGATGCACGCGCTGGGTTTGGACTGATTTCCAGCTTGAGCAAGCTCTTCTATGGAGCCACCTGGCCCGGCGCGATTTGGAACTGGCGCGCCGCACGTGACGGAAAGTTTGGCAGTAGGGATCAGCTGGCGGGGCCGAGAGCGCTTGGCCCCCCTTGCATTCTTTGCCATTATCCTCTACATGTAGGGTAGGACTGACTTACCCAACAGCACAGCTATAGGTGATAAAAATGGCAGACAGCAATGACGGTAACGAGACCGCCATCGACAAGTTGCGGCGAGCCGCCATCTTGGCCCTCGGCCGCATCAAGAGCAAACGAGAATGGCGAGATTGGTTGGCCGTCGAAGCCTATTGTGCGACGGGCCGCCGCTGGGCCATGCGCATGTCGAATTCCAATACACCTAATGGGCGTCGCTATGCCGATGCCTTCGCGGTTTGGCTCGATCGCAACCCTCGCTTTCGCGATGACATTGCTAAACAGGAGCGCAACGACCTCATGCGTTGCGGGGAAAGTCTTGCCGCTATCGAGGTTTTTCGCGCGACGTTGGAACCGAAGCGCCAACGGGCACTCCAACATCCGACCAGTGTCTGGCGGGCGTTCAAGGCGGATAAAGCCCGTCAGGAGCGGGAGGAAGCCCTGGAGCGCGCCGAGGCCCTCGCGCGAGACTCGGTGAAAGCGGGGGACGGCACGCCCTTTAACGCCCCCGTCCTGCCACCGTTGGGCGGCCATCAAAGCGAAATTATCTTGCACAAGGATGATGGGGCGAGTCTGATCGTCGTGACCCTCAAGCGTGCTTACGCGAAGCCGATGCTCATTGCGATTGCCCGCGAACTCGTTCGTGTCTCTGGGCTCACGGTCGCCGAAATCTTCGAATGACCGCGACGCGGAAACCACGCCATTGCCCGGCGCGCGCCAGCCGCGTTCTAGCTTACAAGCAACGCCCTCGGAAGGGGCGCTTAGCCTGGGATCAGGCGCTTAGCCTGGACCCGGCCACGTTCAAGCTTAAAAGCAACGGTCCAAAAGGAAGGTAAGCTCAACCCCAAAATCTATTTTGCTTACTTGGTCATGTTCAAGCTTGTTGCCATAGGACGTATCTGGCATAATGGGGGCGCGCGGCGGAAGCGCTGAAACGCTCGCCGCCGCACTTGATGTTGACCTTTGCGCTAGAAGGCGAACACCCGATGTCAAGCATCGCGCCAATTTTTCCCGCCGTCCAGTCCGAAATCGACGCGCTCGCCGACACTCTCCTCGCAACCTTGTGGCCGCCCTGGCCCTTTCATGATCCGCTCGCCGGGATGGATCTTAGCAACCTGTTCAAGGACGTGAAGCCGTGGCCGCGCCGCCGCCATCGCGCATGGACGCAACGGGACATCGCCCGCGCCTTACGCGCCGCCAAAGCCGCCGGCGTCGAAGCCCGCGTGGTGATCGAGGAGAGGCGGGTTACGCTTGTGCCGACCAAGATGGTTCCGGCCGCGACCGATACCGACGAGAACCCGTGGGAAAAATTCCGGCATGGCTAGGATCGATCTGAAATACGCTTACCCCGTCAAGGATCGGTACGGGAAAAGCCGCTGGTATTTTCGACTTTCGGGCAGAAACATCCGACTGCATGGGGAGCCCGGGTCGGCTTCGTTCATGGCTGGTTATCATGACGCGATGGGCAAAAGTGAACCGGCTGCGCCGCGTCGCGGGATGCGGCCGGGTTCCGTCGCAGCGGCAATCGCTCTTTATCTCAATTCGGCTGATTTTAGGCGCCTTGCCCCGGCTACCCGCGCGGATCAGCTACGGATCTTGAGAAGCCTCGCCCGATCCGACCGTGGTGGGCTGCCTTTCGCCCGGATGGAATCGCAGGATGTCGAACGCCTCCTTGCCGAGAAAGCCGCCGCGCCACACGCTGCCAAGAGTCTGCTGAAAGCCTTGCGCGCCGTCGCCAAGGTCGCCATCAAAATGGCCGTGATCGCCAAAGACCCGACGGCGGGCGTCAAGGTTCGCGCACCGACATCGGATACCGGTTTTCGTATGTGGGAAGATAGCGACATCGCACAATTTGAAGCGCGCTGGCCTATCGGCTCCCGCGAACGGCTCGCCCTCGGCCTTCTCCTTTATACGGGGCAGCGGCGCGGCGATGTCATCCGGCTCGGCCGGCAACACGTCCGCAATAACGCCCTGGAGCTGCGCCAGGGCAAGACCGGCACAAGTGTTGCCATTCCTATTCATCCGCAATTAAAAGCCGTTCTGGCAAGCTCCGCGACCGGGCAAATGACATTCCTGACGACGGAGACCGGCGCGCCCTTCTCGCCCGGCTATTTCACCAATTGGTTCGGGCTGTCTGTCCGCGCAGCCGATTTGCCACTCGGTCTCTCCGCGCATGGATTGCGCAAGGCGATGTGCCGCCGCCTGGCCGAGGCCGGCTGCACCGTTCATGAGATCCAGGCGATCAGTGGCCACGTCTCGTTAAAGGAAGTCGAGCGCTACACGAAGGGCGTCGAGCAGAAACGTTTGGCGAACGCTGCCATGGAACGGGTTTGCAAACCGGTCAGCCCGGATTTGCAAACAGTAGTGCAAGGTCTTGAAAGTAAACGGGAAAAAATAAGCCATGCTGGTCTGCTCTGGACCAGCACATCAAGCACTTCGCCCTCGGCATCCACGGCGCGCCAAAGATAGACCATGCGGCCGGCGATTTTCAGATAGACCTCATCCAAATGCCAGGTCGTGTGGGGCTTGGGTCTACGTTTGCGCAGATCCGCCGCGATCATGGGCCCAAAATGATTCACCCAGCGCCGAACAGTCTCGTAGGAGACCATGATGCCCCGTTCCGCCAACAAGTCTTCGACGTCACGTAGGCTTAGGGT
>PEFW01000148.1 GCA_002890675.1 Candidatus Methylaffinis lahnbergensis
AGCCGCCTCTTACTGTTCGTTACGCCCGGGTCGTGATGACTCAGGAACTAAAGCAACTCCTTCTGCAACACCTCAGTCATGGCTTGGCCCTTCAGGGCGTAGCCGCGAATGAATACTGGCCTAGCTAGAGCGGAATCCGTTCAGGTTGTGTCGCAGACGGGGAGTTCAGCGGGCTCATATCCGCAGGTCTCGAAGTAGTTCTCGCATTCGTCCCGCTTGAAGAGACCGGCGCAGCCCTCGATGACGGCGATGAGACCGGCGACGGTGCGCTCGGCCAATTTTCGCAGTGCGGCCTTCAGCTTGGATATCGCCATCTCGATGGGGTTGAAGTCCGGGCTGTAGGGCGGCAGGTATCGCACCGTGCAGTTTTTCCTGGCCAGGACTTCCGCCACTCTCGGGCTCTTGTGAGCCTTGAGATTGTCGAGCACGACGATGTCGCCCTCCTCCAAGGTTGGCAAGAGACAGTGCTCAAGCCAGACCTCGAACGTCGCGGCGTTCATGGCGTGGTCATAGGCCTTGAGCGCGACGGCGCCTCTCAGGCGCAGGCCGAAGACGAAGGTGATCGCTTTGTAATGGCCGTGCGGAACGCCGCAGCGCAGACGTCGCCCGCGTCGTCGCCGACCGTAGCGGCGCGCCATGTTGGTCGTCGCTGCGGTCTCGTCGACGAACACCAGTTTCAGCGGATCGAGATCGAGTTGACCATCGAACCACCGCCGCCGCTGTTCAAGGACGTCGGGCCGGTCCTGTTCGCTCGCGTGCGCCGACTTTTTTTGAACGTGATGTCGTGGCGGTCGAAAAACCGCCAGATCATCGACGGCGACACCTTCTCGCCCCGCGTACGCTCCAAACGAGCGCGGATTTCGGCCAGCGTCAGGTCAGGCTCGCGCCGGTGAAGGCGCAAAAGGTAGTCCGCATGCGCCTCCACCCGCTGCGAACGCGTGTCGCCGCCCATCGGCAGCGGCGCATAGCTGCCGCGCTCGCGCAATGCCGCTACCCACCGGATCGCGCTGGCGAAGCTAACCCCGAACCGTCGCGCCGCCGCCCGGCAACTCATGCCTTCCTCGCCAACCGCCGTGACCACCCGCTTGCGCAAATCCACCGACAAAGGCCCCATCTCGCGCCGCCTCCGATTCGGCGCCGCTCAAGAATCAGATTTCCTCCGATTCGGGAATCCCAAGCGATTCAACTCGCGCGGAAACCGCTCTAACGTGTCGATTTCCGCCGAGACTTGACCCGGGATTTCCATTGAGAACTGACCCGGCTTGATAATGGTTTTGTGGTCAGGTGGGCGTCAAGTTTCGCGGTTTCTCCTTGGTGGGTTTAGCTGGCTTCGCCGAGCTGTTTTTGAAGCGGAAGCTGTCGTTTCCAGTTTCGAGGATATGGCAGCGATGAGTTAGGCGGTCGAGCAGCGCCGTCGTCATTTTGGGATCGCCGAACACGGTTGCCCATTCGCCGAAGCTCAGGTTCGTCGTGATGATGACGCTGGTTCGTTCGTAGAGCTTGCTCAATAGATGGAAGAGCAATGCGCCGCCGGAGGCGCTGAACGGCAGGTAGCCGAGCTCGTCGAGGATGACGAGGTCCGAATAGGCGAGCCGACCTGCAATCTGTCCGGGCTTTCCCTGAAGCTTTTCCTGTTCGAGAGCATTGACGAGCTCGACGGTGGAGAAGAACCGGACGCGCTTGCGGTGATGCTCGATGGCTTGAACACCGACCGCCGTGGCGAGATGCGTCTTGCCCGTGCCGGGGCCTCCGACCAGGACGACGTTGTGAGCGTCCTCCAAGAACTCGCATTTATGGAGTTGACGAACGAGCGCCTCGTTGACCTCGCTGCTGGCGAAGTCGAAGCCGGTGAGGTCGCGGTAGTTCGGGAAGCGAGCGGCTTTGAGCTGATAGGCGGTCGATCGCACCTCTCTATCGGCCGTCTCCGCCTTCAGGAGTTGCGACAGGATCGGCAGCGCGCCCTCGAAGGCCGGGGAGCCCTGTTCAGTCAGTTCGCCAACGGCTTGGGCCATGCCGTGCATCTTGAGGGCCCGCAGCATAATGATGACGGCGCCGGCGGCGGGATTATGACGCATGGCGCGCCTCCCGCACTTTGCGTAGGGCGTCGTAGCGTTCGACGTTGGCCCGCGGTTCTGTCGTGAGCGTCAAAGCATTAGGCGGCTTCACGGCTGGTGGGTCGATCGGCTTGCCGTCGATCAACCGGTGCAGCAGGTTCAGGATATGCGTCTTGGTCGGCGCGCCTGCCTCCAGCGCCAGTTCGACGGCGGCGAGCACGGCCTGTTCGTCATGCTGGAGAACCAGGGCCAGGATCTCGACCATCTCGCGGTCGCCGCCCGGCGTTTTGAGCATGCGCTGTTGCAGAGCCCGGAAGGCGGGCGCCAGTTCGACGAAAGGCGCGCCGTTGCGCAGGGCTCCCGGCTTGCGCTGAATGACCGCGAGATAATGCCGCCAGTCGTAAACCGTAGTGGTGCTCTCCCGCTGGTGGGAGCGGGCAAAGACCCGGCGATGCTCGCAGACGATCTGTCCCTCGGCGGCGACGACAATGCGCTCAGGATAGACCCGTACACTAACGGGGCGATTGGCGAAGGACGCTGGCACGCTGTAGCGATTGCGATCCAGATGAACCAGGCATGTCGGCGAGACTCGCTTGGCGTATTCGACGAAGCCGTCAAATGGCCTGGGAAGCTGCATCAGATGCTGGACCTCATCGGCCCAGGCGTCGGCTACTGAGCCCGGGTGCGAACCGTGCGGCGTCTGGGCCCACAGTTCCCGGCAGCGCGCCTCCAGCCAGTCGTTAAGCGCCATCAGGGAGGGGAAGCTCGGCATCGGCTGCCAGAGCCGATGACGGGCATCCTGAACGTTCTTTTCGATTTGCCCCTTCTCCCAGCCGGACGCCGGATTGCAGAACTCTGCCTCGAACAGGAAGTGGCTGACCATGGCCGAGAAGCGCGCGTTGACCTTCCGCTCCTTACCGCGACCGATCTTGTCGACGGCGGTTCGCATGTTGTCGTAGATCCCACGCCGTGGAACGCCGCCCAGTACGCGGAAGGCGTGATTGTGGGCGTCGAACAGCATCTCGTGGGTCTGTTGCGGATAAGCGCGAAGAACGAAGGCGCGGCTGTAGGACAGCTTGAAGTGGGCGACCTGTAGCTTTGTCCGCTCGCCGGCGATGATCGCCCAATCCTCTGACCAGTCGAACTGGAAGGCCTCGCCGGCCATGAACGCAAGGGGCACGAAAACGCCACGACCCGTGGTCTTCTGCTCTCGCTGTCGGGCGTCCTTCCAATCGCGCGCGAAAGCCGCCACGCGATTGTAGGAGCCATCATAGCCCAGCACCACCAGGTCGGCGTGCAATTGCTTGATCGTCCGCTTCTGTTTGCGCGACTTCCCTGCCTCCTGTCGCAGCATATGCGACAGCTTGTCGGCGTATGGGTCCAGCCTGCTCGGCCGATCAGGGACAGCGAACTTCGGTTCGACGCTGTCCGAGCGCAGGTACTTGCGCACCGTGTTCCGCGACAGACTTGTGCGCCGCGATATCTCTCGGATCGAGAAATGGTCTCGATAATGCCAGCGCCGGATGACGCTCAATAACTCCATGTCGATCACTCCATCGCCCCCCGGACAGGCCAAGGGGGTAAGGTTCGAACATGGGTCAGTTCTCGGTGGAAAAATCCGTGCTGCCCGGGTCAGCTCTCAGTGGAAATCAACACTGTGTGGTCCGGCGGCCTAATGCAGCATGCCATTACCAAGAGTTGCCCGTTCCTGGGTGTTCAGTGATCTTCTTCGCATGTCCTTCT
>PEFW01000149.1 GCA_002890675.1 Candidatus Methylaffinis lahnbergensis
TTCGCCGGGTGGATCGCCAAGCGTCAGGGCGACAACCCGCTCGGCCGCCTCGCCATCGAGCGGCTTGATCCGCGAGGGCCTGGTCTTGTCGCGAAGCAGACCCTCGAACCCTTCTTCCAAGAAGCGTTCCTGCCGGCGCCAAACGCAAGTCTTGGACTTGCAGGTTCGTCGCATGATCTCGTTCGTGCCGGCCCCATCGGCCGTGAAGAGAACAATCTCGGCTCGCCACACGTACTTCTGCGCGACATTGCGATCGTCGATGAGATTTTCAAGCCGACGCCGATCGGCCAACGAAACGGTGATGGATTTTCCTGCGCGCATCGCGCAGACTCGCACATGCCGCAAATCTGGGGAATCCCAATAGGGACTCAAATGTTAGATTTGAACCACTAGAACATGATCCCAAAAGTTGCAGACTTTTTCGGGGACCCGGTGATGCCCGCTGTTTCTGGCCTCCACGCCCTCGGAGTTATGGCTTCTTGTGAGAGTCTGGTCACCTGGAGGTGCTCCAGATCTTCGATCCGGCTCTCGAAGTCATCGCCGAGCCAACTCCAACCGGTTCAGCCAAGCGCAGAAGCCAATATAGCCGCGAGATTGCATCAATAGGGTTCTTCATGCCCGCATTGACCTTATTTTTTTCTCCCGATACCTGCGCGCGTGTAAGCATGATAGCACTCGAGGAAACGGAACATCCGTACGACACGGAGCTGATCGCCTTTCAAGAGGGGCGATCACCGCTCGCCCCGCTATCTGGATTTGAATCCAAAAGGCAAGGTCCCGACGCTCATCGTTGACGGCCGCGTTTTGACAGAAAATGTAGCGATCCTTCTGTGGCTAGCCGCTCGATTTCCAGAGGCAAACCTTCTGCCGCAGTATCAAGACGCCTTTGGTAAGGCGCAGTTGGTGGCTGATCTGGCCTACTGCGCGTCTGGCCTACATCCGATCGTTACCCGGCTGCGGATCCCGCAATACTTCTGCGACATACCCGGGGGAGAACACCGAGTCTTTGAAATGGCTGAGGTCGCAATGCGGCCGAACTTTGCATTAATCGACCGGCGTCTTGCGGAACACGAATGGTGGTATGGTGACTGCTGGTCTGTCATGGACGCCTACATCAACTGGGTCTGGTTTCGAGTGACGGGCGCCGGTTTCGACGGTTCGGAATACCCGCACTTCGCTCATCACGACGAACGAATTAAACAGCGGCCGTCCGTTCAGCGTGCGCTGCGCCGTAATAGTCACGCCGCCGAACTGCTCAACGCTCAGGGCCTCGCGGTGAAGTTCAGCGGTCAAGACGCGGTCAGGGCCCCGACGACCTGAAGGCCGCGTCATCGAGGAAGGCTTGGATTAGATCCGTAGCCTCGGACCTGTCAAATCACTTGCGGAGGGTATGCTCGGTTGATTCAATGGCGGTGCAAGGAGGCGCAGTCATGACTGATCTGATGGCTCTGGCAGGGATAGGGAAAACCATTCGCACAGTCAAATGCGGCCGCCGCGAACCCTTCGCCCCCATGCCCTGGCAGATGAGGACACGACGGCGATCGAGCTTGACCACGGACATGGGAAACAGACCATGGTTAATTTGGTCTTAACCCTAGCCGGCCCAGTTCCCTTACGTCTAAACTCCAAGGCCCCTATGCCATGGATATTTCATGGGCTTTGCTGAACTACGCGGAATTCGACACGCCGGTCAAAGTGCTGGCGACCCCCTTCGTCCGTAAATTTGCTGCTACGGCCTTCCGTTATCCCGTTGATGCTCGCCACGGACAGCGAACCGCCGTAACCCTTCGCGCTGAGCATCACTGGGCTGACTCCTTCATGAACGAGGACCCGGTACACGGAATCTGCACGCCGTTGAGCCAGCTCCACGTCCGCGGCTGCGGTGCGCGTGCCGTGCGTATAGCCGTTAAGTTGAACCACCGTTCCAGGCGGCAATTGCTTGATCTGCTCGGCAATCCGCCGCAAGAGAGCGAGGCTTCGCGATGGGATCTTTGCACTATTGGCCGGGAAAATGATGATTGGGAAATCAAGCGTTGCCAGATTTGAAAGTCTGACCGACTCGTTGCCGCTGGAATCCAATTTCGATGTTGACGACGCTGTTCTCAAATTAGCCGCGCCGCCGCCTGTCAGGGCAGCCACTACAATTTGAGGCAGTTGAGCGGACTGCAACGAACCTATCATCCAAGCGCGGTCCGCATGAGGTATCGTTCCGCCCACGTGGAAAACATTTCCCGCAAACAGCGCCTGCGAGTCCTGACTCCTAAAACCATCGAACGCTTCACTGAGATTTTTGATCCATCCCGCCGAGACCGCGAAATCACCCTTGATGTGATCGGCCCCAATCACAGATTCGTGCGAGCCGGTGGTGGCCGCCGAATCAGCGTCGTTTGCGAGAGTGCCGGAAACGACACCACTCTCATTGCCGCGGAATGACGGCATGGAGGGCGTCCGCGGGGACGCTAGCGGTGCATTTTGTGCAACACTGGACGCGAATAGGATGGGTGCATGATCGCCGGCGGTGCCAGATGAGATGACGTATCCGATCAATCCGATCGTAATAAGCAGCGCCGCGCCGGGAACAACCAAACGGAGCCCCCCGGCATGGCCACCGCCTTCCATTCCGCGCCGCGGAACTTGCCTCTCTCCCCCTAAGGAAAAGTCCTGGACGCGCGGCGCCGAAAACGGGTTTGCCGAGCCAGGAGATCTCAATGCAGCGGAAGGAATTTCCTCTGGAATAGCTTCGCCGGACGTCAAAAGACCAATGATCTTGGGTATTGCATAGCCCAAAACTCCACTGGCGAAGCCTTCACTTACTCCGGTGTCTTCGGCGATTCCCTCAATGACTTCGTCGCCAAGCGCCATTTTTACCTCTCGCACCGAAAGCGCCATGGGGGAGCGTCCCCCTAGCCACGAGGCTACCTTGGCTTCGAGGCCGGTGGCCCTGAACTTGTCCAGGAAACCGTCAATTCCCCCCGGTTGTGCGGCGATAAGACTCGACAAGTCTCGAACAAGCGCGCGGGCCTTAAGCCCGAGATCAAACCGCATCGCGATATCTTCAGTGAGCCCGTCCAAAATCGCCATCCTACTTGCTTCCTCCCGCAAAAAAACGCTTGGTCCTGACTGTCGTGGGAAATGGATCCGCTCCCCGCCATAGACAATCGTGCTGCCGGGAGAAAGTTCCCATATGCAACATGACGCAAACGTTTTCGCGCGCGGGGGTTCAATTCTTCGTATATTCCCAGCACCGCTCGAGCTACTTCGCTAAATCAATTTGCTTCCGGTCGGGCGGCCTCGAGGTAGTTTTGGCATTCTGTGTGAGAAGTGGCCGAGGAGTTCACCGGTAGAGCTATTCGGGGCTTAACGTCTCTCGTAACACATCGTTTCCAGTGCCTGGTGCGGTTAAACCATGGCACCGGGTGTTTCGGCAGAATCGAGGGAACTATCCGCCCAATTCCACAAGCGCTAGAATGACTACATCAATCGAGCGGCCTGGCCAAACGAACAGCGCCGTCCTCATCCCGGAGATTGCACCATGGTCGATTATGAATCAGACGATGACGGCCCCAAGGCGTCACGCTTCAGCCTGCGCGCCTTCCTCTTCAGGGACTGGCCCTACTTCGCCATGTTGGCTCTTGCCCTTTTTGGAGTCGCCCGTACGAGCATTGCGCGAGGGGCGGTGACGAACTATTGGATTGTCGTTGCGCCCTTCTTCGCCGTAATCTGTGTGATCACCC
>PEFW01000015.1 GCA_002890675.1 Candidatus Methylaffinis lahnbergensis
AAAAGCCGGCGAGAGAACCATCGACGCGACATGGAACCGCCTCGGAACCTCGCTCGACCACTTCTCGCCGCAAGAATGCGCAAACTATTTCAGGAATGCAGGATACGCGTCATGATAAAGTAATCACACTCTAGCGCGACGCTAATCACGTGTTTGTCTGCCGCAAAGCAAAAGCCGCCGCGAAAGGCGCGCCGGCGATCGCGATCAGGGTCAGTGCGCAAAGGATCAGAAAGGGGGTTGCGAAGGGGACGATCGAACCCGTCCCCGCTCCGGCCGCCGCGACGCCGAAGATCAGGACTGGCACGCAAAGCGGCAAAATCAAAACCGCGAACAAAAGTCCCCCGCGCCGCAGGCTGACCGTCAACGCCGCGCCGATCGCCCCGATCAGGGTTAGGGCGGGGGTGCCCGCAAGCAGCGAAAGAGTGACGCTCCAAAGCTGGTTCGTTGGCAGGTCGAGCATGAGGCCAAAAAAGGGCGCGGCGGCGGCAAGCGGCAGACCGGTCAGTATCCAGTGCACGAGACATTTCACAAGAACGATCAATTCCAGCGGCGTGCCGCTGGTCAAAAGGAGATCGAGCGAACCATCCTCGTGATCGGCCTGAAACAGCCTGTCGAGCCCAAGCAAGGTCGCGAGGAGCCCGGAGATCCAGAGAATCGCGGGGGCAATCTTACCCAGAAGCGCGAGATCCGGGCCGATCGCGAACGCGCTCAAAGTGACGAGGATTAGAAAAAATACGACGCCGAGGCTGGTGCCGCCGCCGATCCGCCGTCCGGCCCGCATATCGCGAACGAACAGCGCATAAAGACTCGATCCCAGCGCGGGAGTTGCCTGCGCTTCCTGCCCATTTTTCATGCAAGCGCCCCAAGCCGCAGTTCCTGGCCCGGGAGACCGAGCTTGGCATGGGTGGCGGCGACAATCATCCCGCCTCGCGTCAAATGCGCCGCCATGATTTTTGCCATGCGCGCCTGGGAGGCGGCGTCGAGGGCGGTCGATGGTTCATCCAGAAGCCACAACGGGCGCCACGCCACCAGAAGTCTGGCGAGCGCGGCCCGCCGTTTCTGTCCGGCCGAGAGATAGGCCACCGGAAGATTTGCGGCATGCGAAAGGCCAAACAAGGCTAGCGCGGTTTCGACCGGGATGCCGCCATGTCCGGCATCGAGCGTCGCGGCGAGGAACTCCAAATTCTCGGCGACGGTGAGAAGATTTTTGAGGGCATCGGCGTGCCCTACATAATGGGCCTCTTCGGCGAGTGTCCCGCTGGATAAGGGTGTACAGGAGATCGCGCCCCCACTGAACGGCAACAGCCCGGCGAGAGCTCGCAGCAGCGTCGATTTTCCGGCGCCGTTAGGCCCCGTGACGGTCAGGCTCCCGCCCGCATCGAGCGAAAACGACAGATTTGAAAGGACGATCCGGCCGCCGCGTTCGACGGTTAGCCTTGAGGCGGAAAGCCGCATGATCAATGGACCGAGGGCGGGCCAAGCCGCCGGAACAACGCTTTCATCGATCATCCGTGTAGCTCCCCGCGGAAAAGTTATTTATAAGCGGACGAGCCTCCCATTTTTCAGATCAGCTCTCCTGGGAAAATTCCGATGACCTCGCTCGACAGTTTCAAATGTCGCAAGAAGCTCGACGTAGGCAGCAAGACCTACCATTATTTCTCGTTCAAGGCGGCGGAGAAACACGGGCTCGCGGGCGTGTCGGAGCTGCCTTTTTCGATGAAGATTTTGCTCGAGAACCTGCTCCGCTTTGAGGATGGCCGCTCGGTCACGAGGCAAGACATCGAGGGCATCGCCGCCTGGTTGAGCGATAAGGGCAAGACCGAGCGCGAGATCGCGTTTCGTCCGGCGCGGGTTCTGATGCAGGATTTCACCGGCGTCCCCGCCGTCGTCGATTTGGCCGCGATGCGCGACGCCATGACGAATCTTGGCGGCGATCCGCAACAGATCAATCCGCTCGTCCCGGTCGATCTCGTCATCGACCATTCCGTCATCGTGGATGCGTTCGGCAGCAGCCGGGCCTTTAAGACCAATGTCGAACACGAATATGGCCGCAATGGCGAGCGCTATCGATTCCTGAAATGGGGCCAGGGCTCGTTCGCCAATTTCCGGGTCGTGCCACCTGGCACCGGGATTTGCCACCAGGTCAATCTCGAATATCTCGCCCAGACGGTCTGGACGGCCAAGGAGAAATACGCGGCCCCGCGTAGCAAACCTTCAATTGTCGAGGTCGCCTACCCCGATACGCTCGTCGGCACCGATTCGCATACGACCATGGTGAATGGGCTCTCAGTGTTGGGCTGGGGCGTCGGCGGCATCGAGGCCGAAGCGTGCATGCTCGGTCAGCCGCTTTCCATGCTGTTGCCGGAGGTGATCGGCTTCCGGCTGACCGGCGCGCTTGGCGCCGGCGTGACCGCCACCGATCTCGTTCTGACCGTCACGCAGATGCTTCGGCAAAAAGGCGTCGTCGGAAAATTCGTCGAATTTTATGGCCCCGGCCTAACTCATCTTTCGCTCGCCGACCGCGCGACAATCGCAAACATGGCGCCTGAATGTGGCGCGACCTGCAATTTCTTCCCGATCGATTCGGAGACGCTTTCCTATCTTGCGACTTCGGGGCGGACGCCCGCGCGCATCGCGCTCGTCGAGGCTTACGCGAAGGCGCAAGGTTTGTTTCGCACCAAGACGACCCCCGATCCCGTCTTCACCGACGCGCTGGAACTCGATCTCGCCACGGTCGCGCCCTCGATGGCCGGTCCGAAACGTCCCGAGGGGCGCGTCGCGCTCGGCTTGGTTGGATCGAGCTTCAAGGCCGCGCTGGAAACCGAGTATGGAAAGGTTGGCGAGGCCGGACAACGTTATCCCGTGGAGGGCAAAAATTTCGATCTCGGGCACGGCGATGTGGTGATCGCGGCGATCACCTCTTGCACGAATACCTCGAACCCCAACGTGCTGATCGGCGCCGGATTGCTCGCCCGCAACGCCATCGCCAAAGGCATTGGCGTAAAGCCATGGGTCAAGACCTCGCTCGCGCCGGGAAGCCAGGTGGTCGCCGAATATCTTTCCGCGTCCGGGCTGCAGAAATCGCTCGACAAGCTCGGCTTCAATCTCGTCGGCTTCGGCTGCACGACCTGTATCGGCAATTCGGGTCCCTTGGCGCCGGAAATCTCGAAAACCATCAACGATAATGGCATTATTGCGGCGGCGGTCCTCTCCGGCAATCGGAATTTCGAGGGCCGCATCAACCCCGATGTGCAGGCGAGTTACCTCGCCTCGCCGCCCCTCGTCGTCGCCCATGCGCTCGCCGGCACGGTCGCGACGGACCTTACTAACGAACCCCTCGGCCACGACAGGAAAGGCCGTCCGGTGTTTCTCAAGGACGTCTTGCCTTCGCAGGACGAAATTGCCGGAATTATCGATGAATTCGTGACCAGGAAGGTGTTCAAGGCGCGGTATGCCGACGTTTTCAACGGCGGCATGCATTGGCGCAAGGTAAAGGTGCCAGCTGGCCAAATCTACGGGTGGGATGTCGGCTCGACCTATGTGCGAAATCCGCCCTATTTCGACGGGCTAGAAATGCGGCCGGAGCCGGTGCGGGACATTGAAAACGCCCGTATTCTGGCGCTCTTCGGCGACAAGATCACGACCGACCATATTTCGCCCGCGGGCGCGATCAAGGAGGCTTCCCCCGCCGGGAAATATCTTGTTGAGCGGCAAGTTTCGCCGGCCGATTTCAACCAATATGGCACCCGCCGGGGCAATCATGAGATCATGATGCGGGGCACCTTCGCTAATATAAGGATCAAGAATTTCATCCTGCGACAGGACAATGGCGCCGTGCCGGAGGGCGGCCTAACCAAGCATTGGCCGGACGGCGAGGAAATGCCGATTTTCGACGCGGCGATGAAATATCAGGCTGAAGGCGTTCCGCTGGTCGTCTTCGCCGGCGCCGAATATGGCAATGGTTCCTCGCGCGACTGGGCGGCCAAGGGCACAAGATTGCTTGGTGTCCGCGCGGTCATCGCCGAATCTTTCGAGCGCATTCACCGTTCGAACCTTGTCGGCATGGGCGTCCTGCCGCTCACCTTCGAACCCGGCACCAGTTGGAAAACCCTTGGGCTCAAGGGCGGTGAAGAGGTGACCATCCATGGCCTTGGCGGCGCGCTCAGGCCCCGCCAGACGATGGAGGCCGGGATCGCTTATTCCGATGGAAGAGTAGAGAATGTACCGCTCCTCTGCCGCATAGCGACGCTCGACGAACTCGAATATTTCAACAACGGCGGCATTCTTCCCTACGTTCTGCGCCAGCTCGCAGCCGCCTAAGTTTTCTAATCGCTTTTGGTCGCGCGGTGGGAGTCTTTCTTGGCTCCCGCAAGAGCATGATTCCAAAAAGTTGCAGAGTTTTTGGAAAAGATCATACGAGCAAACGACCAGACAGACACAGGCCATGACGGCTTCAACTTAATTTGCTCGTGGTCTATCGCGTCCGCCTTTCGGGGACAATCGCACATGCCTCAGTACAATCTCTTCGTCCTTCCGGGCGACGGCATCGGCCCCGAGGTCATGGCCGAAATCGAGAAAATCGCCGCTTGGCTTTCGCGCGAGGGCATCGTCCATTTCGAAATCGAAAAAGGCCTTGTTGGCGGCGCGGCTTATGACGCGCATGGAACGGCCATCAGCGATGCCGACATGGGCCGCGCGAACGCCGCGGACGCCGTGCTTCTGGCCGCGGTCGGCGGGCCGAAATGGAATGGCGTCCCTTACGAAGTCCGCCCCGAGGCGGGTCTTCTGCGGTTGCGCAAGGATATGAACCTGTTTGCCAATCTGCGCCCGGCAATCTGCTATCCGGCGCTCGCCGATGCCTCCTCGCTAAAGCGCGAACTCGTCGATGGACTCGATCTCATGATCGTTCGCGAACTGACTGGCGGCGTCTATTTTGGCGAACCAAAACAGATCATCGACCTTGGCAACGGCCAGAAACGCGGCATCGACACGCAGGTCTACGACACCTATGAGATCGAGCGGATCGGGCGTATCGCGTTCGAGCTCGCGCGACAGCGCCGCAACAAGGTGACGTCCTCCGAGAAACGCAATGTGATGAAATCGGGCGTGCTCTGGCACGAAGTCATCACCAGCCTGCACGCGCGCGAATATCCGGATGTCGAACTTGAGCACCAGCTTGCCGACGCACTCGGCATGCAGTTGGTGCGGCGCCCAAAGCAATTCGATGTCATCGTCACCGATAACCTTTTCGGCGACATGCTGTCGGATGTCGCCGCGATGCTGACCGGCTCGCTCGGCATGCTGCCTTCGGCATCGCTCGGCGAAAAAAGCGCGGCAAGCGAAACACGCAAGGCGCTGTATGAGCCAGTGCATGGCTCTGCCCCCGACATTGCGGGCAAGGGCATTGCCAATCCGATCGCTATGATTGGTTCTTTCAGCATGGCCTTGCGTTACTCGTTCAATCTTGGCGAGCTTGCGGATCGCATCGAGAAGGCGATTTCGGACGTGCTCGAAAAAGGGCTGCGCACCGCCGATATCTCCGGCGGCGCGACGACAATTCTTTCGACATCCCAGATGGGCGATGCGATTCTCGCCGAGTTGCAGGTAGTGGCCTGAAGGTCTTTTCGCCTCGCGGGGTTGGCCAACTAGCCGCCCCTCATGCCGCGTCTCCATCTGTCGCGTTTTGCGCCTTTTCCTCGCGGGCGCCCGGATGCACACCTGCCCGTTGCGGGAGGATGAGGATGAGAGCGATAATGATCGCCGCGAGAATGCCTGAGGCGACATAGCGGCTGATCTCCAGCCCGCCGTGAGCGTGCGGTTTGTCGAGCAGGTCTCCGAGCGTCGCACCAAGCGGTCGCGTTAGAATGAAAGCCACCCAAAACAGCAAGGTGTGCGAGATTTTCGTGTAAAAAGATGCGGCAGCAACTAATCGGCTCTGTTCCTCGGGCCGGCTTCCACTTCCGCAACGATGGATTCCCACATGACGAAGCTACCGGCTGGCACGCTGAGCAAAGTACCCGAAGTCACGCTTGGGTTTTGGGTCATCAAGGTGCTTGCGACGACATTGGGAGAAACCGGCGGCGATGCCGTAACAATGTCGATGAATCTGGGCTATGCGATTGGCAGCTTCATCTTTATCGGCATTTTCGCCGCCGCCGTCGTCGCGCAAATCTCCGCGAAGGCATTCCATCCCTTCTTGTATTGGGTCACGATCGTCGCGACGACAACCTTGGGTACAACGATGGCGGATTTCGCCGATCGTTCGCTCGGCATCGGTTATTTCGGCGGATCGTCGATTCTGTTCGCGGGGCTGCTTGCCTCCCTGGCCGTATGGCGCTGGTCCGAGGGCTCCATCTCCATCAATACCGTCGCTACGCCCCGGGTCGAGATGTTCTATTGGGTAGCGATCCTGTTCTCGCAGACGCTCGGCACGGCGCTAGGCGACTGGATGGCCGACACGAACGGGCTCGGCTACGAGGGCGGCGCGGTCGTCTTCGCCGCTCCTGATGCCCCCGCTGGCGACAAGTCTCGTTTGGGTATTATGAACGTCAATTTCAAGTGAAACATTTTGGTAGGATCGCGCCGAAAGCGGATAGACTGCACAAAAAAAACTTGCCGTAAGGGCGAGGCGGCACGTCAAATATGGATTGCCCGTTTATCCACCGCGAGCGCTGCTTCGCGCAGCGCTTCGGAGAGCGTCGGATGCGCGTGGCAGGTTCTGGCCAAATCCTCCGCCGAGCCGCCGAATTCGATCAGTACACAGGCTTCCGCGATGAGTTCGCCTGCCCCCGCGCCGATGATGTGAACGCCCAGCACGCGGTCAGACGAAGCGTCGGCCAGGATCTTTACAAAGCCTTCCGTTCGCCGCATTGCCCGCGCACGGCCGTTCGCGGTGAAAGGGAATTTTCCGGTTCTGTAGGCAACACTTTTGGCTTGAAGCTCTTCTTCGGTCGCGCCGACGGAGGCGATTTCCGGCATGGTGTAGACGACGGAGGCAATCGCCTCGTAATTCACATGACCATGTTGGCCCGCGAGAATCTCGGCGACCGCGATCCCCTCATCCTCGGCCTTATGGGCGAGCATGGGGCCGCGCACGACGTCGCCGATCGCATAGATCCCCGCGACATTGGTCGCAAAACGGTCGTCGATGACGACGCGGCCACGATCCAGCGCGACGCCAACAGCGTCCAAGCCCAGCCCTTCAATGAAAGGACGCCTGCCGACCGCGACAAGCACGACATCGGCGGCGAGCCCTGTAGCTTCGCCCCCTCCCGAAGGCTCGACGCTAACTTGCAAGCCCGATTTCGTTTTATCGATCCTCGTCACCTTATGGCCGAGATGGAAACCAAAACCTTGTTTCTCTAGCATGCGCCGAAACTGGTTTCCCACTTCGCCGTCGAAGCCTGGCAAAATGCGCTCCAAATATTCGACGACGGTCACCTCTGCGCCAAGGCGGCCCCACACTGAGCCGAGTTCGAGGCCGATGATGCCTGCCCCCACGATAACAAGTTTTTGCGGCACCTTTTCTAGCGAAAGCGCGCCGGTCGAGGAAACGATCGACTCCTCGTCGATCTCGATGCCCGGAAGCTGCACGCCATCGGAGCCGGTGGCGATGACGATATTTTTGGTCTCGAGCCTTTGGGTTGATCCGTCGTTTGCCTTCACGTCGATTTCGCCCGGCGCGGAAATCGTGCCGAGCCCGAAAAAAGCGTCGATCTTGTGCTTCTTCAACAGAAAGCCGACCCCATTGACATTGGCGGCGACCGTCCCGTCCTTATGTTTCATCAACGCCGCAAGATCGAGTTTTGGCTTGCCCGTGATCACGCCGAAGGCGGCAAGCTCGTGCGCGGCTTCCGCGAATTTGTCCGAGGCATGGAGCAGCGCCTTCGAGGGTATGCAGCCGACGTTGAGGCAGGTGCCGCCATGCGTCTTGCGCTTCTCGACGACCGCGACCTTAAGACCGAGCTGCGCCGCGCGGATCGCGCAGATATAGCCGCCGGGGCCGGTGCCGATAACGATGAGATCATATGCCATCAGGTATGTCCAAATTAGCTGGCGGCCGGCCGGTGGCCCCAGGCCTGAATGACGCGCGGTACTCCCGCCACGGTTCGCGGATTTTCCGCGAAGCGATTGAGTTCCTGTACCCAGGTGTCGATTTCTTGCCGCAAGGCAAGGCCATCCCGCAGGATAGCGTCAGCAATATTTTCTAAGGTGATAACGTTTAAAAGTTTGACCTCGCCCTTTGTTCCGATCGGTTGAACAAGGTTTATATCCACCTTCTCAAAACCGCCGTCGGTCAGCAGAAAGGGCAAGCGTGGCCCGATGTTCGGATCACCGCCGCGTCTTCGCACCAAAGTGCAATAGAGTTCCTTGTAGCGTTGAAACGCTTCGGATTCGGGATAGGTGAAATAGCCGCTGAAATCTATATCCTCGACAATGATGAGTCCGCCGGGGCGCAAATAGCGATAAAACGCCGCGACGGCGCGAGATGGGTCGTCGAGATGGGTGAGCAGGAAGCGGGCATAGACAACGTCGAACACAGAGCCAATGTCCTCTTCCGCGGTTCGTATATCGAGCGAGCGAAACTCCACATTGCGAATGCCCTTCGCATCCACTTCGCGGCGCGCGATGTCGAGTTGCGTCTCATCGATGTCCACGCCGACGGCCTTGCCGCTTGGACCTATGCGTCTGGCCAACTCCAAGGTGACATCACCCCCGCCGCAGCCAATATCGAGGCACTGCTGCCCTTCCTTGAAGCGGAAGCGATCAAACAGTGACGCCGTGCTCGAGTACATGATGCGGGAGAGTATCCTGAGGCGTTCCCTGCCAGCGGCGCCTCCGCGAATGACGTAATCCTTACCCTGCAACACAACAATCTTCCCGCGAAGGGGACCCGACGGTCCCGGTTTCAAATTATCTTTGAAGCTGGGTCGAGAGCGCTACGGAACATCGACTCGATTCTCCCTCTTGGCGAAATTATGCTGGCGCGTCGGCGAAGTTGCTCCGGCCCGACGCCGTAACCGTGAAGGATTTTTGTGCCCATCGCGCGATCACGAGCTGCCGATTGCGAATGCACGGTCATCGGCTGAACCGGCAACAGTCAGATGGTAAACGCCCATTCCACTTCCCTTTGAGCTTGTCGATGCGCTTGGAAAGTTCGTCAATGGTTGAATTAATTGTTTCAAGATCTATCGGTTTTGGTTCTTCGCCAAATTCAGATGGAACGTACTGCAAGTACTCTTCGTATCCTCTCCCCAATTAGGACCTCGCTTATTCAATCGAGGTTCGAAGAGCTGCAACAGCGTGGCTTCAATTTCATCCAACGCGTTCGCATTTGTACCAACGCATCTGGTTTCCGGTTTCTGATGATCGGATAGCTCACGTGCTTGCGTTACAGAACGTAGACCAAACCATGAAAAATGAGTCCATCGATCACGCATATTCCCTTTGGAATGTTGCCGCAATCGCAAGATCAATCGCTGATCACCCGAACCTGTTTGGCCGATGTAAACCGCCTCCCGATTCGGTGAGAATAGGGTATAGACGGCAATTTGTTCTTTAAAATCGACTACAGACGGAGTCCCTTGTCGCAGCTGATAGCCAAGGAGGCGTCCAGCCCCGCCTTGGCCTCTCGTGCCCCAGTCAACCAGATCCTTGCTCCAGAAATGTCCGAAACAACGGATAGCGAGCATTGCGAAAATCCTTACAATTCCAGCAATAGCCGCGCGGGGTCCTCCAGCGCCTCCTTGACCCGGACCAAAAAAGTCACAGCCTCCTTGCCATCGACAATGCGGTGATCGTAGGTGAGCGCGAGATACATCATCGGCCGGATCTCGATCTTTCCCTCGACCGCCACCGGCCGCTCTTGGATTTTGTGCATCCCCAAAATGCCCGACTGCGGCACATTGAGGATCGGCGTTGACATCAGCGAGCCATAGACCCCGCCGTTGGTGATGGTGAAGGTTCCGCCCTGCATTTCCTCGATCTTGAGCTGGCCCGCGCGGGCGCGCTTGCCCAGATCGGCGATGGTCTTCTCGATCTCAGCGAAGCTCAATCTGTCGCAATCGCGCACGACCGGCACGACGAGGCCCTTGTCCGTGCCGACCGCGACGCCGAGGTGATAGCAATTTTTGTAGATGATATCGGCGCCGTCGATCTCGGCATTGACGGAGGGCACCTCCTTGAGCACGCCGGCGCAAGCCTTCACGAAAAACCCCATGAAGCCGAGCTTTACGCCGTGCTTCTTTTCGAACGAGTCTTTGTGACGGGCACGCAGGGCCATGACTTTCGTCATGTCGGCCTCGTTGAAGGTCGTCAGCATGGCGGCAGTATTTTGGGCGTCCTTGAGGCGCCGCGCGATGGTTTGGCGCAGCCGCGTCATGGGCACGCGCTCCTCGCGATCCTCTTCTGGGGCGGGCAACGCAGACGGTGGCGGCGCAGCAGGGGCTAGAGCCGTGGACTTCGCGATGATGTCGAGGACATCGGCTTTCAAGACCTGGCCGCGCTTGCCGGATCCCGCCACGACGGCTGGATCGAGGCCATGATCGGCGGCGATTTTCGCCGCGGCGGGCGAGGCGGGCATTGCTAGCGGGGAAAGCCTGGCTGGTGCTGGCGCCAGGGTGGGTCCCGGACTTACAGGCGCCACTGGCGGCGGAACCGGCTTGGCTTCGTCCGTGGGAGGCGCGGCGGACGCGGCGTCCCCGATCTGGCCAAGCAAAGCCCCGGCGCTAACCGTCTCGCCATCCTTGGCGACGATTTCAGCTAGGACGCCGGACGCCGGCGCGTTGACTTCGAGCGTTACTTTGTCGGTTTCAAGCTCAACGATTGGTTCGTCAGCCTTGACCCGTTCGCCGGACTTCTTGAACCAGCGTCCGACGGTCGCTTCGCTGACCGATTCGCCCAAGGCCGGCACGCGGATTTCATTTGCCATATGTCCCGCCAAAAGCCATCCGGCTTTCTCTGGAGTGCATCAAATCGAAAAAGAAATGCCCCGCCGTTCAAGCCGCGAAAACATCATCCATGAAGGCTTTGAGTTGCGCCAAATGTTTCGACATCAGCCCGGTCGCGGTCGAGGCCGCCGCGGGCCTGCCGGCATAAAGCGGCCGCTTGGTTTTGCCGCCCGTCTGGCCAAGCACCCATTCGAGATAGGGGTCGACAAAATTCCAGGCGCCCATGTTTTTTGGCTCCTCCTGGCACCAGAAGATGTCCGCCCCTTTGAAACGCGACAAAGCCGCGACAAGGGCTTTTAGCGGGAAGGGATAAAGCTGCTCGACACGCAGGAGATAGACATCGTCGATTGCCCGTTTTTCGCGCTCTTCAAAAAGATCGTAGTAGACTTTCCCGGAACACAACACCACCCGGCGGATCTTGGCGTCTTCCACGACGGTAATCGTCCCGCCATCTGGCCGCTCCGCGCCATCCATCAAGATACGGTGGAAGGAGGCGCCGATCGTAAAGTCGTCGAGCCTCGAAACCGCGCGCCTGTGACGCAACAACGATTTCGGCGCCATCAAGACCAGCGGCTTGCGGATGTCGCGCTGCAATTGACGCCGCAGGATGTGAAAATAATTGGCGGGTGTCGTGCAATTCGCCACTTGCATATTGTCTTCGGCGCATAATTGCAGATAGCGTTCGAGCCGCGCCGAGGAATGTTCCGGCCCCTGGCCTTCGTAGCCATGCGGCAGGAGGCAGACGAGACCCGACATCCGCAGCCACTTGCGTTCGCCGGACGAAATGAATTGATCGAACAAGACCTGCGCGCCATTGGCGAAATCGCCGAACTGAGCTTCCCAAATGGTCAAGGCATTGGGCTCGGATAGTGAATAGCCATATTCAAAGCCAAGCACGGCCTCTTCCGACAACATTGAGTTGATGACTTCGAAATGCGCCTGCTCGTCACGGATATTATTCAAGGGAATGTAGCGGGCTTCCGTCTCCTGGTCGATCAGGACGGAATGGCGCTGTGAAAAAGTGCCGCGCTCGGTGTCCTGGCCGGAAAGACGCACCGGATAGCCTTCGTCGACAAGCGTCGCGAAAGCGAGCGCCTCACCCATGGCCCAGTCGATGCCCTCGCCGGTCTCAACCATCTTGCGCCGATTGTCGAGCAGGCGCCGGATGGTGCGGTGGACGTTGAACCCTTCGGGAACCGAAGTGATGCGAAGACCGATTTCGGCCAGCCGTGCGCGGTCGACGCCGGTGCGGCCACGGCGATCGTCCTCAGCTCCTGCCGGCGCCGGCCTCAGGCCCACCCAGCGGCCATCGAGCCAATCGGCCTTGCCGGGTTTAAAGGATTGACTGGCTTCGAACGCGGTTTCGAGGTGATGCCGCCAATTCGCTTGCAACTTTGCAACCTCGCCATCGGTCAAAACTCCCTCGGCAACGAGCTTCTCGGTGTAGATTTGGAGCGTCGTCTTGTGCGAATGGATCTTCTTGTACATCACCGGCTGAGTGAAGGCAGGCTCGTCGCCTTCGTTGTGGCCGAACCGGCGATAGCAGAACATATCGATGACCACCGGCTTATGGAATTTTTGCCGGAATTCAATCGCGATCTTCGCGGCATAGACTACGGCTTCGGGATCGTCGCCGTTGACGTGAATGATCGGCGCCTCGATCATTTTCGCGGTATCGGATGGGTAGGGCGAAGACCGCGAATAGCGTGGCGAGGTGGTGAAGCCGATCTGATTATTGATGATGAAGTGAATCGACCCTCCGGTCCGATATCCCTTGAGCCCGGAAAGACCGAAACACTCGGCGATCACGCCCTGACCCGCGAACGACGCGTCGCCATGAATGAGGAGAGGCAGCACTTTCGTGCGTTGGACGACATCGTGCAATTGATCTTGCTTGGCGCGCACCTTGCCGAGCACGACGGGATCGACGATCTCGAGATGCGACGGGTTCGCGGTCAGCGAAAGGTGGACCCGATTATTGTCGAAATCGCGGTCGGAGGAGGCGCCGAGATGATATTTGACGTCGCCGGAACCCGCGACGTCCTCGGGCGTAAAAGAGCCGCCCTTGAATTCATTGAAAATCGCCTTGTGCGGCTTCCCCATGACCTGGGAAAGGACGTTGAGGCGACCACGGTGCGCCATGCCGAGCACGATGTCCTGGATCCCCAAGGCGCCGCCGCGTTTGATAATTTGCTCTAGCGCCGGGATCATGGCTTCACCGCCGTCGAGACCGAAACGCTTCGTGCCCGTGTATTTGATGTCGAGGAATTGCTCGAATCCCTCCGCCTCGACAAGCTTGTTGAGCATCGCCCGCTTGCCTTCCTTGGTGAACGTAATTTCCTTGTCCGGGCCTTCGATCCGCCGCTGCAGCCAACCCTTTTCAGCCGGATCGGAGATATGCATGAATTCGAACCCGATGGTGCCGCAATAAGTGCGGCGCAAGATCTTCAGCATTTCGGGAATGGTCGCGAATTGAAGCCCGAGCACTCCAACAATGAAAATTTTCCGGTGGTAGTCCGCTTCCGTGAACCCATAGGTGGCCGGATGCAGCTCCTCGTGATCTTTCGGGGGCTCGATGCCAAGCGGATCGAGATTGGCATGGAGATGACCACGTATGCGATAGGCACGGATCATCATCAGCGCTCGCACCGAATCGCGGGTCGCGCGTTGGAGCTCGCCGGGGGAAAGAGAAGTGCCCTCTCCGGCTTGCGCCTCGAGCTTGGCGCCGATCGAGGTCTCCGATTCTGCCCAATTGCCGTCGAGCGCCGAAACGAGTTCGCCGCTGGCGGAAATGGGCCAGCCGGGCCGCTTCCAGCGCGGCCGTTGCGCTCCGTTCGCGATCATGGCGCTATCGTCGTTCATCTGCGCGAAGAATTCGCGCCACGAGGGGTCGAGAGAGGCGGGATCGCAGAGATAGCTATCTTGGAGTTGTTCAACATAAGCGGCGTTCGCCACGTCAAGAAACGACGTCCGCGCGAAGGCGGAATTTGCGGCCGATCGGCTGCCCGACCCGCCGCCCGAACCATTTGCATTTCCATTCGTATCTCGGCGCGCCATCGTCATCTCCTTCGGGCCCAAATCCTTAAGCCCAAGTCATTAAGCCCAAAGTTTTGAGCCCGCGTTTTTCGGGCCAAAGCCTTTTAAGCCACATGTCTCAGCCTTACGCCCAGGCTGGGTGCCAGCCGAGATGCAGCAGCAGGCCGAGGTCGTCGTGCTGGGCGACGTGCTCCACGATTTTGCCCGACGCAGCTCCCGCTTGATCCGGCATACCCCGGATAGTGCCCGGTTTCGGTCGAAATCTTCCACTTCTGCCATTTCTGGCAACCCTAACCGTCGCCGCATTTTGTCAACGGGGATCGGGTCGCGCCGACGTCCCGCCGAACGCTGTGGGCCGGCGATGCATTCGTTTCCGCAATAAACCCAAGCCTGGCCCGGTCGGCCCGGTTGTCGGCAGCTTGTCCATTACATGCGGACGCCCCTCGTCTTTCTCAAGATCTGGCTCATCCGCGGAGCACATCGGCAAGGGTTTTGCCGAGCCTTGCGGGCGACGGCGACACGTGAATCCCGGCCGCTAGCATTGCGGCGATTTTGTCTTCGGCGCCCCCCTTGCCGCCGGCGATGATCGCGCCGGCGTGACCCATACGTCGGCCGGGCGGCGCGGTGCGGCCCGCGATAAAGCCGACGACCGGCTTGTTGCGGCCGCGCTTTGTCTCGCCGGCGATGAATTGCGCGGCATCTTCCTCGGACGAGCCGCCAATCTCGCCGATCATGATGATGGACTTGGTGGCGTCATCGGCCAGGAACATTTCCAAGACCTCGATGAAGTCGGCGCCCTTGACCGGATCGCCGCCGATGCCGACCGCGGTCGTCTGGCCGAGCCCTTCCCGCGTTGTTTGATACACGGCCTCGTAAGTCAAGGTTCCCGAGCGCGAGACAATTCCCACCGAGCCGGGCTTGAAGATATTGCCCGGCATGATGCCGATCTTGCATTCTCCGGCGGTCATCACGCCGGGGCAGTTCGGCCCGATCAGCCGCGATTTCGAGCCACACAGGGCACGTTTGACCTTTATCATGTCCGCGACGGGAATGCCCTCGGTGATGCAGACGATCAGCGGTATCTCCGCGTCGATCGCCTCGCAGATGGCGTCCGCCGCGCCGGGCGGCGGAACATAGACGACGCTCGCCTCGGCGCCGGTCGCCGCGCGTGCTCTAGCGACGGTGTCGTACACCGGCAGGCCAAGGTGCCTCGCGCCGCCCTTGCCGGGCGAGACGCCGCCGACCATCTTGGTGCCATAGGTGATCGCCTGTTCGGAATGGAAGGTGCCATTCTTGCCGGTAAAACCCTGGCAAATGACCTTCGTATCCTTGTCGACGAGAATCGGCATTGCTTCAGTCTTTTCCGGCCGCCGCGACGATTTTCCGCGCGGCATCGTCGAGGTCGTCCGCGGTGATGACATTGAGGCCGGATCGCGCGATGATTTTCTTGCCGAGCTCGACATTCGTGCCTTCGAGCCGCACGACAAGAGGGACTTCGAGGCCCGTTTCCTTCACCGCGGCGACGACGCCCTCGGCGATGATGTCGCATTTCATGATCCCGCCGAAAATATTCACCAGAATGCCTCTGACTTTTGGGTCGACGGTGATGATCTTGAACGCTTCCGCCACCTTGTCCTTGGTGGCGCCGCCGCCGACATCGAGGAAATTCGCGGGCTCCGCGCCGTAAAGCTTGATAATGTCCATCGTCGCCATGGCAAGACCGGCGCCATTGACCATGCAGCCGATCGTGCCGGAGAGCGCGATATAATTTAAGTCATTTTTCGACGCCTCGATTTCCTTGGCGTCCTCCTCGGTTTCGTCGCGCAGGGCGGCGATTTCCGGATGCCGGTAAAGCGCGTTGTCGTCGAACGAGATTTTGGTGTCGAGGCATTTGAGCTGGCCCTCCGCCGAGACGATCAGCGGGTTGATTTCGAGCATCGCCATATCCTTCGCGACGAAGGCTGCGTAGAGCTGCGAGGTCAGCTTTTCCGCCTGTTGGGCGACGCCGCCGGTAAGGCCAAGGACGTTGACGACCATCCGACCGTGGTGCGGCATGATCCCGGTTGCCGGATCGACAATGAAACTGGCGATCCGGTCCGGCATATGGCGCGCTACTTCCTCGATGTCCATGCCGCCTTCGGTCGAAACAACGAAAGCGACGCGGCCCGCCGAACGATCGACTAGCAAGGAAAGATAAAACTCCTTGACGATATTGGCACCTTCCTCGAGATAAATCCGGTTGACTTGTTTGCCGGCGGGGCCGGTCTGCTCCGTCACGAGGGTCCGGCCAAGCATTTCGCGGACAAAGTTCTCGACCTCGGCCACCGATTTGGCGATCCTTACCCCGCCTTTGCCGCCCGCCTCCTTCTCCTTGAAGGTGCCCTTGCCCCGCCCGCCGGCGTGGATTTGGGATTTTACGACCCAAACCGGCCCGCCGAGTTCCAAGGCGGTGGCCGCGGCGTCGGCGGTGCGCAGCACCGGGGTCCCGCGCAGCATCGGGACGCCGAATTCCTTGAGGACGGTTTTGGCCTGGTACTCGTGGATATTCATCTACGATCTTTTTTCCTGCATTTCCTGTAGCAGTTTCCGCGCCAGTTCGACCCCGCCCGTGGCAACACGGCGCACGACGGCATATGGCTAGCACCTGCAAGCCCGGAAAAATATGCCCAATTCATAGCAAAGCTGCATGAAGTTTTGTCTATCGCCGCCTATCCGATTGCGTTTCATTGAGAACGATACGCCGGACGAAGAAAAATGGATTCGGCAAGAGCCGAAGCGGGAGGCGGATTGACTCCGGCCGCCTGCAAAAATATCAGTTCGCGAGGGCGGGGTTGATCGTCTTGCAAGCCTCGACCATGTCTCGCACCGACCTGACGGATTTCTCAAACATCTGCCGTTCGGATGGGTCGAGCGTAACCTCGACAATTTTCTCGACCCCTTTCGCGCCGATCACCACAACAGGTACGCCGGCGTAGAGACCCTCGACCCTATATTCCCCCTTAAACTTCGCCGCGCAGGAAAACAACCGGCGCTTGTCCTTAAGATTAAGCGTCGGCCATCGCGATCGCCACTGCCGCCCCGGGCGCGTTTTATACCCTATCCTTCGCTCATGCGGGCGCGCAAATTTTCGCCGATCTTGTCGAGGAAACCTGTCGTCGAGAGCCAACGCTGGTCGGCGCCGACAAGGAGGGCAAGGTCCTTGGTCATGTAGCCGGCCTCCACCGTGGCGACGCAAGTCGCTTCGAGAGCCGGTGCGAAATTCGCGAGCTCGGCATTGCCGTCGAGCTTGGCGCGGTGCGCCAATGCCCGGGTCCAGGCAAAAATCGAGGCGATCGAATTGGTCGATGTCTCCTTGCCATTTTGATGTTCGCGGTAATGCCTTGTCACCGTGCCATGCGCGGCCTCGGCTTCGATCGTTTTGCCATCCGGAGTCATCAGCACCGAAGTCATGAGGCCGAGCGATCCGAATCCCTGCGCGACGATATCGGACTGGACATCGCCGTCATAGTTCTTGCAGGCCCAGACATAGCCGCCAGACCATTTGAGCGAAGAGGCGACCATGTCGTCGATCAGGCGATGCTCGTAGGTAAGTCCAGCCTCGCCGAACGCGTCTTCGAATTCGGTTTCGTAAATTTCCTGAAATAGATCCTTGAAGCGCCCGTCGTAGGATTTCAAAATCGTATTCTTCGTCGAGAGATAGACAGGATACTTGCGCATGAGCCCGTAATTCATCGAAGCGCGGGCAAAATCCCGGATCGATTCGTCGAGGTTATACATCGCCAGGCAAACGCCTGGACCCGGATAGTCGTACACTTTTCGTTCGATGATCGCGCCATCATCGCCCTCGAACCTGATGACGAGGCGGCCTCTGCCGGGAACCTTGAAATCGGTCGCGCTATATTGGTCGCCGAAAGCGTGGCGGCCGATGACGATCGGCCGCGTCCAGCCGGGCACGAGACGCGGGACATTTTGGCAAATAATAGGCTCGCGGAAGATCACGCCGCCGAGAATATTGCGGATCGTGCCGTTCGGCGATTTCCACATTTGTTTCAGCTTGAACTCTTCCATCCGGGCTTCATCCGGTGTGATGGTGGCGCATTTGACGCCAGCGCCGTGTTTTTTGATGGCATTGGCGGCCTCCACCGTGATCCGATCGTTCGTCGCGTCGCGGTTTTCGATCGAGAGATCGTAATATTCGAGTTCGATGTCGAGGTAAGGATGAATGAGCTTGTCGCGTATATAATGCCAAATAATCCGCGTCATTTCGTCGCCATCGAGTTCGACAACGGGATTTCCAACCCTGATCTTCTTCATCGTTGCTGCCCTTGGCTATTGCGGCATTGGCGGGACGGAACGGTTTCGCTCGCCCTTTGGGCATACGCACGGGCTTCGCGACAAGGCTCGCGACGCGAGCTTGCACGTCGAGTCCCGCGGGACTTGAAGCACAAGCGAATTTAATACCGGTTTTACAGGAAGCCGCAGTAGCCGGCCAACCGCTCTCATTTTGGCTGGCCGGAGCGAAGCAATTGGGCCACGGCCGGATCGGCATCGGCCACAAGCGATTCGAAAATTGGCTGGTTCTGCGGCCAGGCGTTGCGGTAGGCGGCCATGATCACTTTTCGATATTCTGGCCCGCGTTCCAGAATCCCGCGAATATCGCTCTTGATGAACGCCTGGAGGTCCTTGTCGGCGAGCGCACTTGAGGTTGCCGCGCGTTCGAGGCGCCAAGGGGCGAGGTCCAAGGCACTCGGCGCGGTGAAATACGACATTTCGAGAAGAGTCCCAACCCGGTTCTCGCCGTCCGGCGAAATTGCCGGAAGTTTGGCCAACAAAAGCCATGCCGCGCCGTTGATAGGTGCGAGCGCCAGGGCGGTCTCCGCGTTGGCTCTGGCCCGCGCGAGTTGTCCGGAACTGGTCCAGTCGCGGATCGCCAGGCGATCGCTCCACATGAAGCGCGCGCCGGTGAACGCGGCTTCGGCCCAAAGATCTCCCCTTATCGCGCCAATTGCCGCGGCAAGAACTGCGCGGGTCCGGTGCTCCGCGGCTGTTTCGGCGCCGGCGCGATCGAACACAAGGCCGATGGGCTTTGGTCTTAGCAACTCGGGAAGCAGCATCCAAAGGCCGGATAGTCCGAGAATAATGCCAAAGACCAGGAGCGCCCAGCGCAGCCTCATGGGCGCCGACGAGAACTCGACGTCGAGCCTTGCAAGGAGAGCCTGGAGCTGGGGGTGGCGCGGGTCCAATTTCAACGATTCTGTCCCATGCGGCTGGAGCATGATTTGCGAACGGGGAAACTAAAAATCGTCCGGAAACAGACAGTTTAGAACATGATCCGGTCCGGCCAAACCGTATACTTTTCTAAACGAATTCAATCTTATCACGTTCAAGTCTCAAACATGTCAACCGCCCGGTCGCATAAGCGCCAGTGTCGATGTTGATGCGGTTGTTCCGCACGTCTGGTTCCCTGACCGGGGTGTGGCCATGGACGATAATTTTTTCGAACGGCTCCTCGTGCAAAAGAAAATCATCTCTTATCCAGAGCATATCTTCCTCGCGTTGGCGCGACAGGGGCGTGCCTGGCCGCACTCCCGCATGCACAAAGAAAAAATCCCCGCAAGTAAAACAGAGCTTTAGCCCGGCGAGAAACTGACTGTGGCTTTTGGGTATGGCGTTACACAGGCTTGCGGAGAGCTCCGCTTGTTCCTTGCGATCCGCATTTATCGCCGGCGTCAGGCCGTAAGAGGCGAGCGTCGGCAAGGCGCCATATTGCGCCCAACACTTGAGAACGCCGGGATTTTCGAGAAATTCGGCAAGAAAGTGTTCATGATTGCCCTTGAGGCACGACAAGCGATGGGTCCTGGCGCGTTCGATCAACAAATCCAAAACGGCCGCGGAGTTCTGCCCGCGGTCGATATAGTCGCCGAGGAAGATGTGAATAGTTTCGCCTATTGGGTGTTCCTTAAGATCCTCATCTACCCTTGAAAACAACTGTTTGAGCAAATCCGCCCGACCGTGGACATCGCCGACCGCGTAAATGCGCAGCCCTTCTGGCAAGAGGGGTGATGTATTGATGCGACGCGATTTCCACATCAAGAGTTGGGCTTTACCCTCAGCTTTCCTGGGTGGCCGGAAAATTGTGCTGTGCGGCACGATCGGCGAGATTGCCGGTTCGTGGCTCGCTGTCAATAGGCGCGGAATGGCCCGGACACAAGGAGAACAACCCGTCTAGCTACAAGGGCAACGGCACTTGTGTCGCTCCCCTGATCACGCTGTTCGCGATCCTGTTTCACGCCAATGTCGACTGGGACCCACCGCGTTCGGTGATTGCCTCGCCGCGCTTCCACCGCGGGAATGGCACCCCCGCCATGGGCCACATGGGAGTTCCAAAAATCCATGCAGTCGGCCCGGAGCTGGGGTTTAAGTAAGATTTAACCATTCACGGACGTCCGGCTCCGGATTTTTTGAAAAAAACCCTTGTAATGTGTGGCGAATCGCATATTTCTGGCTTTGCCCAATTTCGCACGTGCCTGTGGTTGCGTGCCGGTTGGCGGGGATCCGGACAAGAGGCCGGTTAACCGCCCAAAAAGGACCGGCAGCCGGAGGCGAACCGGCGAACCCCGCCAAACGGGGGACGCGACTTAAAGCAACGACGGACCGGGCTTTTTCGTCTCTGCCAGCCTCCAAAGCTGGCTTACCGAAGAGGCTAGTCTTTCTTGCCGGGCGTGCGGAACGGGATCTCATCCCAATCCAAGCGATGGCCATGAACACTTTGGACGGCGCAATCCGCCTTGTCCAAGGTGGGAATGTCCGACGGCGCAGCATCAGACCGCGCGTAGTCCCTTAGGCAATTGTCTCGGGGGCGCCGCCGGTTGCGGATGGCGGTCAACTGAAGCGGTCGCGTCTCCAAAGCGCGGGCGCCCATGCGGCATTGCCATTCACCCGAAACTTGTTCGTTTCGGCGCGAAGGTTCGCGCCCTTCGAAGGGATGCCGCGATGACCGATCGTATTTTGGAATTTCTCCGCAACCGCCGCGAGGATGGGCCATGCCTGGTGCTCGACCTCGAAGTCGTGCGCGACAATTATGCGTCCTTCGCCAAGGCGTTGCCCGACACCCGCGTGTTCTACGCCGTGAAGGCCAATCCCGATCCAAGGGTCCTCGAGTTGCTGGCGCGGCTCGGTTCCTGTTTCGACACCGCCTCGGTCGTCGAGATCGAACAGGTGCTGGCGGCGGGCGCGGGCGCGGATCGCATCAGCTATGGCAATACGATCAAGAAGGAGCGTGACATCAAGCGCGCCTTTGAACTTGGCGTGCGCCTGTTTGCGGTGGATTGCGAGGCCGAGGTCGAAAAGATGGCCCGCGCGGCGCCTGGAGCGAAGGTGTTTTGCCGCATGTTGTGTGACGGCGCCGGCGCCGAATGGCCGCTCACGCGAAAATTCGGGTGCGCGCCGGAGATGGCGCCGCGCGTTCTCGAACATGCGCACCGGCAGGGGCTTATCGCCTTCGGCCTTTCTTTTCATGTCGGCTCGCAGCAGCGCGATCCGCGCATGTGGGACGGCGCTTTGAAGGCGGCGGCGGCGATCTTTTGCGATTTGGCGGAACGTGGCATCGTTTTGCAGATGGTCAATCTCGGCGGCGGGTTCCCGGCGAAATATGTGAAGAATGTACCGGCGGTGAAGACCTACGCGCAGGCGATCTTGCATTCGCTGCGCCGCCATTTCGGCAACCATATTCCTGAAACGATCGTCGAGCCTGGCCGCGGCATGGTCGGCAATGCCGGGGTGATCGAGGCGGAAGTGGTGCTGATTTCGAGGAAGTCGGACGACGACAAGGTGAAGTGGGTTTATCTCGACATCGGCAAGTTCAACGGCCTCGCCGAGACGATGGACGAGATGATCCGCTATCCGATCAGGACCGCGTTCGACGGGGAAGCCACCGAGCCATGCGTCGTTGCGGGCCCGAGCTGCGATTCCGTCGACGTGCTCTATGAGAAGGATCCCTATTTCCTTCCCGTTGGCCTCGAAATCGGTTCGAAAGTGCTGATCGAAGGAACCGGCGCCTATACGGCGACCTATTCCTCGGTTGGGTTCAACGGCTTCCCGCCGCTCAAATCCTATGTGATTTAGGCGGCGTCGCAGAAATCCCGCGCGGGGGAGAGCCTCTCCGCATAACCATATAGGGAATATCGCTTAAGCTAAACGGCAGGTATTATTTCCGATATGACGTCAATGCAGCCGCGCCCGCCGCGATTGGTGAATGGACAGAAGCAGCTCGCGAACAAGGGCCAGCTCTTCTTGCTGCCACGGAAGCAGAAACCCCGCCTCGGCCTCAGCCTCAAGCTCGGCGACGCGATCCACAATCCTTGAGTAAACCAAGTCACCCAAAGGGTCCGGCACGAGGGCCGGTGGATCAGTCAATCTCGCTTTCATGGGTTCCTCCTATGTGCCTGAAGAAGATCGGCGATAGCGGTGAATTTGTCTTCGAGCGGCTGGCGCTCGCTAGGATAGGGCGTTGCGGCGATCTCGAACGCCAGCTCCATAAGCTTGGCGGAAAGCTCCCGGCGAAGCCGCGGGCCGATGGTAATGGACGGCAAGTCCTTGCGCCGATCGCCCGGCGCGGGCATGTTGATGATAGCCATTTTCATGTTCTCCAATCCGTGAAGTGGTTAGGGATCGCCTGGCGGTGCAAACGCCTCGCGGTCCCGCTTATGCTGCTTCCCCTCCGCGGATTGCGGCAAGCTCGGCCAGGAAGGCCGTGCGCAACTCGCTCGCCTTTGCCTCGAACTGCCCTTCCAATTCCCGCATGCGGCTATTGTACCGGAAGTGAGCCGCGTAAACGGCATTCACCGCGTCGCTGTCGTCTATCCGGCTCGCCGTCTCCAAAGACGGCACACCGAAAACTTTGGAAAGTTGGCGTGTCATGTTTTGCTCCTTCTTGACATTGTGTAAGAATGAGCACATATATGCCGAACGTGCACGAATGTCAATAGGTGTGCACCAATTCTTTGCAAAGGGGTTCCCGCGATGGTAAAGGACGGTAATGCTTGTGTGCTTGAGGTCGAGGTCGAGGCGATGCCCAAAGAGCCGCCCATTGGCGTTCGCTTTCAGAGCGATGTCAAGGCCGCGCTTGAAAAGCTGGCGAAAGCCGAAGACCGCACAATTGGGAACCTGGTCAATCGGATTTGCGCGGAATATCTGCGCGCCCGGAAGCTGATCAAATGAAGGATTTTTGAAATGAACATGCAATGTATAAGTACGAGCCTTAGGTCGGAAATAAAGAGTATCTTAGAAGAGATGCTGGAAAGATTTGATAACAAAGAAGTGGCAACGGATATCATCTCTAACGAACTGGCACAACTGAGCGTCTTATTCGAGATGGCACGGGGGGATGCAGTCAAGCGAGCGGAATTCTGGTCAAAGAAATATTACGAAATCCAGGACAACCGAGAGGCTTTCAAAAGGACACCCCATTAGGGAAGCGCCGGGGGGAGCTGCCGGTTTACCGCCCGGCCCCATATGCCGCGAGAGCCGCGGCTAGGGCGGAAGCTTGCGGGCTCCGGCCAATGCCAGGAGCGATCTGGTTCTTGAGATAGGCTTGCACCGGCCTTGACATGATCGCCCGTCCGGCGGCGGCGGGGAGCGCAACGCCACCAATGGCGCCGGGAAGGCCCGCCACAGTAGCGCCGGCCGCCGGCCCTACCCCACCATGCAGCAACGCCGCCGCAAGCAGTCTTGGCGCCGTTCCCGATTGCGGGACATTCGTCAGGATTGCGTTCCCGGCATTGGTCAGTGGCGCGAGATCGCCAATGCCACGTGCATAAGCTCTTCGATTATTCCCCGATGCAAGCGCCGTCCGCATTTGTTGCGGCGAAATAATTCCGCTTGCCGCATCGGCGCCGGCCGAGCCGGCAGCTTGTTCGATCGGCACAAGATTTTTGTATTTGCTTCGAACGTCCTGAAACGCGCCAAGATCGTTAGGATTGTTCGCCGCAATCGACCGCTCCATAGCGCTGTCGAGCGCGTCTTGCATGTCTCGATAGGCCTGCGCCTGCGCGGGATCTGAAAAGCGAAGAGATTGCGCCGTCTTGCCCAACTGAGACCGGACACTGTTATATTTGTCTCCAGGAATAACCGTGTCCATTAATGGCGTTGCGGTTTTCTCCACGCCGGGGGCCGGCGTTCCCGTCAAGTCATGATAGCCGGCGATCGCATCACTCAAATCCGATGTAAGTTGGGGATCGACAGGAATCGAATTGCGCGCGCCGAGCGCATCGAACTGCCCGCCAAGATTTGCATGCAAGGCATTCAAGTTTTCAGGCGTCGCAATCTGCCCCGGAGGCGCACCGGCCTTTTCCATCATCGCGGCAGTGAACGCCTTGTTGTTCTCGACACGCGCGGCATTGGCGCCGCCGCCGGCGAACGGAATATCCGAGATCGCCGCTTCGATCTTCTGCAGCCCTTGATTGCCGGTGACCTGGCCGGCTGTCGGGTTGATGCCCGCATCGCTCAGAGCTTGAACAAGCGCCTGCCGGTTAGCATCCGGCTCAAACGGCGTGATTGCACGGCCGATCGCGCGACCGGCTACTCCAAGGCCGCCACCAATCCCGGCGCCGACCGCTGCATCCGTTGCAGTCTGTCCGGCATTGCTCCAGTCGGGCGAACCTGCCGCGCCGGCTACCGCGCCCGCACCTGCCGCGCCTAGGATGCCCTCGGGAGCAAGCGCGGCGTAAGGAACAGTGGCCGCAACATCGCCCGCCATGCCGGCTGCCGGATGCGCGGTTTGTGCCGCCGCGGTGTCCTGCCTGTTTTGCGCCAAGTTGGCGGAATAGTCCTGCCCTGTACCTCCGAGGGCAGGCGGGAGATACGACTGCATTAGAGCCGCCCCCCGGTCCGTGATCGGGCCGCCCATCATAGCACGAAGCTCTCCCGCGCGATCAAGCTCCGGTGTCGGCGTCGGCGCCTGTAACGGCGCACCATAAGATACATCGCTTCCCATTTGCCGGTTAAACTGGTTCGGCTGGGGCGCGGGCGGACCGCCATGCAAGGCCGCGAACGCCGTTTGCGGATCGGGCGCGTCAACCTGGTAGGTTCCGCCGTCAGGCCCTTGGAGCTCGAAAGTCGCCATCAGTTAATCCGCTTGATGGTGACACCATTGATGGTCGTAGAGCCACCAACCGGCGGAAGGCCGGCGCTAGCCGGCGCACTACCTTGCGGCAATAGCGTTCCTAGCGGACCGGAGCGCATGGCAGCGACAAAAGCCTTGTTCTCCGGATGGATCACGTCAAAGTCCCTGGCCATTGGACCCATCCCCTGGTGCCATTGACCATTAAGAGCCTCGACCTTCGACGCGAGCGCCGTCGCTGCGGTTTGGATTGCGGCCATTTGCTGCGTCGGGGTCATGTTTGGGCTGATATTCAGCTCAAGCTGCTTGCGCTCGCCCGCCGTGCCGCCGCTCGAACCGGCATAGAACTTTTCCATTTCGGCCGAATACAACTGATTTAGCTCATTGAACCTTGCGAGAGGCGCCCCAGCCGCGCCGGTGCCTTTGACCGCGTTGACGCCAGCGTTAAGCAGCGTTCCGCCGTATTGAGTGTCGTAATTGTTGAGCTGTGGAACAAGGTTGTTGAGTTCCGTCAAATGCCCGAGCGCGGTATTGCCGGCGGTGATCACCTTCGACGTAGGTCCTGACGTGAAGTCCCGCTGCGTCCCCATGCGGACCTTGCTCTCGTTCGCATCAAGAGTAGGATCGACCTGTTGCGCGGCGAGAACAGCTTGAGCCACGACCGGCGCCGTGCGCACGCTCATTGCTGGAACCGGCTGCAATCCATCGATCATTCTCTGCGCCATCGTTGCCACGGGTGCCGGAACAGACTTGAGAACGTCCGGGCCGGAAAGATTCTCATCAACCGGCTGGCCGTTGGCGCCCATAAGCGTGCTTGACGATGCCGTTGAAGCGGGCCCCGGCTTTATCTCCCCCGTCTGCGGGTTGAAGGTTACAAAATGACCGCCCCCGATATCGCGCAATTCCAGATTTGCAGGCTTTGCAGCCCCAGGCACCGGGAACCCGGGGTGTGTCTGGGCATACTCGAAGTTTTTCTGCTCGGTTGTAGACGTATCGGCCGGCTTTTGCGTCTCGATCGCCTTGAGGGAAATATCCTCGGCAAGCTTGTAGTATTGCTGCGCCGCCGTCACGTAGGACGCGGAAAGATCGCTATTGCCAGCCTGTGCGGCCTGCATCGCAAGCGCCTTGTTCCTATTGAATTCGGCAACCGCCTGATCATGCAAGGCGCGATATCCCGCCATTCTCGGGTCTTCGGCGGCCGCGGCTGACGTATCGGACGTTCCGGCTGACGCTACCTGCGTTGGCGCCGGCAAGGTGTTAGCATTGGCCACGGCGGGCTGTGGCTGGGCATATTGTTGTTGCTGATCAGGCGATAGAAATTGGCCGGTCGAAGGATCGACGCGCGAGCCGCCCGGCGGGCCGCCGAAGCCGCGCAGCCCATCAGCCAGCATTTGCAGGAAACCTGGGGACTGTTGGTCTTGCGGCGGCGGAGCCGGCTGCGGCGCAACAGCCGGTGGAGAAACCGGGGGCGGAGAAAGGGAACCGCCCGGCATGCCTCCGCTCGATAACGCCGCCGCAAGGGGGCTCATGGTGACGGAAGGCGCACCATATGGACCGGAAGTAGGAACCGGCGGCAAATCCGAATTGTCATCATCGCCATTGCCGGAGATCGTCGCAAGCATCGCTTGGAGCTGCGCGTCAGTTGGAATTGTCGGGTTAACCTGCACCGAATTGCCCCCCGCCAAAGAGATTATCAAGGGCCGCGACAATCCCCGGCGCCAAGGCCGGCGGGGCGTTGGCGCCTTGCGCACCTTGACCGGCGAGCGCCGCAGTAAGCGCGTTTGGCGGCGGCGGCTGCAGCATGCTCTGTTGCCCGATCGGGGTGTTGGTGAAAGGAACCGAAGTAGGATCAAAACCCGGCATGTGTGGATTGCCTTGGCCGGGAATTACAGGTTGTTGTCCTTGGGACGAAGGCGGGGCCTGCGGTGTTTGGTAAGTGTCTTGTTGCTGATCTTGAAGTTGATCCGCCGCCGACATGTTCGCGGCTCTCATCACCTTGGCAACATACGCGGACGGGCTCATGTTGCCGGGGGCAGAAGTAGTGGCCGTGGGGCTTCCCGTTAACCAGGCATTCGCGACGGATGGCCACGAACCGAATTGATTGTACATTTGGGTCGCGGCGGTTGCGGCTAGTTTGTCCTGCAAATCAGGGTTGTTCATATAGCTCGCGCGGTCAGTCGGCAGCCCGGCGCTGGGCGCATATTGCTTGATAAAGTCGCCAGTCAGCCCGTAGGCCCCGATCGCGCCCGTCGAACTCTGTCCCGAGTAGGGGACGGCCTCTCCCGCCTTTATTCCGTTAAGAAATTGCGGCAAGCCGTCTACACCGCCTATAGAGGAACCGATGGGACCTGTTCCTATTCCAGGCCGCGCGAATGACGGGATGGTAGCCCCTGCGGAGCCACCAAACGCCGGACTTGGGGGCAGCCCAAAAACAGGCGCGCCGGGAAGGCCGGCAGCATTCGCGATCGCAGTCTGTTGCTGCGCACGGCTCGCCGCGTAATTGCCAATAGCACCTGAAATGCCAGTCCCAAGCTTTTCGAGCCCGGACGTGAGCCCGGACGATCCTATGCCGACGGAAGGCGGACGGCCGGAAACTTCTTGGCTCGCCTGCGAACTTGGACCGCGGTTCACGCCGACCGAAGGAAGCGGCGGCTCTAGGCCGCGCCCCGGCCGGATAGCGGGAACCGCGGGGGGCGCCCCAATACGCGGCATCGTCACGTCACCGAGAAGCGCGCGAGCCAGCGAGCCGCGATATCCCGGCGTCGGCGGCGGCGGACGGCTTAGCGGCGTCGGGCCACCAAGTTCGCGGTCGATGAAATCTTGAACCGTCGGATTTGTGAACATGATTTATTTGTCAGACCATACCGGCGATAAGACTGGCTGACCTCCCGCCGGATTGGCGCAAGGGTCGGTGACGGAAGCCGTGTCCGCGGGAAGGACTTTTGCCCACCGCGCCTTCATGGTCTCGGCAATGCGATCGCGCTGCGCCTGCGACATCTTCGGCCGCTTCGGCTTAAGCGCCGCGAGCTCCGCCTTCATCTCGGCGAGCTGAGCCTTCATCTTGGCGTTTTCATCGGCAATATTAGCGGCGCAAGCAGTCTTCAACCACCGCGCCGCCTTGTCACGCAACGCCCTGCCATCATGGACATTGCTGACGTTGTAGTCGCTTAGCTCGGATAGGGCTTCGACGGTGAAAATGTTGAGCGTTTGTAGGAATGCCGCTTGCCTGGCAGTGATCAGCTTCCACTCGGTTATCGGCGTGCCGCTAAGCATTTCCGTCCCTGATTTCCACGCCTCGTATTGGGCCGCAAAGCGCTCGCGTATCTGGTCATCCACCGGCTGCGAAGCCTCCGTCAAATCATCGCCGGCGACCACAATAGTTACACACTCGATATCGATTTCCGTTTCAGTCCCGTCAGCGTTCTTGCGAATTGCCTTGTCGGTGAAAAAAACAGGCGTCACACCAACATTGTGCTGCTTCCAATCGACACCGGCGCCGCGGTGCGAGAAATCCGGGGTGGTCTCAGGAGTATGAGAAATCAGCATCAGCGCTTGCCCGCAACTTGCCCGCGCTCAGACTGCATGGGCCGACCGGTCGGCGTCCGATCATGCGAAAATTTCATCTTGATGGCTTTGGCCGCCGACATGCCAGGACGTGGCGCAGCGTGCGGGGTCTTGCCGACAACTTTCGCCATACTTGAGTTCGACTTACCTTTACTGTCCATCATTTTCCTCGTTACTGTTAGATCATGTACCCTTCCGCCATGACAGAAGCGGCCGTGTTGCCCGAGCCAAACGACGCAACCGTGACCACGATGTTTGTAGCTACGGCGGAGGCCGGAAGCGGAGACGAAAATTGTACGGAGAGAGGCGGCCCTGCCACGCCAACACCGGCCGGAACCGGATAGCCGAAATTGATCGAACCACCTGCTAGGCCGCTTATTGTAATTGCAGCCACTATCGCGGTGGTTGCCCCGAGGCCAACGACCGCAAAACCTGTAATGTAAGCTAGGCGCCCGGCTGCGCTTGTCAGTGTAGCGACGGCGGACCCGGCAGCTGCCACTACGCCGGACGATCCCGCTAAGGCAGTCGCGCCATTCGGGAGAGGGGCGCTACCGACGGTCAATGGAAATGAAACTGTTCCATCCGGGGAAGCGGCCGAGGGAGGCGCATTGGAATTCTGATTAACTTGAAGAGCCACGCATCATCTCCGCTTCCCGCGCCCCATTTGACGATCCCTGATCGCATCCCGCCGCGCTATCTCGGCACTCATGCCAAACGTGGGATTGGCCTTCAATGCTAAGTCATAGGCTTGCTTGACGGTGTGCACTCGTCCCGACTGTGCGATCTTGACCATGGCCGGGCGCAGGTCCTCGAAGAAAGGCCGTTTCGATCTCGGCGACATGGCGCTGATATTCCGCCTGATGCTGCGCTTGCGCCTGATAGTTCTGTTGCGCCTGGTACTGTTGCGCTTGCGTCGGTTGCTGGCCTTGAGCCTGCCGCAATACCGCCTGAGCCAGTTTCACCGGATCAACGCCGGTACGCTTGCAAATCTCGCTTAGCCCACGCACGGGACTGCCGCGCCAAGCCGTTTCAATGGCGCTGTAATCCTTCACTGCATTCGCGAGCGTTGTGCCGTTTTTCCTGGCTTCCTTAGCGTAAGCTTCACAGCCTTCGAACTCGCCGCCGGGATTGGCGTCAGTCCTGCCGCGCAGGCCTTTGTAGGGTTCCGGATCACCCTTTGCGGCTTTCTGCGAAGCTACCGCTTCTTCGATGTCGCCGCGCAATTCGTCGCCCTGTTCCGGGGCGGTGGACGGCTCGTCGCTATCGTCGATAGGGCCGGTGTCGGCAATGTGATCGTCATCTTCCATGCGAAGCTCCTACCGGATGGGATGCCCCTAGGGTTTGCAGCGGTGGCGCGTGAGCGGCTAAGTCGGGGTTCAATGATGCCGGGTGCATCCGGAGACTTTCAGTCCCGTAATGAGCACGGATGGCTTCGCGTACGATATGGCCACGCGAAACGCGCTGCTCGATCGCGAGGCGATCAAGAGCGTCACGCATTTCAGACGAAACCCTAAGCGTGAGTGCAAAAAAATCTTGCTTCGTGCGCCGTAATGTAAGCACAATTGTCATACGTGCAAGCACAAGTGTTATGTTTCCCCCTGCAATGCGGCGGAGGGCATCTCTGACGAACCGGCAAAGCCTTAGTCCGGTGGCTCTGGCTTGGCATCGATGAGCAAGGGATCGTAAACCGGATCGGTGGACCATGAGACAACCCAATGTTGCGGGCCAGTATCGACGCCGATCGCCTGGAACGGCTTCCCGAATCCGCGCGACAGCAACGCTTCCGCTGTGGCAAACTGTATAGTCTCAGTTGCACCATTGCGCATGAGGTGCTTGAGCTTCCGCACGGCTTCCGGCCCTAAGTCTCTGACAAGTTTAAGGATTTCGATCTTCTCTGCGCGCATTGCGCCTTTCGTCCTACTCATCTTTGCGTCCTTACGCCGCTAGCGGCAATTTTATCCATCGCACAGCTTCCGCCTTTCTCTATGAATACAACCTAAGTGTAACAGACCATCCTAGCTCTGTGTCCTTCGAGGATTTGGGCTTTTTGCTCGGCTGATAAACAGCGCTGCATTTGCCGCCAATCGGCGCGGAGCTGTTGCACGATGAACACGTTGAACTCTGGATATCTCTCTTTGAACAGCTCGAATATTTCCTCGGCTATATTCCGGCGTAAATACCATCCATCGAAGTGGCATTCGTCGCAGTCGCATGGCAGGCCGGCAGTTGGAATGACTGCAAGAACGCCGTAAGCCATCTTTATCTTAGCCATTGCGAACCCTTAGTACGTTCGTACGTTCGTACCGCCCTTCGAACGGTACGTACGTACTATAGGGTTTTTGAGAGTTCGAAGGTCGGCGTCCGAATGGCGTCCGAATGGCGTCCGTAGGACGTTCGAAGCTAAGTCTCGACAAGTATTGCTTTCCTTGCTGATGGCGGCCCGATTTCGACGACGGCGATTTTTTTGTCCCGCAAAAGTCGTTCCATGGCGGCTTTGAGTTTCGGGGCCTTAACCCCGCCCGCGTCAGGCATGCCGGCAAAGACTGTTGGCGCAAAGGCGTTGCTTGGATTGGGGGAAACTGTGCGCCCCTGCTCTGTCGCTACCTTAAGCAATTTCAGGAAAAGGCTATCGTCTTTTGCTTCCGCCGCCATTCGCTCGAATGATCCTTCCCCGCCCATGAGCAAGAACCGGCCTCGATCCCATTTGAGCGCGACGGAAGTACCCTTTGGCCCATAGTTGTTTTTCTTAATGGTCAGTTTTCGCAGGCAAGGATCCGGTTCGCCGTCGTTGTCCATCGCGGGTTCCAGGTAGAGACGCCCGCGCGCTCCGTTATTCCAATGTGTGTTGCCTGACATTCCGCTTCCGCTGGAAATACCGCTAAGGCTTGGGTGCGCAATAAGGATGACGGTAACGCTGTTGGCCATGGCGAGACGGTCCAAGAGCGCGATGAACTGCGCGGCTTGGGTGCGCACATTTTCGTCGCCGCCATAGACGTTTGCCAATGCATCGGTGACGAACAGAATGGGCCTAAGCTCGGCTATTGCCGCTTTTATTTGGGTGAACAGCACCGTTTCCGTGAGCGTCCCGGCCCTTCCTTCCGGTTTCACGAAGAGCGCGTCTCTCTCGGCCAAATTGATGATGTCGAAACCATCCATTGCTTCGAAGCTAAGATCGTCGCGCCCCTCGATTATGTCGGCAATACGACGGTGAAGCTCACCGGGGTCGTCTTCGGCCGATGCGTACAAAGCGCCTCCCGGCTTTGGCAGGTATCCAATCCATCCGGTCGCCGTGACGGTCGCGATGGCGAGCTGCGCGGCTAGAAGCGATTTCCCGTCGCCGCCGTTGCCGGAAAGGATCGTCACGCGATTGGCGATGATAACGTCAGGCACGAACCAGTCCCGCTCTGGAACCGGCCTGCCGGCGAAAGACGCAATGTTGATGATTTGAAGCGGCGCGGGCGGCTCCGGCTTTTGCTCGATCGCCTCATAAGGCTCGGCGCCTGCCACGAGTTCCGCTAAATCATCGGCGTTGCCCGTCCAATCGCAAACATCGCGGCCCTTGGCACCGTTGGGCTTGCCGAATGGGCGGACAACGCGAAGGCTTGCTGCCGAACCCTTGAGGCACTTTGCGGCATTGGCGGCATATTTCTCGCCGGGCTCGTCGCTGTCCGGCCATAAGACGACGCTCAGCCCGCGCAAGAGACCGGCGTGCGCCGGCAACCATTTCGACTCGAATCCGCTGTCCCCCGAGACTGCCGCGGCGCCAAGCTCGCGAAGCCGATTGACCATCTTCTCGCCTTCGACGACGAAGACGTGTTGCCCTTCCGCAAGATCGGCTAGCCGCTCGCCGCCATAAAGCAAAGGATCACTGCCGCCGCGGCCCTTAGGCGTGATGAAAAACGACTTAGCCCCGCCCGCGGCCTCGACGCGCTCTTTGCGATAGCGAACGGCGCCCGTTGCCGGATCGCAAAAATCATATGACGCCACGGTTTTGCGGCCGCCATTCGGCTTGAATGGCCCCATGCCGATGCGCTGTCGCACGTAATCCCGGCAGAACTTCCAATCGTCGTCAGCATGCGAGTAAACTATGGGCTCGCCATCCTCACCTATCTTGACGGAAAGGGAGCGGTCTTTAGCGGAGTGTCCAGGACCGGGACAAAGCACTTGATCGCCGGAAACCTCGCCGCCGAGCGCGCGCGCCCATGAATGAAGCAGGTTCATGCCGCGCGCCCTTCCATAACCGTGGCGGCTTCGATAAGCTCAGCAATGTCATCTTCGGTAAGCCAAAAGGTCCGGCCGAGCCCGATCGTCGCGCGCGGCGTCGCTAGGCTAATGCGCATCAAATACCGACGTGGGGCTGGCGGCGGCGGTGGATGGACCAGGCGCAAATAGGGCGCGGGATTAGTGCAGCGCATAACCGGCGGGCCTCCTGTTATAGAGACAGACGGCAAGCAGCGCGCGGTGCAGCTCGCGATCGCGGCTCGATTTCTTAAGGAAAAAGTTTGCGCCACTTAGGCCGAATGGCGGCGGCGCTTGACAAGTCGATGTTTGCTTGCTAACTGCTAATTCAGACACTCTTGTTTTCCTCTTGGGTGTCGAAAATCCGCCAAGGATATCGACAAGTTAAGGCCGCTGGGGGTCACCGCCCGGCGGCTTTTTCTATTGGGGGGATTGAGGCGTTGGGGTTAGGAGCTGATCTAGCGATTGGCGCAAGATCAAGCGCCGCTGGCCGAACTGGGCAAACTGGATAATGCCCCGGTCCATGAGCCGGTAGAGCGTCGTTTTACTTATCGAGCTATAGCGAACGGCGTCGCCGACCGTGAATGCAGCGCGCTCTTCGACCGGGAGGGGCTTTTGAAGTGGGGGCATGAGGGTTCACCTGTTTTAGAACAGAAAAACCATGCCGCGCCATGACGCATTTTCCTAACGCAACAAATAAGTGAATTAATATTTGTGTGGAAGCGCCTTGTGCAATCTCTTCTTGGCGCGGCGAACGGTATCTGGAGACGCCCCCCGATCCCCATAAATGGTCAGCATATCGTCAACCAAGCCTTTTATGCTGCCTTCCAAGGGCGGCCTGCCGCGCCCCCTACGCCCGGCCATGATAAGAGTTAGCTTCGCTTCCCCAACGGAGACGGGCTCAAGCGCGCGGGCCAAGGCTTGCCGGATATCGAAACACAAAGGGAGATTGCCTTTAAGCAGACTGACCAGCGCCGCCCGCCCTGGCTGTGGCCCCGTCACGAGCGGATCATTGCCGTTTAGAAGCCAATGAAGCGCGGCCTGTTCGTCATTCATCGCGTGCTCCCGCGACGCATCAAAGGGACACGTGGCAACCGGATGATGCAATCCGGCTTTCGCCCCGTCGAGCTAGCCACGTGTGTTCGTTTAAACCGCCGAGCGAAGTTGCACGATCTTGCCGCCCGCCACGCAAAAGCTGGCCCAAGCTTCCATGAGCCCGCACCGCTTTTCCAAGGCATCGCCGCGCCGGTAGGCTTGCTCCGTCGCATCGCCGGTCGCGTGCGCCAACGCCCCCTCGGCAATCTCACGGGGAAAGCTTGTCTCGTTCCCGCACCAGTCGCGGAAGGCGGAACGGAAGCCGTGAGCGGTCGCGCCAATCGGGATCAAGGACCGAAACGCACCGTCCGAAAGCGAGGCGCCGCGCCGCTGCCCGGCAAACACAAAATCGCCAGTCCGAATTTCGGCCATCTTTTCGAGGATTGCCATGGCCGATTCGGACAGCGGGACTCGGTGCTCAACACCCGCCTTCATGCGCGCGGCCGGTATCGTCCAGACCTTGGCGTCAAGATCGATTTCATTCCACCGCGCGCCAAGGACTTCGCCAGCCCGCGCCGCCGTCAGGATCAGGAATTGCAGCGCTAGCGACGGCATTGACTCGATGTCGCGCAGCTCCGTCATGAACGCTGGAACTTGCGGATAAGGCATCGCCTTGTGATGCCCGCGCGATAGCTTCCCGCGCTTGGGCAGGATCAGCGCCAGGTGTCCGCGCCATGCCGCCGGGTTCTCGCCTGATCGCCATTTCATGGCCTTGGCATAATCGAGTACCGCCTCGATCCTGCCGCGAAGCCTTGAAGCGGTTTCCGGCGTGGCCTGCCAAACCGGCTGCAGGACGGCTAGGACGGCCGTTGTATCCACTTCATCGACTGGCGTGTCCCACAACGGCGCGGCAAGTGTTTCGAGCGTCTGGCGCCACTGGCTTCGATGCTTTTCGCTACGCCATGCGCTTTGCTTGGACTTGATCAGCGCATCCGCGCAATGCCCAAAAGTTGGCGTTGCCTTATGCTGCTTAGCCGCGGCCTTCGCCTCAACCGGATTGATGCCGGCGCGGACTTGCTCGCGAGCCACAGCGGCCTTCGTGCGGGCCTCGGCTAGGGTAGTGCCGTACCCGCCCATACCCATCTCATTGGGCTTCCCGCGCCACGTGAAGCGGAACACGAATTTGCGATTGAGCGAGCCATCGGCCCCCAATGAGACGAACAGCGCCAGCCCGCCGCCGTCGCCATATCGGCCCGGCCCGGCGCGGGCGACTTGAAGAGCGGTGAGCTTATTGAGCTTCATCGCGCGTCTCTTTGCGCGCAGTAGTGACTACCACATTCCGGAAGGGGAAGCCCGGATTTAGTGTTTGCGGTTACATCGGCGGGAGTTGGCGCGCACTTATCTTTTAGAGCCTCTACGATATGGGTCCTGACACGGTCCACATCGGTTTCCATGTAGGGAAGGCTTTTACCAGTGGCCCCTATCCCGCTAAGCTCCAGTACCTTGCCATCGTAGCTCAATAGCGCAGCATCCATTGCAGCAATTGCCTTCCAATCTGTGCACGCCATCGCGGGCGTAGCCGCCAGCATCAAAGCGGCGGCGAGAAGATAGCGTTTCACGGTGTGTTCCCTTCCAAAAAATCTTATCCCTGGTATTACCAAAAAACCCGGTTGCTGTCAACCGGCATGGGCCAGTATGACACATCATTAATCGTCACCGTCTTGATTTTAATCGGCGTTTGTGTTCTACACGGAACGCCATGGGCCACCATTGCGCCGGAGAGCCTCTCCTCCGCGGCCACCCCTAACCCTGTCCCGGACGGCCGGCAGACGCTCGCGAGGGTCGTCGCGTGCAATCCCGGCAGCGGCCGGCAGAGGCTCGGACGACTTTGATTTCGAATTTCGATGTGCACACGCCAGCTTTTGCCGGAGTTATTGGCAAATCGCGCCTCACTGTCGCTAGCGAATCGCCAGCCGATTCCTGGGCATGGGCCCAAGGCTGGTCGAGGCGGAGAGTGCCGACGATTTCCGGCACGCGTGACCCCGCCGGGTGCAAATGCCGGACACGGGCCTATCATGTGCTGCCGACAGGCCGGATCTTACCAGTTGACCTGGGCCCGAATTACGAAAATTTGCGGATGGATCCCGTTTATATTAGGCCGGTTCCAAGGCGCCGCCAGCTGCAGCACATCGACCCAGTTGGCCATGAAGCGGATCCCGATGTCGGGATACCAGTTGAGGCCAACCGTGAAATCTGTCTCCCTGCCGCCCTGGATGTTGGAAGGGACGCCGACAGGCTGGAGGACTAGGAAGCCGCCAGAGTTTAGATTGATTTCGCTGATCCGTGCAACGGCCTCCCACGCGCCGGTGCCGCCCACGCTCACCGGATTGAGGATCTTGATCTGGTCGAAGGTTCCCGGCCAATTGTATGTGCCAGGATATGTCCGATAGGATTCAGCGCGCGATTCCCCGGTCAGATACCAAGTGGCATAGACATAATAACCACTGAAGTTGACCGAGGTGCCGCCGGGGGCACGGAGTAACTCGATGAGTGCCGCGTCTCGATTGTAGTGCGTGCCGAGGTACTCTGCCTGAACCGAGAAGGGGCCGTAGGCGCCGACAGCCTCTGCACCATATTGCACGACGTTTTTGACGCAGTTTTCTCCTAGCAGTTGGGTTGAAGCTGATGCAGCGCACGTTAGAGGTTGGGTGCCAAGCAGGTTCTCGCTAAGAATATTGTCTTCTGTCTTTAAGGTGCTTCCCGGCTGCAAAACCCTGTCGTCGTTGGCGGCGGTGGCGTCATTGGGATTCTGATAGCGCACCCAACCACCGAGATGCAGCAGGCTCTCCTCGGTCAGGATGGGGGCATAGGTGAGCCGGCCGACCGCGTCCCAATACTGGTGGCCGCCAGGCACGGGGTTGAGAAGGCTGGATGAACCGGCGGCGGGCGCCCCGATGGCGGAGGGGTTGCCGTCTTCGACACTGGTGCTGAAAATGCCGGCCTTGAAGGACCAATTGGGATTGCCAATAAAGCCCGGCGCGGCGCCGCCAGTGATTGCGGCGAAACCGATGTGACGATTGCCGACCAGCACGTCGCTTGGCAGCGCCCGTTCAATGAAGTCTCTGTAGTTGTCGGTATTCGACCTATCCAGGCTACTGGGCTCGTAGAAATTCCCCACCTGGAAAGCGACCAACGGCTCAAAGTAACGCCACCCGATGTAAGCGTCCCGAATTCCCCCTACAATAAGATCGTTGGGCGAACCTGCGAAGTCATACTGAAGCTTGTAGTCCCAGAATCTGTATGCCGTGCCTTCGACTTGCAGGCGGGCCTGACGGATGCCTACTTGATTGGAAAATCCCGACGCGGGCACCGCGGGCAGCGCTTTGGTGCCCAGAAATGCCGGCGCGGGCAGGCTGGAAACCCCACCGTCCACGTATAGCCGACCGCCGATCCTGAAGCTGAAATCCCCGTCGAAGGACTCGACCTTGAGTCCGTTGGTGAAGCTCACGAAAACCGGGAGAGGCGGCGGCGGACAGGGAACATCCTTACACACAATCGCTGGCGGCGGCGGCGGGCAGGCAGCGCCCTTACACACTAACGCTGTCCCCGGTCCAGGTTGGCCCGCGGCGTTACGAACGCCAGCTTGCGCTTCCTTCCGTTCGCGTTTTTGCTTGGCGACCTCCGCTTCGAGCTGCTTCAGCCGGTCCTTTAGTGGTTCAAGCTGCTTCACCTGCTCCTTGAGCTGGTGGATCTCGGCGGCTAAGTCTTCTGCCCGAGCTGTTCCCGGATGGGTTGCAAAAGCGACCACCGCAACAGCCGCGAGGGCCTTGTTCTTGTCTAGTAATTTCATTGGCTTTCCCCCCTTTGTATTGCCGGAAACCAAGGAAAGTCTAGCGGCTGACGGAATCCCCCCGCGCTGCTTTCGCGCCGCAAGATCGGCAGCGCGCGCGCCCGGCACACCAGCTACCGATGAACTCGCGGCCGACGTCTGAAGAAGACGCTTGATGAAGCGCATTTTATATCCCCTTGCTATGCAACCTTGGGGCCCATTCCGTTCACGCGACGCCTGCGCTGAGTCCAGCGGTTTGACGGCCCTCATAACAAAAGTAATATGATAGACTAACCATAGTCAATGGGATTGCTGTTGTATTTGAGCCACAGTGCATACAATTCGCTTGCCCCAAGCGAGAACAAACACCATTCAGATCGCGCGGCATGGCTACCAAACGCCAGCTCGAGAGCGAGCTGCTCAACTTCGGTTCGCCAAGCCTCATATCGAAGAGCTACCAAAGGCCCCCTGACCAAGCGCTGCCCGGTGTCTCAAAACCATGCGGCGGTAGACAACGCAGGCTCTCCCCGAGTGGCGCGAGGGGGTATCGCGATTACTCTCGCCGAGCGGGCTCGGCCCTTTGGCCTAGCGCGCGAAGGTGTTGCACGAATCGACTTCGCCCGATTTCAAGCCGGCGTTCAACCACTGCACGCGCTGCGCCGCCGTGCCATGGGTGAAGGAATCGGGCACGGCAAATCCTTGCGCCGACTTCTGCAAACGATCGTCGCCGATCGCCTGCGCGGTCGCGACCGCCGTCTCTAAGTCGCCCGCCTCCAGGAATTGATATTTGCGTTCGGCATTTGCGGCCCATACGCCGGCGAGGCAATCGGCCATGAGCTCGACCCGCACCGACAAATTATTTGCCTCACCCCTGCTCGCGGCGTTTAGCTGCGCCGCCTGGACTTTCGGCAGAATGCCAAGCAGGTTTTGGACGTGATGGCCTATCTCATGGGCGATGACATAAGTATAGGCGAAGTCGCCGCCGCCGCCGAGGCGCCGTTTCATATCCTGGAAGAAGGCCGTATCGAGATAGACCTTCCGATCCCTCGGGCAATAGAAAGGCCCCATGGCGGACTGGGCGCCGCCGCAGCCAGACGCGGTCCGCCCGCTATAGAGGACGAGCGTCGGCTTGGTGTACGGAACCCCTTTCTCCCGCGGCAAAACTTCCGACCAGACGGTTTCGGTCCCGGCGAGAATGGCGCCGACGAATTGGCCCATGTCGTCGGAGGGCGTCCCGGTCTGTCCCGGCTGCACCGCCGTGGTTTGCGTGCCCTGGCGCATGTTGTTGACCATTTCCGCGCCGCCGATCAGAAGCCGCGGATCGATGCCGAGCGCCCAGCCGATGAGGCCGAGAACCACCATCGTCCCGATGCCGAGACCGCCTTTGCCGCCGGGGATGCCGCCGCTCTGTCCGCGCCGGTCCTCGACATTGTCCGAACGGCCGAAATCTTGCCATTTCATAGCGCCTCCTGCTTGCTTCGCTGCGGCTCCTGCTTGCACTAACAAGGCTATCCGCCGGTGACACTCATGTGACGCGCAACCGCGGGCGTCGCATGATCGCGATCGATAATGAAATCATGGCCCTTGGGCTTGCGGGCGATGGCAGCGTCGAGAGCCTCGTGCAAAAGCTCGTCCGTTCGCGATGCGCGCAACGGCGCGCGCAGATCGGCCGCGTCCTCCTGGCCAAGGCACATGTAAAGGGTTCCGGTGCAGGTCACGCGCACACGATTGCAGCTTTCGCAAAAATTATGGGTGAGCGGGGTGATGAAGCCCAAACGGCCCCCGGTTTCCGCGACATGCACATAACGGGCGGGGCCGCCTGTCCGGTAGCCGGTCTCGCGCAAAGTGAAGTTCTCCTTGAGCCGCGCCTCGACCAGGTTCAAAGGCAAGAATTGATCGGAGCGCCGCGCGCCGATCTTGCCGAGCGGCATGACTTCGATCAAGGTGAGGTCGAACCCTCGCGCATGCGCCCATGCGAGCATTGGAGCGATCTCGGCCTCGTTCACGCCCTTAAGCGCCACCATATTGATCTTGACCGAAAGTCCCACGGCTTGCGCGGCATCGATGCCGGCCATTGTTTGGGCGTGATCGCCCCAGCGGGTGATCGCCCTGTATTTTGCCGGGTCGAGAGTATCGAGCGACACGTTGAGACGGCGTACGCCCGCTTCCGCGAGTTCCTTCGCGTGATGCGCGAGCTGCGATCCGTTCGTCGTGAGGGTCAACTCGGAGAGCGCGCCGGACTCGATGTGGCGGCCGAGCGCGTGGAACAGGTGGAGGATATTTCGGCGCACCAAGGGTTCCCCACCGGTGATTCTGAGCTTGCGGACGCCGCGCCTGACGAAAGCCGTGCACAAACGGTCGAGCTCTTCCAAGGTGAGCAAATCGCGCTTGGGCAGGAAGTTCATTTCTTCGGACATGCAATAGACGCAGCGCATGTCGCAGCGGTCGGTCACCGACACCCGGAGGTAGGAGATCGCGCGTCTGAACGGATCGACGAGCGGCGCCGCGACGGGCGGGCCGGACGCTGCTGAAAAACCCGCCTGCGGGAATGGCGCTGCGATGGTCATGAGCATACCCTTACCTATCCGTGGGCGGGAATTCCACGTCAAAATGATACATCCAAAATGATACATAATGAGAGCCGTCGGAAAAGCAGGTGCTCGGCGGCGATTGAGCGGCGCGGCACATGCATGCGACGCGGTTTCGTCCGATCGCCTTGCCGAGCCGCGTCGTGCGTCATGCGCGCCGGCCGATCGTGCGGCTGTCGGATGGTTCTCCCGATCTCATTTGCGAAGTGCGTGCCGCGATGCTTTGCCTGCCTCCGCCGTCGTACGGATGAGCGGCACGCCCATGACGATGCGCAAGGCGATCCGTGGCCACGCAAACCGGGCTCAGACGCGAGCGCGGCGTGCAGCCGGCGCCAAAGCTGGGCGTTGGGGCCGAGGTCCCGACCGGGATCCTGGCGAAGGAAGCCAAGTTGCCGCGGCGCGAACGCCGCCCGGCCGAGTGCTTGTTTCAAGAGTGCGCGGCCGCGATTTTGCGCGGGCCTTGTCAAAAAGAGGCCGGTCTCCCCGGCGCGCCAACGGAGCACTTTACGCGCAAGCGGTTCAAGATTTCGCAGGTCATTCCGGGCCGTTTTCCCACGTGTCCGTCGGCTCGGAGTGGCTTTTCTCTGGCTGCTCCGCGCGCGCGCGGCGCGATTGCCTCACGGCAGATCGTCCAAGCTTGAATATTCCATAAAGTAATGCAACAGCAATAGCTACAAAAAAGAGGTTGTGTACCAATAGAAGCAGAATGTGCGAAACAACTTTGAAAATACTGAGGAGGAATCCAAATACAGATCCAACACTTTCGGGCATCGAATCGCAAGCTCCCGTTTGTCCGGCGCCTTAATAACCGCCAAGGCGACGGGCCTCTTCCGGCGCGCATCTAAACATAACCGATACTAGCGAGCAACGCCTGTTTGTCGCGCACCGGCAAGGAACAGGTGCCGCCCGCGCAAATAAAGGCAGCCGCGCCGCCCGCCAGTGCTAGTTGCGCTTTCGCCGGATGCCCCTCCGGGATTTCATCCGGTCTGTCGATGTCCACCACGACGCGTCCGGTAAACGGCACGCCAAGCGCGGCCTCATAGAGCGCCGTCCGCCCAGGTCCCGCCGTCACGATGTCCGTGGTGCGCAGCCGGAAGTCGAGCGCGTTCAAAATCCCCGCATGGCCAACAAAATTGCTCCGCGCCACTGGCCCGAGCGCCGCAAAAAGTTCGTCCGCCCGCGCGAGCCAGCGCGCCCCGCCGGTGAGCCCACCAAGCCGAACGACGGCGGACAAATAAACCGGATGCGCGTTCGGAATCGCGTCGTCCGCTGTTGGAGCGAGCCGCAAGATCACATCGGCCGCGTCCTTGGCCGCCATGTTGAGAAGCCCGCTTTGAGGATCGAGGTGATAGGTCTCGAGCGCCTCCGCCCAGGCGATCGCGTCGGCAAGATAATCGCGTCCAGAAACACGGGCAGGCGCGAAATTGCGTGTTTCGTGCAAGGCAAGCGCGGCGCGGATCATCGCGGCATGATCGAGCGCGAGACCAGGCGTCACGAGAACGCCCGCGCGCCAGCCATGCGCCAGGCGCTTGTTGCCTACCGCGTCAATGATCTGCATCGCCCTGACGATGAAGTCGTAAGCCCGCGCGGAATACTCTATCCATTCCGGCGTGTCGAACAGCGTCGCGGCATTGACGAGCGCGGCGATCATCAGGCCGTTCCAATCCGCGAGAATTTTGTCGTCGAGGCCGGGGCGAACCCGCTTTTCCCGCGCGTCGAATAGGCGTTGCCGCAAAGGCGCAAGCCGCGCTTCTTCCGCAAGCGCCGGAGGCTTTGCCTCGAGGCGGTTCAGGATGATGACGCTCCCGCCATCCGTTTCGTCTTCCCAATTGCCGCTTGGCTGGGCGTCATAGAATTTGCCGAAAAACGCCGCGTCCTCTGGCCCAAGCAGGGCCTCGATCTCGGCATAAGACCAGACATAGAACTTGCCTTCGACTCCCTCGCTGTCGGCATCGAGACTGGCGCAGAATGCGCCTTCGACGGTGGTCATTTCGCGCAGGAGCCAGCCAACGGTTTCCGTGGCCCTCGCGCGGAAAAGCGCGCCGCCGAATTCATGATGGCAAAGCCCCAAGAGCTCGAGGATTTGGGCATTGTCATAGAGCATTTTTTCAAAATGCGGCACGAGCCAGCGCTCATCCGTCGAATACCGCGCATAGCCGCCGCCGAGATGATCGTAGATACCGCCATTGGACATCTTAGTCAGCGTCAATTTGACGAGATCGCGGTAAGGGGCGTTTTGCAGCCTTGCGCCGGCGCGCCAGAGCAATTCGAGAATAGGCGTATTCGGAAATTTCGGCGCCCCATTGAGGCCGCCATGGACGGGGTCGATGAGGCGGGCGATTTGCGGCGCGAGACCGTTCAACTGTTCAAGGTTCAGCGCGGCATGGCCGGGCGGGCCTGGTCTTGAAAGTTCTTGGCGGATGATTTCGGTGTTTTGCTTAATCCGGCCAGGCTCCGCGCGGAAAGCTTCGGAAACGGTTTTCAACACGCTCACGAAGGAAGGCCGGCCATAGTGCGCAACCTTGGGAAAATAAGTGCCGCCCCAGAAAGGTTCGCCAGTTGGCGTCAAAAACATGGTCAACGGCCAGCCGCCGCGTTCGCCAATGGCGTGCAACGCCGTCATATAAATATGATCGATATCGGGGCGCTCCTCGCGATCGACCTTGATGTTCACGAAAAGCTCGTTCATCACGGTCGCGGTCGCTTCGTCCTCAAAACTTTCATGCGCCATCACATGGCACCAATGGCAGGCGGCGTAGCCAATCGACAGCAAAATCGGCTTATTTTCCGCCTGGGCTTTCTTGAGCGCCGCCGCGCCCCACATCCGCCAATGCACGGGATTCTTGGCGTGCTGCAAAAGATAAGGGCTCGCGGCTCGGCTAAGCTCGTTTTGGCCGGGGGCTGACATGTGAGTCCACGCCTTGGTGCGTTGGGCGCGCGGGCCGCCCTTATGATTGCTGGTGCCGGGACTGTCAACGCTTGCCACGCGCCAAGTCCTTTCGCCCCACGTCAATTATGACGTGGCGGCGGTTCCGTTCAGTGGATTTTCTGGATCCCACCGGTAGCGAACTGTCTCGAACCGCATGCCGAGCGCATCGACGAGCACGAGCCTGCCGATAAGTCCTTCGCCGAAACCGGCGATTTCGCGAAGTACTTCCAGCGCCATCATCGCGCCAAGGATGCCGGTCAGGGCGCCGAGCACCCCCGCCTCGGCACAAGCCGGCACCGTCCCCGCTGGAGGCGGCTCCGGATAAAGACAACGGTAAGTTGGGTTGGGTTCGCCGGAGGGACTGTTTTCATAAGGCCGCAGAACGGTCAGCGCGCCGTCGAAGGCACCGACCGCGGCGGTGACCAGCGGACGCTTTTCGTAATAGCAGGCGTCGGACACGGCATAGCGCGTAGCAAAATTGTCCGAGCCATCGGCAACGACATCGAAGGAGCCGACCAAAGCGCTGGCGTTATCCGCGGTGAGCCTTGCAGGCAGTGCGGTGACCTTGACGTGCGGATTCAATCTTTCGATCGCCGCTTTCGCGCTTTCGACCTTGGCGCGGCCAATATCCGCTGTGCCGTGCAGAACCTGACGCTGAAGATTCGACAGCGAGACTACGTCGTCGTCGAGAACGCCGATCTCGCCGATGCCCGCCGCCGCGAGATATTGAATGAGCGGCGATCCGAGACCGCCCGCGCCGATGACGAGCACCCGCGCGGCCTTCAGCTTCTGCTGGCCAGGTCCGCCGACACCGTGCAGAACGATATGGCGCGCGTAGCGTTCGATTTCCTCGGGCGAAAACATGGTCGCAGTTTAAAGCGATTTTCCGTTTCCCGACATCGGCAAAGAGCGGCTTCAAGCGCTGTTGGTCCGCCTCGGCTTGAACGGCAATTCCAGCGGAAGCTATTAGCGCACCCGCGTTTCCGACGCGGTTTGTCCCAGCAACTTTGTAGTTTGGTTATGGCCGGCTCAGTACGCATTTAGACGCCGCTGAATTTCCATTGGTTGGCGGGAAGTATCGACGGCGTCAGCTGGCGGAGGAAGACGATTGTTCGGGGTGGATCCGCGAAAGCTTCGGCTTTATGCGGGACTAAACAGCTAGTCCGGTCCCTTCTTGTAACGCGCCAGACCACGCGCGAAAAGCGCTTCCCCTTCGGCAGTGTAGAATTCGTTGCCCGGCAGCATGTGTTGCAGGGGGAAGCGTGTAATAATCGTCGGCTGATACTTCTCGATCAACGCCCATCGCAGCGGTTCCTCATCCAGCTTTAAGGGCCAGTCATCATCCCGATGCAGCATCACGCCGAAGGTTTTGCCGGCGGCGCGCGTGATGCGGGCGAACTCAGCCACGAACAGTTCCAGATTCGCGGCGATCGGCGGGAAGGTCTCGCAGATGATCGCATCGATGTCCGGGTGGCCCGCTAATTTCGCGAGGTCAACGCCGCGCTGCCGGCCCCACGCGCACCACCCATGAATCTGGGGCACCGCAAAGTTTGGGTCTTGCACCTCCTCGTAGGGCAGGCTCCAGTGGTGGAGTCCGAAATACATCGTGCCCTTCCAGCCCGGCTCGCCGCGGTTGACTTCATTCGCCGCCGCGGCAAGCCGCCCGATCCAGTTCTTTAAGAAGAGATCGCAGGTGAAATCGTACCAGTGGCGCCACACGCCCTCAGCGCGAGGCAAGTCCACGAAGCGCCGGCCTGCCTCGATCTCGGCCGGCACGTTCCACCCCGGCACAAATTGTGAGCGTCCGGCTCCATTGGCCACCATCTTTGGGTCATGAACCGGAAACTTATCCACCAGTTCACCGTCCTGCGTCACCTCGCGCTGGCGGCAATACGCCCGCCACAAAGCCAAAACGCGAGGACTGAAGGTCGGATTGCGCCAGTAATCGTAACGTACCGTGTTCGGCGGCTGCTTGGCGATATAAGTTAGGCAATCCTCGTTGAAAAACAGTCCCGTAAGCAAACCCTTCATGCGCTCCAGATACTTGTGTCTGAAGGCGCCGGCGAACCAGTCCATCGCCTCCGGATTGAGAACGTCAAAGAGCGTTTCGGACGGGTAACCGGCTTCCTCCAGGGTCCGCGCAGGCACAATTCGGCCGTCCGCTTGCATCACTTGCGCCTGGAATTCCGGGCGGATGGCCCCAAAGGCCCGAACGCGTCTCAGCATTCGGAAGGTGCTGACCCATAGATCCACGCCCTGCAAAGCCGCTTCACGCGCCACGGCTTCGTGCGCGCGAAGGTCATGGTCGTCATAAAAGAGCGAGCCGAACTCAACCGCATCGACCCGTCCGGCAATTTGTCCGAACAGGCTGCGCGCTTCCTCAGTCGTGCTGATTGCGCCGAATTTGCTTTGGTTGTAGGTGCTTACATCCTGGACCAGCAAATAGCCGCGCGGCAGACGCAGCCGTGGCTGCACATCGACGGGAGCAGCCGCCCACAAGACGCGCTCGCGCGGGAAGGGCCACAGAACTGTGCCCATTCCCAAGCTCTTGAGAAAAAGCCTGCGATTGACTGAATTCCCGAGCAGTTCTTTCATGTCGGCATAATATTAGATCAGCAATATTCGGTCAACCTTACCTATTGTTAAAAGCATGAATTGCTAATTTCTCGAACGCAGATGCTATCCAATTCCCAAAAATACCATAAGCCGCACGATACCTGCTGCCATGGATAATTGACATAAAAGAATCAGCCCCACTTGGTCATAATTCGCGTGATAGCTTGCTTTCGGCGTGTGCCAAGGTTACCGCCCGCATGCGTCGTCATGCTCGCCACAAGGTCGCTCCCGAAGTTAGCCAACGCATCTTCGATCTCCCTGCCCCATCAGAGCAAGCGCCTGTTCAAGTAGCGTGTCATGCGCCGTTCTACAACGACGAACGCACTCACAGAAACTATGATTGCAATCATGATGCACGCGACGATCGAAATCCACCCCTCATGCAGGCCCACACGCATCAGAACAGTCGGAGCCAGCGGAGCAATGAGGGGATGAAAGAGATAGAGCGCATAGGAAGCCGCGCCAAGACCGAGCAGGAAGCTGGGAATCCGGCCGGCAAGCCATCTTTCGCCGAACACCACGCCGGACACAACGAGCAGGGCCGGCAGTCCGCTCCCGATGAAACGCGGTCCGTATGACTGGGACGGTCCGCCGGACTGGGCCAGAAGCAGAGCAAGTCCCACCGAGAACGCCGCAAGGCACGCCCACCAGGGAAACCGCCAGGTGGCGGCAACTCGCGCAAGGAGCATGCCGCCAAAAAATTCGAGGACAATTGAATTGCAATAAAACGCCAGCACGTCGCTTTCGATATGCGGAACCAGAGATCCCAAGGCGCAGAGCCCGAGCACTACCCCGATGAACCCGTAGATATCCCAGCGAAGAAGCAGAGCAAGTGTAAATACCATATAGAAGAACATCTCGTAGTTCAGCGTCCACCCGACGTTCAGAAGAGGTGCGAGATCGCCTTCCGCATTCCTAGCCGGAAAGAACAGATACGACGTTACGACCTGATAGAATGACAACTTGGCATGCAGAACCGCTGCCGGAACGGCCAGCATCGCTGCAAGCTTGAGCGTCGTGACGAGCCAATACAGAGGAACGATACGAATTAAGCGCCGCTTGGCGAAGACCAGCCCCCCGCCGGTTTGGGTCATCAGCTTGCGCGACGAAACCACCATGACGAAACCGCTGATGACGAAGAATATGTCGACTCCCGCCGCCCCTGGAGACCAGATTCCGAATGTCGGATCCAGACGCTCCGTCGTATAAAGCGTTGCATGCGTCATCACCACGAGGATCGCCGCGAGAAATCGTAAGGCTTGTATGCCCGTGTAGTTTTCTTTTTCTGCTTGCGCTATGACGACTCCGACAGAGGAACTATATTCGACAATAGCGACACCATCCTGGTCCTTAGCGACGTAACTTTGCATGATAAAACGCCTCAAGATTTCGAACAGTGAACAATATCGTTACCTTCACCGTGACCCGAGTCCGGGTTTGGCTACCCTCGAATTTTTAACATAGGGGTACGGTTATGTCTCCGCCCAATTGAGTAATTTTTTATAAACCCTCATTTTATTACTATCGTCAACCGGTAAGTCCGGCGAGCGCCGCCGCCGCGTCCGGCGAATCCAAAACCCGCAGAGGCCCGAGCGTGCGCACGGACCGCGGCTGAGAGCAAGGTCTTGCATTCGGCGGCCGCGATGTTTTGCTGGCAAAGCGCTGTTCACGGGTAGGGCTCCTGAGACCGCGGCGCTTCGCAAACTCCACAAACGTCAGTTCCACATCACGGGTAACCGGCGCCTCGAATCCGATTGGCGAAACATCGGCCGATCGGAATTTTTGCGAAAGCGTTGGCAGGAACCCATCCGCTTCGGACTCTGCGCGGCCGTATCATTCGGGCCTTGGCCGGAACGATTGTATATGGAGAAGGCAATCGCTATAAGGGCGGCGGCTTGAGATTTGGGAGTCGTGCAAGTGCCTATCGAGGAGGTCGAAGGCGGCTACAAACCGTCCGGAGATGAAGCCTTTATGAACCAGCGCCAGAGGGATTATTTCCGGCGCAAATTAATTGCCTGGAAAGGAGATATCCTGCGCGAGAGCCAGGAAACCCTCGTCGTATTGCAAAAGGAGAGTGAAAACCATCCCGATTTTGCCGATCGCGCCTCTTCCGAGACCGGCCGGTCCATCGAATTGCGTGCGCGCGACCGGCAACGCAAGCTGATCGCAAAGATCGACGCGGCGCTGGAACGGCTTGACGATGGCACTTATGGCTATTGCGAAGAAACCGGCGAGCCTATCGGCCTGAAGCGGCTCGATGCCCGGCCGATCGCAACCCTTTCGGTGGAGGCGCAGGAACGCCACGAACGGCGCGAACGGACTCACCGCGAGAGCTGACAAAGCTATTTTGGGGCCGACGGCGGCATCGCAGACGCCGGGTGTTGGCAACATACCTTGTTCCGGCTAATCTTTGTTGCCGCGCCCGCTTGCTTTAGCCGTGCGCGCGTCCAAGCAGTCGCGCCATTTCTTCCTCGAGCGTAACGGCGCCGTCTTGCGCCGGACCGGCCGCCGAAACCTCCAAGATTAATCGACTGGCGGCGACAGAGGGAGCGGCCGACCCCGCGGATTGCGTCGCGGGGGCAGGGGGAAATTCAGTCTGCCCTGCCACCTCACCCGCCGGGGAGGTTTGGATCTCCTCAAAGCCGGGAAGCGCGCTTCCGGCAAGTGCGTCAGCAAACTGTGTCTCGGATGTGCCTGATGGGGCCGAGTCGGCGGCGGTCCCTTGCCCCCGGCGCAGCACCGGGGCCCGCAAAGAAGGAGCGGCGACAGGCGGGCGCGCAACTCCTTTGGCGGGATTGATTCCAAGCTCGGGTTTTTGCGGCGGACCGGAGCCGCCGTGGAGAGGCTCGCGTTGATTCGATGCCCCTTGGCCAAACGGAGTGACGGGCGCCGGCATGCGCCTTGGCGGAAGCGGAAAAACCGGTCGCCTTGGAGCGGGCAAAACGATCGGCGGCGCAGGATCGCGCGCGGATTCCTCGATGGGGACCGCGGCCGGGGACCCGGTCTCCCGCTCCAACCCGGCGGCGGGCGGAAACGGCATTTGGCGCGGCGGAGCATTCGACGGTTGTGCTTCCGCCGGCGAAGGAAAAGAAATTCCTGCCGGCGTCGACGACGCGTCGCGCGGCTCTCTCCCGCGCCGCTCCTTGCCGCGAATTCTCGCCTCGCGAAGGTCGCGCGGCTCGCGGCTCTCCGCCCGGATAATTTCCGATTCGATCACGATGTCGTTGGGTCCCCCGATCATCAAAAGATGTTCGACGTTGTCGCGTCGAATAATAACGAGCTGACGCTGCCGGTCGAGGTCGAAGGCATCGACGGTCCCAAGCCGCGGCGGCCGGGCCCTTCCATTACGCGGCAGCCGAAGCTTTCGTCCGAAGGTAAGGCGGAAAATAAGAGACAACAGAGCAGCGGCGGCGAGGAATGCGATCGCCGCAGTGGCAAAGGTGAAACTCTTGCTCGCGAAAAAACTTTCAGTCAGGCCTGACATCTGGCGGCTCATGCGAAGAAAACGGCGGCGGGAGTCTGTTTAGTGTAGCATGTTTCAAATTGCGATGCCGGTGCTGACTAGCAATTATTAACGAAATTCATCAAAATTCATTAAAATATCGATTCGCGCAAGTCGTCACGCTACCGTCCTGGCGAGGAAAAATTACCGGGATCTTCCGGGGCAGGATCGGCGCCCAGACCCATGCGGCCGCGGGTGCCGGAATAATCATACCGGAACCAGTCCAATTCCTGGACTGGGCGGCCTCGCGCGGTCCGGTCGGGAGGCGGATATGGCGGCACCGTCCGGCATTCGGAATGAAAGGTTTGCGCGATGGGCTCCCTGGAAGCTAACATCGAGATGGTTGTGAAGGCGAGGAACTTGCCGAATGATCGCATTGGCTTCTCCATGCCGGGCGGCTCGGCGCGAGAGGAGATCGCTATTACGATTTTGCTTTCTAAACATCAACGCGCCAAAATAGGCGAAGTTCACCGGCAATGCCCGGCTATTCCACCAAGCTTAAGACGGACAGATTGGCAGCGGATGCGCGAATATACCGCGTCGAGCGAAGCCGGGGGTTTGTTGCGTGTCCAAACCCAATGGTGGGGCCCCGGCGGAGCCGGCGAGTTGGCCATCGGACCAAACATAGTTACTTCGCTTGCCGCGGGTGAATCGTTATGACCGAGCAGCCCGCCCCCGTCCGTCCGCTCGGATACGCAGGCAATCCGGCGCTGATCTTGGCTTTTGCCATGCTTATGATGGGTGCCGTCGCGGCATTTTCCTTGTTGCCCGACGACGAAGGCACCACCCTCGCAATCTTGCTGCTCGCCGTCTTCGCGGTTGCCGGTATTTGCGCTTCCTTCGCCTTTGCGGCGGGCCTCCTTCAGTTTTCCGGACAAGCGCTGAGGAACGACGTCACCAAACTCATCTGCGACGGGAATACCGAAGGGCTGATCGTGACCGGTGCCGGCGGCAATATCATTTACGCGAACGCCGCGTATTTGACCTTGGCGGATGCATGCGGCCTCGCGGACCTGCGCGCGGTGGAGCGGCTCTTTTTTTCCGGTTCCCCGGAGATTTCCGAGGCCATCTACCGGCTCGCCCAGGCCGCGCGCGACGGCAAGAGCGCCACCGAGGAATTGCGCTTGTCTTTGCCGCTCGGCGGCGCCGGCGGAGCCGGCTGGTACAAGATCAAGGTCAGGCCGCTGGCTTTGGCGAGTGCCGGGCGCACCAGCCTGTGGTCCGTCGAGGATGTCACGCACGAGCGGGAAAAACAGGAAAAGGTTTTTCAGGAATTGCGGGATGCCATCGATTTTTTAGACTACGCGCCAGCCGGATTTTTTTCCTGCGGCCGGAACGGCGACGTTTCTTATATGAACGCTACCCTTGCCGCCTGGCTCGGTTACGACCCGACGGAGGCCGGCACCAGAGGTCTCAAACTGACCGACTTCGTGGCCGGCGGCGGCGCCGCGCTCGTTGCTTCGGCCGCTGGAAGCGCGGGCGATATCCGCACCGAGCAATTCGATACCGACCTGAAATGCCGCAACGGTCAAAGCCTGCCCGTGCGTCTCCTTCACGGCGTCGCGTTCGGTCAGGACGGCCTACCCGGGCCGTCGCGCACGCTCGTCCTCAGCCGCGCTCCTGGCGAGCAACCGGCGCTGGATTTGCGCGCGGCAGAGGCGCGCTTCGCACGAGTATTCAATGCGACGCCGATGGCGATCGCCATCCTCGACAAGAATGGCCGGATCACCCGTTCGAACGCCGCTTTCGCGCGGCTCATGCCGGAGGTCTTGAAGCAGCCCGACGGCGCCTCGCGCTCGATCTTTGCCGGTATCCTCGATCGCGACCACGGTGCCGTCGATGCCGCCATTGCCGCGGCCTTCCAGTCGACTCCCGATATCCCGCCGGTCGATGCCGCCTTGGCTGGGGAAGGCGAGCGGTCGGCAAGGCTGTTTTTCGCGGCGGCGGACGAGCACGACGGGACCGGCGCGACGATTTACGCGCTCGACACCACCGAACAGCGGGCTTTGCAAAGCAACTTCGCGCAATCCCAGAAAATGCAAGCGATCGGACAGCTTGCCGGTGGAGTGGCGCATGATTTCAATAATGTCTTGACCGCGATCATCGGCTATTGCGACCTTCTTCTCGCCAATCATCGGCCGACCGATCCATCGTTCCGGGACATTAATCAAATTAAGCAAAACGCCAACCGCGCGGCCTCGCTCGTGCGGCAGCTCTTGGCCTTTTCCCGCCGCCAAACGTTGCGACCGCAGGTCCTGCAATTAGGCGATGTGCTCTCCGATCTGCAAATGCTGATGCGCCGCCTTGTCGGCGAAAAAATCGATCTCGAGCTGCGCCACGGCCGCGACCTCTGGCTGGTCGAGGCCGACGTCAACCAGTTCGAGCATGTCCTCGTCAATTTGATCGTCAATGCGCGCGACGCGATGCCGCAAGGCGGTAAGATCATCTTGCGAACCCGAAATGTCGTGGCGGCCGAATGCGCCGATTTCAACGAGACATCACTGGTTCCAGCCGATTATGTCGCAATCGAGGTCGAGGATTTCGGGCATGGCATTGCGCCGGAAGTAAAGGACAAAATCTTCGAACCGTTCTTTACGACCAAGGAAGTCGGCAAGGGCACCGGTCTCGGCCTCGCCATGGTGTATGGCATCATAAAACAGACCGGCGGCTATGTTTTCTGTTCGAGCACGGTCGGCAAGGGGACGGTTTTTACGATCCTCCTGCCCCGGTATAGGCCAGACGAAACCCATCCAGCCCGTCCCATCGAACAAGCGGCCGCGCGGTCCGCCGACCTCACCGGCCATGGCACGATCCTCCTCGTCGAGGACGAAGAGGCGGTCCGGGCTTTCGGAGCCCGCGCGCTTGCTTCGCGCGGCTACACCGTGTTGCAGGCGGCCTCGGGCATCGAGGCGTTGCAAATCGCCGAACAAAACGGCGGCAAGATTGATCTTATCGTTTCCGACGTCGTCATGCCGGAAATGGATGGCCCAACCATGTTCGGCGAATTGCGCAAACGCGGGGTCAAGGCCAAGATCATTTTCGTTTCCGGTTATGCCGAGGATGCCTTCGCCAAAAACCTGCCCGAAGGAGAGGATTTCAGCTTTTTGCCGAAACCCTTCAGTCTGAAGCAATTGATCGAAGCGGTGAAAGGCAAGCAGTGAAGTGCTGAGTGTCGCTCGGGATCACCGGAGCCGCTGGCATTTGACTCGGTGCACGCGGAAGGCACGAGATTCGCCGCGATGTTGCCGAAGCGAAATCCGCACGCTTAAAGGACTTTAGTCCGGCCGCGGATCGCCGCGACGGGGCAAAGGCAAACGTTTCCCACACTCCGATCTGAACCACATCGGTGTCCGTGCGCCTTGAAGCAGAAGAACACTATCCATGCCTTTCATCCTCCGAAAGCCCAGCTACCAGGTCAATTCCCCTAGGCCCCAACTGTCCGGCCTCAGGGGCGCGCTCCAAACGTGCTTCAACTCTTCAACTTTCGTTAAGCAATTACAACGTAACCTCGCTCTGTGCGAACAAGCTCTGGGGAACGTGAGCGCAATATTACCGGAGCCGACGAGCGTCCCGGCACCCCGGGGATGGCTGTAGCCTTCGTTTGGATGGTGAGCATTTGGGTAATCCTGTTGGTACTCATATGTCGCTGACAACCATAGCATCCAATTAAGAGCTGATCGATGTACTGCTCGCTCACGCCCCGCAGCACATGTGTTCAGCGTCGCCCCGCTTTCTCTCTCTCTCAGGATGCGTGAAAAGCACCCGTAACAACAACACGCTTTGGCGCGGCTTCCGGCTTTCCGACTGGCTTCATAGACCTCCATCACCTGGCGTCGTCCCGTCGCCGTTCGGTTGCGGCTGGTGAGACTCCACGGACAACTCAGTTGGAAGGCCGGTCATTTTTGCGCTCGTATTCCAGAGGTCGAGCGCCTTCTGCGTGTCGTATGACTCCTTCGACGACGGAATTTCCCGCCCGTCCGAGAAGTATGTGCCGGTCGCCGATCCCTCGCCGCCTGACGCGAGCCGCGCGAGGCGCCGCCCGGATGTCACTGGGCTACGGATGTTGCTGATGAACAGCGACAGCAAGGGCAGGATATACCGAGCGACGAAGCGAAGCGGCGCTGAATAGGTTCGCGCCAGACCGGTGGCCGGCATCAGGCCGGGATCGAAAGCATTGACCCGCAGCGATTGCAGGCGTGGGTCCGGCGACCCCGCGAATCGGCGGGCATATTCATAAGTGCAGTAGACGTTGCAGAGCTTGGACGTCGTATAGCGGCTCCTCGAGTGTGGCTTGAATAATGCGGAAGCACCCGCGTCATCCTTGCGCCCCAAGGTGCGTTTTTCTTGAATTTCGCACATTTCCAAAAGGCACCAACTCTCTTTGTGCGGATAGTCCGCTTCGGCCGGAAGGCCATTCAAACTGAGCCGCTACCGATGAAGTTCAATGGTTAGAACCTGCGCGCTGGCTGTTTTCAAAACCCGGCCTCCCCGCCTTTTCGGCGCCGCGCCAAATGGCTGTGGTTGCGGCCATACAATAAATAAATGGCGAGGCCGATCACGAGCCAAACGACAAGCCGCAGCCAAGTATCGCCCGGCAGCCCGAGCATTAAAAAAACCGCCGAAGCCGCGCCGAGCGGCGCCACGGTGAAAACGGCCGGCGTCTTGAACGGGCGGTGGATCTCCGGATCGGTGATCCGTAAAACGAGAACCCCGAGGCAGACCACGGCAAATGCAAACAAGGTGCCGATGCTCACCAGTTCGCCGACCAGACCAATCGGCAAAAGACCCGCGAGGGTCGCGACGATCGCGCCGGTGATCAGGGTCGTGACATAGGGGGTGCGAAACCTTGGATGAATGATCGCCGCGAATGGCGGCAGCAGGCCGTCGCGCGCCATCGAATACAAGATCCGCGGCTGGCCGAGCAACAGCACCAGAATGACCGAACTCAGTCCAAGAATCGCGCCGAGCTTGATGATGGAGGCGAGCCAGCCAAATCCGATGGCATCGGCGCCGAGAGCGATCGGGTCGGGAACATTCAGCCTGTCGAACGGCACGATGCCGGTAATGACGAGGCTGACCAGCACATAAAGGACGGTGCAAATCGCGAGCGAGCCGAGGATGCCAAGTGGCATGTCGCGCTGCGGGTTGCGGGCTTCCTGCGCCGCGGTCGATACGGCGTCGAAGCCGATATAGGCAAAGAAAACCACCCCCGCGCCGCGAATAATCCCGCTCCAGCCGTATTGGCCGGGTCCGATGTTAGGCGGAATGAAGGCGCCCGTGGGATTGCTCGCGGTTACCCAATTCGAGGTTTTGATGAACCAAACTCCGGCAAGAATGAAAAGGACGACGATCGCCAGCTTGATGACGACAATGATATTGTTGACCTTGGCGGATTCCCTGATTCCAAGGACGAGCAGGATGGTAACCGCTACGATGATGAAGACCGCCGGAAGGTTGACCAGCGCGCCGGTCGGCAACCAGCTCCTGTTCGCCGGATCATAGGCAAGTGGGCCTAAGGCAAATTCCGCGGGGATCACAACGCCAAGATCGCGCAGAAAACTCGTGACATAACCGGACCAGCCGATCGCGACGGTTGTCGCGCCGAAAGCATATTCGAGGATCAGGTTCCAGCCCGTGACCCAGGCGATGAATTCGCCCATCGTCGCATAGGCATAGGTATAGGCACTGCCCGCTATCGGCACTGTCGAAGCCATTTCGGCGTAGCAGAGGCCCGCGAAGACGCAGACAAGTCCGGCGAGCACAAAAGAGAGGCTTACCGCTGGCCCGGCATGGGCGGCGGCGGCATGGCCGGTCAGGACAAAGATGCCGGCGCCAATGATGCAGCCGATGCCAAGCGCGACAAGGCTCCAAAGCGAGAGCGTCCGGCGCAATTGCGTTTCGCCGGGGCCCGATCCGAATTCGCCTTCCTTTGCCTCGGCCTGAAGCACCGCTATCGGCTTGCGCACCCAAATATTCGCCATTCCCCAATTCTCCCATTGACCGCGCAACGCCCCCGGCCGGGACATGAACGCGCGCGCCGAGGGCTTTGTCGCGCGCCTTAGCACGGATGTCGATTCTGCTAGGCGCCGCGGCATCGGTAGTATCCCAGTTGGGCGGATATCCGTTCGGCCTTGCCTAAATCCGTCGAACGCGGCAATCTCAGTCTGACAAGGCCGGCATCCGGCGGACGAGCAGCGGCGGGGCGCTGGACGCGAGAGTTTTTGCCCAGACCATGCGCGCCCCCAACGAGATCGATTTCTGGCGCGGCTTTGCCCTCGTTACGATTTTCATCAACCACATTCCGGGGGTCTATTTCGAGCGTTTCACCTTTCGCAACGTATCGCTGTCGGACTCGGCCGAGCTTTTTGTGTTTCTCGCCGGTTGGGCGATGCGCAAACTTATGGACGGTCCTGCCCGCGCGCTGCCCGCAAAATGGCTCGTTCTGCGGCTGGAAACCCGTGCCTTCCAAGTCTATGTCGCGCAGATGGTCGTCACGGCGCTGGCCATCGCGCTGCTGGCGGCGGCCGCGCTCTGTCTCGATGCGCCCTTCCTCCTCGACTGGCACAATGCGTCGGCCGTCTTCAACGATCCTATCAAGGCCCATATCGGTCTCGTTTTGCTCACCCATCAGCTCGGTTATTTCAACATCCTTCCCCTCTATGTCGTTTTGCTTTTCATTGCTCCGGCGGTCGCGCTTCTCCACCGTCATGCTCCGGCGCTTCTGCTGCTCGCTTCGCCCGCGATCTACGCCGCCGCTCTGGTGTTCGGCGTGAACTTGCCGACCTGGCCGGTCGAGGGCACCTGGTTCCTTAATCCGCTCGCCTGGCAGCTCATCTATGTGCTTGGTTTTCTGCTCGCGGGCGAAGACGGGATTGGCGGTTTCGCGCGGCGTCGCCATGCCATTTTGCGCTGGCTCGCTCTGCCGGTCGTGGCGCTCGGCGTTGCCGTTGGGATGACCGATTTTTCCCCAGATCCGGTCTATCTCCCCGAGCCGAAGCTCTTTTTTACGTTCGACAAGACGTTTCTGTCGCCGGCACGGCTCATTCATAGTCTGGCCTTGACGGCGATTTTTGCCGGCACCTTCAAAATCATCGGCCGGTGGCTACCGCGTCCTTCAGGCTATTTATGCCTTCTTGGCCGCAATTCGCTTAATGTGTTCTGCGCCCTGTCGCTGCTCAGCCTGGGCGGGCAAATCGTCCGCTATATCTACGGTGGAAACGTTGCATCCGACGCATTCATCGTTATCTTGGGTATTCTCCTTATGGGTTTCATCGCATGGGCGGCGGAATGGCGCGAAAGATTGCGGGCGGCTTTGGCAAACAAGCCGCTCTCGCCCTAGCGCTAGCCTGCCTCTTAATGCCGGCTTCCCGCGCGGAAGACCTGGGCGCGCCTCCCGTCGCGCCGCCGATGAGCCCGCCCTGCGACGTGCCGGCGGCGGACATCGCCGCCCCGGCCACGCTGCCCATCGTGACCCAAGCCCTGCAAAATGGCGAGAAAGTGCGAATTCTCGCGATCGGCTCATCCTCGACGCTCGGGTACGGGGCCTCGTCGAAGGACATGAGCTATCCCGCGCAGCTCGAAACCATCCTCGAACATGCCCTCAAGGGCGTCGATGTCGTGATCCTCAACCGCGGCGTCTCCGGAGAAGTGGCGGAGGACACGGCCGAGCGAATCCGAAGCGAGGTCGCGCTCAGGAATCCGGACCTCGTTCTTTGGCAGCTGGGAACCAATGACGCGCTGGCCCGGGTCCCGCCCCAGGAATTTGAGGACACCGTGCGTTCGACGATCCGCTGGCTGAAGGAGAACCGGATCGACGTCGTGCTCGTCGGGGTGCAATATACCGTCCGCCTCGCCCGGGACGCGAATTATGCTGCGATACGCGACAGCCTGCAGAAAATCGCCGCCGAGGAAAATATTCTTTACGTCCGCCGCTACGATGCGATGCGGTTCATCGCCCAGACCAGGGCCAATTTGCAATTGATGGCAGGCGATAATTTCCATCTCAACGATCTCGGCTACCAATGCATGGCGGAACACGTCGCGCACGCGATGATCGTCAGTCTTTTCGTCAAGCGCGTGCGGCCGGCCCGCAACTGACTTGATTTCGCTTAACTGACTTCGAACCATGTCGCCATGCCGGCCGTCTGGCGCCCCGCCATCAGACATTCGATCGCCCATTTGCCCGGATTATCGGCGACGAAGGCGACATGTTTGGTCTTGCCTTCGGGAACGAGGACGGCATCGCGCCAATAGGGCTCCCAGCCATCGTCGAGATCGTGCAGGAGCCGCATCGCGTGGCCATGCACATGCATCTGCTGAACGAAGGCCGTATGGTTCACAAAACCGAGCGTGACCGGGGTTCCGCGCTTGACCGAAAACAAAGGCGCCGACGCGAATCCTGGCACGGCCTTTCCATTCAGCTTCCAATATAAGGGGCGATCTTGCGCCGCCACCGAGCTCGATCCGGTTCCCATGCTGGCGATGGCCTCGATCAAAATATCGACTTTGCGCGACGCCTGTAGCTTGATCTCGCTGGGCAGTAGCGGATTTTGCGGCAGCGAGGCGACCGGCGGCAAGGGAGAGCGCTTTTCTCCCGCGGTCTTGAAAGCGAGAAGTACACGGTCTGGCTCATTGTCTCCAAGCAGCGTCACGTTCGCATCAGTTCCAGCGTCCCCGGGAAGGTCGAGCATGACGTCAAAACGCGCGCCGGGTCCAAGCGGAATCATCTGCCGCGCCGGCTCGAAGGCTTCGCACGGCTGACCATCGACTGCGAGGATCAAAGGTCTGACCCCGTTGAATGCTATCAACATCAGCCGCGTATCGACGGAGCTCAAGACACGTAGCCGCAAGCGCGATGAAGGTGGCAGAGTTTCCGCGACCGGAACAGCGCGCGAGTTGAGGGTAACTAGCGGCCCCATGCGGCCCGCGCCCGCGGCGTCCGTGGCGGCGTCGAAACCGGCGAGCTGGCCTTTGTCGTCGAGTTTCCAATCGGCGAGAACGACGAGCATGTCGCGGTCGGCTGCGGGCGGATCTCGCTCGTCGACGATCATGACGCCGTAAAGCCCGCGATCGAGCTGCTCGCCGATGAACGGCAAGGCGTGCGGATGATACCAATAAAGCCCGCTGTCGGGAGGGGTAAAACGATAATCGAAAGAGCCGCCTGGCGGGACCGGCTCTTGCGTCAGGCCGGCGACGCCATCCATCGCATTGACGATTCGCACGCCGTGCCAGTTGAGGCTTGCCGGCTGGGCGAGCTTGTTGACAAGCCTTACTTTGACCTCCTCGTCTTTTTTGAAGCGCAGGAGCGGCCCGGGCACCTCCCCATTATAGCTCCAGACGGCGG
>PEFW01000150.1 GCA_002890675.1 Candidatus Methylaffinis lahnbergensis
AGGGTCGCGGAATGACACCGAATTGGCTTCATGACGCAGCTCCATGCCAAGACAGGCCCCGAGAAAGGCAAAAGGCGCGGCCGACGCCCAGGCTTGCGGGGCGCAAGCAACGGGATAGGCCGTCGGGCCGCGGTGCGGTTTGCGGATGAGGCCGCAGAACAACTCCGGCAGGCGGCGCAACTCCTGGTACGCTGCCGCTTCGAACATCGCGGAGAAGACCTTGGCCGCGTGCCACCGGAGGCCATAACGGGCAAGACCAAGCGCTATTATCGCGTTGTCGTGCGGCCAGACCGAGCCGTTGTGATAGGAAATCGGATTGAATCGCGCCTCGCCGCTCGCGACCGTTCTGATCCCCCATCCGCTGAACGAATCCCGGCCAAGCAATGTCTCGGCGAGGCGTGCCGCCCGTTCCGGCGCGGCGATCCCGACGAATAGCGCATGGCCCGCATTCGATGTCCGGACCCGACATGGACTCTTGTCTCCGTCGAGCGCCAAGGCAAAGGTGCCAAGATCCTCGCACCAAAAAGCCGCCTCGAATTTCTGTTGCAGACCTTGCGCCTCGCCGCGCAATCCGGTTTCGAGATCATACTCGCCCACGCGATGCGCGAGTTTCGCGGCATGCGTCTTGGCCGCGAACACATAGCCCTGCACTTCGCAAAGCGCGATCGGCCCTTCGGCCAATGCGCCATCGGCGTGAAAGATCGCATCAAAAGAATCCTTCCAGCCTTGATTGACAAGGCCCGACGCGTTTTGCCGCGCATATTCGACAAAGCCGTCTCCATCCGCGTCGCCGAACGTGTCGATCCATTGCAGAGCCGCCTTGATATTCGGCCAGATCGCGGCGATCGTTTCGATGTCTCCGGTCCGGTCGAAATACATGCCAGCCAGCATGACATAGAGCGGCGTGGCATCGACGGTGCCGTAATAGAGCCCGAATGGCACTTCGCGCAGACGCGCCATTTCTCCGTTCCGGGTTTCATGCAGGATCTTACCCGGCTGCGCGTCGGCGAAGGGATCGAAGGTTTTCGCTTGGGTCGCGGCGAGAAAATGCAGAACACCCTTGGCGACGGTCGGGTCCAGCCACAGGAGCAGCATGGCCGTGATGATTCCATCGCGTCCGAAAGCCGTGCTGTACCAAGGAATGCCCGCGTAGGGATAAAGCCCGTGGCTCGTCCGCGTCATCAGCGTGTAGAGGTCGGCGGTGGACTGCCGGCAGACTTCATTGAAAAGTTCGTTCGAGCTTTCGATCGTTGCGATGCCGGTCGCCTTGCCCCGGATCGCGCGCCGCCTCGCCCGGAAAGCACGTCCAAAGGGATTGATCCGTGGCTCGTTCCTGTCCTCGCAAAGAACCGAGACAAAGAGTGACCTCCGGGTATTGGGCGCAAGCTCGAATTCAAACGTCGCGCAATTCGTCTCAAGACGCGTGGGCGACGGCGAGAAGCGCAATTCCGTCTTGCGCTTTACATTGTCGAGCCCCTCGTAATGAAACCCGGCGCCGTCTTCGGTGACCAACGACGTGGACGTGCCGCGCCGTGTGCGTGAGGTTCCGCGAATTTCGAACAGATCGCGAAAATCGGCGCCAAACCCAATGTCGATGCGAAAATGTCTGGTGCTGTCGGCGTAATTGCGAAAACCGATCCTCTCAAAGCAGACAGCCTGCCAAAGGAATTTGGTGCGCTCGATCGCAATCGTGCCGCGCGGCAGCGAAATGACGCCGTCTATATGGACATCGGGATTGGCAAGATTAACGGAGAGAGCGGCATTGTCGTCCTGAACGACCGAACTCAACAACAACGGCCGTTTGCCCTCGAACCAGAGTCCGTACCAAGACAAAAAGCGGGTGTCGTTGAAATAAAGACCTTCGGGTCCGGAGCCGATGACGCCAATGTCGCCATAATTATCGAAGACCGCGAAAGCATCGCCATGTTTCAGGGTCCGCAGCGCCCGCTGGACGAGGGACCCCTCGATTTCGATATAGTGCTGGGGCAGCTCGATCGTCGCGTCCGCGATATGTTCTATACCGCGTGCCGCCGCATGAGGGTCATCACCGATGTCCATTCTCCGCGCAAGGTGCGTTTTGCCACCGTAGACCGCGTGGCAATGTGCCCGCCCTGCGAGTGCCTGGCGTACGCCGGTTCTGGATGCCGTCTGGGATTTATCGCCTCAACCCGCCGGGTTCAAGACCTGCCCGCTGCCTTGCTTCGCAAGTCGCTCCCAAGATCGCTGCGGGACCTCGCGCGCGGCCACGCCCACATGGCAACCTCCGGCAGTCGCGCGGTTGTCGGTACATGTGCCAGGAGCGCACGATAGGCCACGACATATGCGCTTGCCATCCGCGCCGCGGTGAACCGCTTTTCAAATTCGGCGCGAACCTTGTGGCGGTCCATGTGAGCGGACTGTTGCACCGCCGCCACCGCCGCCTCAATCGAGTTGACCATCCTGCCGCTGACACCCTCGTTAACGACTTCCGGCACGGATCCATTTGGCCAGGCAATCACCGGCGTTCCCGCCGACATCGCTTCAATCATGACGAGTCCGAAAGGCTCCGGCCAGTCGATCGGAAACAAAAGCGCGCGTGCGTTGCCGAGAAATTCGCATTTTTGGGTTTCGTCGATTTCACCTATGAATTCAATGAGGGGATGGTCGAGAAGCGGTTCGATCTCGGTCTCGAAATACTCAACGTCGACGGCGTCTACCTTTGCCGCCAGCTTCAAGGGTAGACCGGCGCGCCTGGCAATTTCTATCGCGCGGTCCGGACGTTTTTCTGGTGAAATGCGTCCGAGAAAAGCCAAATAGCTCCCGCCCTCAGGGTTGAACGGACAAACATGCGAAACCAGTCCATGCGGGATGGTGGCGAGCCAATTGGCATCCGCCGGCATTGGCCGCCGCTGCGCGTTTGAAATCGAAACGAGCGGCATCTCCGGATAGGCTTTGTAGAGCGGCAGAGCATCGGGCAAATCGAGCCGCCCGTGCATCGTCACGAGACATTTGTGTGCGAGATCGTGGAACAGGGCTTGCGGAAGCAGGTCGACATGAAAATGAATAACGTCGAAATCATCGGCGCGGTGGCGGACCTCTCGCAGCATGGCTAGCGTACTGCCGAGATGGTCGCGGATTCCCGCAAGCCGCAGACTTTGCGCATTGCAAACGAAAAGGTCGGCCGCCGTCTCCGACTCGGCGCTCGCGAACAAAGTAACCCGGTGCCCTTGCCTAACAAGCTCCTCCGCCAGCCAGGACACAACCCGCTCCGTTCCGCCATAGAACTTGGGCGGCACGGCTTCCGCCAGCGGCGCGACGAGGGCGATACGCATTGAAACTCCTTCGTTGATTAAAGATCAAGGTTTTCCGGCCTCTCTTAAGTGTGGATGGATAATGTGTTGGACGGGCGAAAGTTCCGGAAGAACTGCCTTGCGACTTGCCCATGGTTTAAGGTGAGGATGATTACCAAAAAAACGTTCCCTAGGAAGTCTTGCCGAGTTCGAGCGTGATCGGGTCGGTTACGAAGATGCAGCTCACCGGCCGTCCGTTCCCGCCGCCCGTTTGGCAAAGGCGATGTTGGAACTCATCCATAGCTGTCGACATTATAGATGCAACTTTTCCGCACGCTAAGCGAAAGGACGCTGCAATGGATTGGAATCCCATCGAAGGAATCTCGAAGCAATTAGAAGGGAAAATTAAGGAGAGATGGGGTGATTTCACCGAGGGCGGTGTCGAC
>PEFW01000151.1 GCA_002890675.1 Candidatus Methylaffinis lahnbergensis
GCCCACCGAAAACGGGAACTGCGACACATAGGTCTGGCCGTGCGCGTTTTTCACGGTCACGATGCCTATGAATTTGCCGTTCTCGGGAAAGGTGTGCTCGAAGGTCAGCGTGCCCGTCGGATATGTCTTGGGCGGCACATGAGTGATGGTCACGGGATCGAGAACTTGCGGGCTCCCCAGCTCCGCGTCGGTCAGGAACGGGAGCCCATTCATCGTCGTATGGTTTCCCTCATCCTTGATGAGGCGGATTTCGGTCAGCATGTCGCGGAGCTCGGATTCTTGCATATCGAGCGTCACGACCATTTGCCCGGCGCTTGGGATATCGTCGCAAAATTCATCCCGGGAAAGTTGCGGCTGGTATCCGGTGAAGAACATGATGTCCGGCCCAATCCGCAAAACGCATCTTTTATCCACCATGCCCACCCCGCCATGCGCATGCGCGGCGGACGCGAGCAGAACCATGGCCAGGAGCCACGCGGCGATTCCTCGTATCATCATTGGATATTGAGCTCCCAAAATATTTCCCCCGCCGGAGCGTAAGCGCCAGCGGGGGAAATTACTCATCTTGTTTACCTTTTACAACCTACCCGAGACAACATCTCAGACAGGCATGAAGGTCGGTATCACTGGTCCGCCGACTTCCATCGGGTAGCGTGCTCCGCTCGGCGAGAAGAAGAACAGAACGCCGGCGAACGAGCTATCGACGTCATAGGCTAGACCCGAAAGCCGTTCTGTGTCCCACCGCGCGTCCTGCACGGTGACCGCGACGTCCCTGGTCTCGCCAGGCGCGATGGGAGAATTATCGTTCAGCGACAAGCCCCTCTCCGCCAGCAAGTAATCCGGATATACCACCTTCGCGGTGTAGACGTCCGGATTCAGAAATCGGAGGCCCGCGGTGTTAAATTCACCGATCCGCAGCGGCTCCTTGCCGTTGTTGGTGATCTTGAAATTGGCCACCAACTCGCGTCCAGGCACCTTATAGGTCCCATTCAGATATTTGATTGTGATCGGCCCCGAGTCCACTTCATTTTCGAGAGCCGTGATGTTTCTGAAGTCACCAGCCTGCAACGGGATGGTGTTTGGATTACCACTGACCGTGATCGCATAGAAGATGATGACCACGAGCAGAACCGCGAGAAGTGTTATCGCGCCGACCACCCGCTCTTGAGGCGTAATAACCTCTTCCGCCTTTCCGGATGCGACCCACGCAAACCGGCCGATGAAGCCGCGTTTGCCGAACCAATAGAGGATCCACCAGCCACCGACGACGATCCAGAAGAGATGCCACATATAGATCTTGCCAATCCCGTAGGTCTCGATATCGACCGTGGTCCCATTAAGCAACTTCACGTCGTCGACGAAGTCGGAGAAATTGCCCTTGATGTCGATATATTGGCCTGGGCCGGGAATCGGGCCGCCGGTCATGACGCTCAATTGAACGTGCGTGTGCCAATGGCCGGGGCGGCGCCCCTTGAGAAGAATCCTGAACGCGTAGGTTTTGCCCACATCCAGCCGCATCGAGCGCGGCGTGAACTGCATTTGCCCCGGGGCACCGACCCATACGCCCAACCTGGCCGCCATCGCTCCTGGCTGCCCGGTGTTCAAGAAGCACTGGTCCGGCACCTTGATGGCCGCCGGCCAAGAGTTCATGATATGGAGCTTGCCGGTGATCTCATACTCTTCGTTGACGGCGACGTTGGTCTTCGACCATACCACGTCATACCAATTGAGCGTACGCATCCGGAGAAACGCCGCCTGCGATTTCTCGCCGTGGGCGTCGGCCGGGCCGATGGCCGCCATCGTCACGGCGAGCGCGGCGGCCAAAACCAGGGCCCACAGCCTCCCCGTTTGGCGCGCCAGTGAACTAAACATTGTTGTTGTCATTGGTTACTCTCCCACACGGCAATGCCGTGCCTCTTGCATTGCGAAAACGCGCCCTTCGAGTCCTCATCGGGACCTTGCGGCGGCGGGTTAGATGGACTTCATGTATTTCGTGGTGGAGAACATCTTGCCGACATACCACCAGACGAAATACACGATAATCGAGACGAACCCTGAGAAGAACGCCGCGACGCCCACGACATCCTTACCGAAGGTACGCATCGTGCCGCGTTCGATAATTCTTATGTATTCGGGCATCGAGGTACGAACGTTGTGGAAGCCGATGACATCGGCCAACGACATCAGCGTGCCATATTGCTCGGTCGGCTGATGGAATTGCGCAAGGATCACCCAATTGTTCGGATAGAGGAGCAGCGAAAAGCCCATCGAGCCGACAATCGCGGTAACGATAAAGCTCTTGCTGAGCAGAAGCACGATGTCGAGGAACAGCGCCTGCGGGACCAGCGAGGTCGGCCAGACGAGGTTGATCGGATAGTAGGTCCAGCCCCAGAAGCTGATGTAGCGGTCGAGCCATTCGCCGAAGAGAAGGGCGACACAAAGGAATGTCGCGCCGAACGGCAGCCGGAAATGCTCCCAGAAGAAATATTGGGCGGCCGCCGGGAATGTAACCAGCATGATCGGCAGGACGGTCGGCCACATGCGCCGGTCCTTCCAGTCGACCCAGAAGTCCCAGTCGCCCATGGTCAGCATGGCATGGACATGATAGCCGCCGATCATGATTAGAAAGAGAAACGTCAGGATCAGAAGGTCGGCTGTCCTGACGGCACCCGCCGCCTCGGCGCGGGAATGGAACGGCGAAGCCGCCGCCGCTACTGCGCCCACGTTGGCGGCCGCGACCGGTGCATTCGCGCCGGCGCCGCCTTCGATGCCCGGCGACGCCAAGATCGATTCGGCCGCCGGAGCCGCTCCGGTCTTCATTGACTTATCTCGTAGCATACTATCCTCCCAGTTACTCCGCCCGGACCCACTCGCCGGATGACCGGAGTAAATTACAGTTGGCTTACAAAATCACCGCAGCCCCGACACGGCCGCTCCCCGAGAAAAACTCGCTTTCGGGAAGCGGCCGGCCAATTGGGCTGAACGTTTCGCGGTCAGACCAAGGGGTCCTCAACACACGAAGCGCTTACTTATTCCGCCGGCTCGAGACCGAGCAGCTCCTCGTGGCCGTGCGCAAGCTCGACGACGCGGCCAATCAGCTGCAGCGTCACGCCGAAGACGGCGAGCGAGAACCAGCCGAAGAAGACGAACATCCAGTGCAGCGGTTCAACGAAGAGTTCCTCCATGAACCAGAAGGTGTGACCCCATTCATTGAGCCCGACGTTCGGGAAGATCATGAACGGGCCAACGAACAGAAGGACGTAGGCAATCGACCAGCCCTTGCAGGCGTAGGTCGGGAGCCTGGTCCTCGCATACATGAAGCCGCCCACGCCGATCACGATATACATCGGGTAGCTCATGTAGAACTCGATGATATGGCTAGGCGTGAAGTCGGTGTCGCGGATAACCGTCATATGCCAGGTGCCGTCCTGCTCCGTGAAGTAGCTGGCGCCCCAGTAAATCGCGATGCCGTACATCATTATCCAGCTGATCAGGTTGAAGACACGGCGCATTTCCTCGCGCGGGGCGACGTTTGCGACGTCCATGTCGCGGGTCTTCCACATCCAGCCGACCAAGGCGAGGAAGGAGATCAATTCGACCGGCTCCTCGATGTAGAGAATGGTCATCCAGTA
>PEFW01000152.1 GCA_002890675.1 Candidatus Methylaffinis lahnbergensis
TTGTTTTTGTTTGCCCAGGCGAATTTCGATCCGATCGGCCGTGATGGTTGCTCGCTCGACAATGTCCCGGACGAGGCTGGCGGCGCACGCGCATTTTGTCCGGGTTGCGGTCGAGTGTGGCTGCCCTCCCTGGACACTTATCGAACCATGTGCCTTGCGCCGCAGCCTGATTTTAGGCGAGTCTTGGAAGACGTTCTGGCGATGCAGCTGGCCGCATAGGAGGGCGTTCCGGCGATCATCGAAACGGTAATCTTCGTGTTCACTTCAGCGAAGTATGGGGCAATGAATACGTAACGATCGTTATTGAACTCGGCAGGGGAGGCGCTGACGCCGACCGCAGCCGCCGCCTTGTCGCGGGCCTACCCTTCCCATTAGGGCATTAATTCCTTAACGGGGGGCGCGGAGGAAGCGGTTTCGTGACAATCCAATCCAGGCGATGAAACCTGAAAGCCGGGACGGCCCCCTGAACAGGGGGTCGTGAAGGGCATCATTAATGCGCCCTGCACCGAACCGGCGGTCGTCATGTTTCTGACGGGAAGAAAATCCAGAAAACAGCGCCCGAGCATCGATGGGGCGCTTGTGCCGGACCATCTTCGCGAAGGGTTGTGAGAGAGGGCAAAGCAATGATCCATTCATCGCGCCGGGATCGCAAGACTAAAGCAATTGCCGAAGTGCTGGCAATGATCGCTAATGCTCAGGCGCCACTAGCGCCGCATCGGCCGCGTCCCGTCCTCGAGGCGGACGAACGGCGATTCGAAACCGCCGCCGAATTTTGGGCGGCTTTGGAAAAATATGCCGAGCGCGCTACGTAAATTAAGAGAGTGAACTACTGATAAGGCTTCTTCTCGTCATAGTCCTTGCTAGTGATCGCCGCCAGTCGCCCTATCCCAGTATCAGCGCTGGTAGGGCAGGAGCACGGCCGGACCATCCCACTGAACTAAACCGCTCGCGCGGTAGCGCACCTCGCGCCGGCTGGTGGGTGTCGCCTGGGGAGTGCGGTAACGGGGCGGGAGCGTCCTGTTTGAAGATCGAGGGGTTAGCAACCTCGCTTCAGACAGGAGTATCGCATGACCGAGGCATCACCCCACTTCGCCGGCGCATGATCGAGGACATGAGTGTCCGCCATTTCGCGTCGAAGACCCAGCACGACTACATCCGCACGGTTATGAAACTGACAAGATTCCTCGGCCGATCGCCGGACACACGGCGACCAATGAGGATCTCCGTCGTTTCCAGTTGCACTTGACCGAGAACCGCGCGGGCGCGCCGATTATCAACTCCACCGTCTCGGCGTTGCGGTTCTTTTTCACCGTGACGCTCGGTCGGGCCGACGCGGCTCGGCATCTGACGTTCGTCCACGAGCCGCGCAAGCTGCCGGTCGTCCTGAGCCCCGAAGGAGGTCGCTCGCCTCTTGGAGGCGGCGCCCGGCGTCAAGTACAAGGCCGCGCTCAGCGCGCCTATGGCGCCGGCCTGCGCGTCTCCGAGGTCGTCTCGCTAAAAGTCTCGGATATCGACAGCAAGCGCATGATGCTGCGCGTCGAGCAGGGCAAGGGTGGCAAGGATGGTCACGCGATGCTCTCGCCACAGTTGCTGGAACTTTTGCGCGACTGGTGGCGCATCGCGCGGCCACAAGTCTGGCTGTTTCCCGGGCTTGACCCGATCAACCCGATGTCGACGCGTCAGCTCAATCGCGCCTGCCACGCGGTGGCCCAGATGGCCGAGATCGCCAAGCGCGTCTCCCCGCATACCCTGCGGCACAGCTTTGCAACGCACCTGCTTGAGCAGAACATCGATATCCGTGTGATCCAGGTTCTTTTGGGGCACGCGAAGCTCGATACGACCGCGCTCTACACGCGCGTCGCCACCAACACCATCAGGGACGTCATGAGCTCGCTCGTGAATGAGCCTGAGGCGGCGACCGTCCGGTTGATCTTTAAACGCTATGCGGAACTGGGATCGGTCGCGCTGCTCAGGGCCGAACTCGAACCGGCAGGATATAGTGAGCAAGCGCCGTGAAGGCGCCGGCGGACGGCTGGCCGGAAATAAACATTTCTCCCGCGGGGCCCTCTATCTGATGCTGCAGAACCGGCTCTATCGGGGCGACATTGTTCACCAAGGCGAAGCCTACCCGGGCCCCCACGAGGCCATCCTCGATCGGGAGCTTTGGCAGGTCCGTGCAGGACAAGCTTGCGGCCAATCGGCAGGAGCGTGCATTGGCGGTGGGCGCGGAGGCGCCGAGTCTGTTGGCCGGATTGATCGTCGATGCGGACGGCAGTCGGATGACGCCGATCCACGCCACAAAGAAGGCCAAGCGATACCGCTACTACGTCTCGGCATCCCTTCTGGCGGGAGATCCCCCGCAAGCCCAGAAAGGAATGCGCGTCCCGGCGGAGGATATCGAGGCGTTGGTGCTCGACCAACTGAGGGCGTTTTTCTCGTCAAGCACCGACATCGGTGATGCGCTCACACCGCTCGATCTTGAGGCTCGCGCCTTTGATGCGGCCTTGCGCAACGCTTTCACGCTTTCCAAGCGATGGCTCGCCATGCCGCCCGTCGAGATGAAAAGCCTCGTCCTGGACATTGTCGAACGGGTAACCATTGCGGCCAATCGGATCGACATCTGGCTGAGCCGCGCGAAAATCGCCGCGGCGCTGGAAGCGGGAGGAGGGAGCCAAAGGCCTGATATCGACCCCATCACCGTGTCGATCGAGGCGAAGCTGCGACGCGCCGGCAAGGGGAAGCGCCTCATCATCGCGAATGGCGCCGAGGCTGAAGTCAACGCAGGCCTCGTCGAACTGATCAAAGACGCTTTCACGATCCGAATCCAGCTCCTGTCAGGATCGGAGGACAGCATCGAGGCGATGAGTGGACGCCTTGGAATGAACAAGTGCCGGCTAACCTCCCTCATTCGATTGTCCCATCTGGCGCCTGATATTGTGTGCGCGCTGCTTGAGGGCCGTCAGCCGATCGAGCTCACGCCGACACGACTCTTGCGACTGAGCAAGGACCTGCCGCACGACTGGAGCGAACAGCGACATGTTTTCGGCTTCGCCGCCTAAACCTCCATCAAAGCCCAGGCGAAACGCTCCACATCCGACGACTCGAAAACGGCCTTGAGAGACCCTGTGGCCGTTGCTGTTTCCTTGGCTTCCCCGCCTAAACCTCCATCAAGATCCAGGCCAAACGCTCCACATCCGACAACTCAAAAACGGCCTCGAGAGACCCGGCGGCCGTTTGCGCCCCGGACCCAGGCGTTTGGCGTCTCCGGTTGGCACTGATGAGCTCGCCGGGTAGCTAACGCGCGGAAGTTTCAAGACTATTCCGGCGGGCGAGGAAACTACAAATACGCAGCGATTTGAGGAGGATTCCTGGCTGCCCAGAGAGGATTCGAACTCTTGAATCCAGAGACGCAGCCGGCCCCTGGCAAAGGCTTGACCGCAAACAGTGGGGCGATTGGCGCTTAATTTTCATCGCAGAAAGGAGTGGACTTCAGC
>PEFW01000153.1 GCA_002890675.1 Candidatus Methylaffinis lahnbergensis
CGTGAACGTCTAGAACGGGCGCTCCAATCCCTCAAAGGAAGCAGGAGTAATCCGGACGCTCAAGGAGAACCCGTCGATGCTGGTTATCGCTTCAGGGCTCTAAAGGTCCACCCGGCAGAAATATCACACGCCGTGACGAGCGGTGCGCTCCCGACGGCGAAGGCAAGCGAGCTTCGGGAAAGCTACTTGAGCGATGTTCCGCGGCGCGCTCGAAGGCCAGAAGAATTTGGCATTCACTACCTGCAAGATTTTCGAACAGCAGCCAGCTTCCGTACGGTGGTCGTCTTGCTTCCGGACGGCTGCGTAATCGGGAGGACCTCGCGCATATACTGGGCAAGCGCCTCGCAAAAGCCCTCGGCATAGGGCGGCAAAGGGCGCCGCTTGTCCCACTGAATGGCAAATCGCTCTCGAAGCGGCTTGCGCCGGTGTGTCACGCGGACTATTTTCAACGCGTAGCGATCCGTCCGCAGGAGCGACGGAATAATCGCTACTCCTAGCCCGGCCTCGGCGAGCGCGAGCAAGGTATGAGGCGCGCGGCTCTCAAGCAGAATGTTGAACTCGACGTCTGCGAGGCGGCAAGCGGCGTCGAACAATCTCCGAATCGAGTAACCGGATTCAAGTAACAGCAACGGATAGGACGCGAGACGGCCGATATCAATCACGTCGGCGTGGCCAAGCTCGAGTGAGGGAGTGCATGCGGCCAAAACCTCATCCGGGGGTAATGGGAGACTCTCGAAGGGTCGATCACCTTGAACTTGTCTGATGCCAATATGGGCGTCGCCGCGTTCCAGCAGGGCAGACTGATCGTGACCGAGGGCCTCAGTTAGTTTCACGTGCACGTTGGGAAAGCGTCCAGCGTATCGGGGCAGGAATGTTGATAAGACACTTTCGATCGTCTGCGGCGCCGCGGCAACCTTCAACACTCCCCTGTCTCGACGCCGGAGCAGTTCTACCCGCTCGCCGAGCGAGTCAATGTGGCCTAATGCGCCGCGACAATCTTCCAGGAACTGCTCGCCTTCTGCAGTCAGGACGAGGCCGCGCCCAACGCGGTCAAATAGCCTAAGCCCCAGTTCTTGCTGGAGATCGCTGATTTGCCGCGAAAGGGCAGGCTGCCCAATTCGCAGGCGTAGCGCTGCTTTCGAAACAGTGCCCAGCTCGGCTACGGCAACGAAGGTTCGTAAGCGCCTCAGGTCCATTGGTTCAATGTATGTCCGATCGGCATATAACGCTAGACTAATTATGCATTGGACGTCCGTTTGATCGAGGGGCATAATAAATGTTGGCCGGCATCGTCATTTCCGACAGTTGGCGAAAAGCACCTCAGCTCGGCACGCGACAGGACGCGGATGGGCAAGACTGAATGCCTTGAACCATGCCCCGCAACGTGACCGGAGCGCTCGGCACCCCGTTCGATCCAAAAAAGTAGCCCGTTTCCTATGGGCGGGCGGGGGAGGAAACAAAATCATGATGAACAAACGATCCCTTCTCAGCGGAGCGGGAGGCGCGCTCGCCGGCGCTGCTCTAGCGAAACTTAGTCTCCCGTTCGCTGCATATGCGGATGACGCCACGATCCTTCCTTTCGCCAATGGCGAGAGGCCCCTGGCGCGCTACCCTGGTAAGCGGCCGCTCATCTGCCTAACGTCGCGCCCGCCGCAGCTCGAGACGCCGTTCGCGGTATTCAACGAAAGTGTGATCACCCCGAACGATGCCTTCTTCGTGCGCTACCATTTGGCCGGCATTCCGCTTTTCATTGATCCCGGCGAATTCCGCATCGAGGTGAAAGGCAAGGTCGACCGCCCACTGTCGTTATCCTTGACCGATCTCAAGACCGGCTTTGAGCCGGTCGAGATCGTCGCCGTCAATCAATGCAGTGGGAACGGCCGCGGATTCTTTTACCCTCGTGTCGCGGGCGGCCAGCTTGCGAGCGGCGCCATGGGCAATGCCCGCTGGCGTGGGGTTCCGCTAAAGGCCGTTCTCGACAAGGCCGGCGTTCAGGCCGGGAGCCGTCAGGTCACCTTTAGCGGTCTAGACAAGCCAGTCTTTTCCGAGACGCCCGACTTCGTCAAAGCCCTCGACATCGAACACGCCATGGATAGTGAGGTCATGATCGCCTACGCCATGAATGGCGAGGACCTGCCCTGGCTCAACGGCTATCCCGCGCGGCTCGTCGTGCCTGGCCACTACGGCACCTACTGGGTGAAGCACTTGAACGAGATCACCGTGATCGACACTATCTACGACGGGTTTTGGATGAAGAGCGCCTATCGCATCCCCGACAATAGTTGCGCCTGCACTGAACCGGGCCAGGCACCCGCCGCGACCGTTCCCATCAAGCGCTTCGACCTGCGCTCTTTCATCACGAACCTAGCCGATGGCGCCAAGGTCAAAGCCAGAACCCAGATGCTCGTAAAGGGTATCGCCTTCGATGGCGGCTACGGGATCACGGATGTTTTGTTGTCGACGGATGCGGGTCAAATCTGGCACGCGACAAAGCTTGGTCCGGATCTTGGTATCTACTCGTTCCGGGAATGGCAAAGCGCCGTGCGGTTCCCGCCAGGCAAGCATGAACTGAAGGTGCGCGCGATCAACCGCATCGGCCAGTCGCAGCCGATGGCGCCTTTGTGGAACCCCGCCGGCTACATGCGCAACGTCGTCGAGACGGTGCGGGTACAGGCGGCTTAAGAGGAGAGCGCGAACTTGCGGATGCCAACCCTTTCCTCGCTTGCTGCCTTGGCGGCCGCCGTTCTGACAATGGCGGGCGTGAGTTACCCCAAGGCCTTGACTTACACGCTTCCCGAAGAGACCGCCACCCTGCGGCCGGGACCCGGCGTCGAGCCGGCACAGAATCACTGCCTAAAGTGCCACTCGGCTGACTACGTCAACACGCAACCGCCGAACCGCGGCAAAGCGTTCTGGGAGGCCGAGGTCACGAAAATGACTAAGGTCTACCACGCGCCGATCAATGACGCGGACGCGAAGTCCATCGCGGATTACCTCGCCAAGACCTACTGAGGAAGTTGCCGTTGCCGTCAAAATCACCCGACCTCAATCCAGTGGAGAACATGTAGCAATTCGAGCGCGAGCTATCACTGAATCTTGTCCCCCTACGCTAAAGCTTCGGGGGACAGGTCCGGGGCGGGATATTTTGCGCCGCCGCTCGCTTCGGCATGGCAACGTGACTTTCAACGCGGGTTAGATGACGCGCTTGGTGTTCGGCACGGTGCTCCAGCAGACGATAGGTGCCGATCTTGACTGCGCTCGCCAGCATGAAAGACCCGAGCGCGTAAGCCCAGACCATGAGCGCATACGGCCAGCCAGTGGGAGCCAAGTATGAAATCGAAGGCTTGGGAGAGGCCCATTTTGGATCCAAATCTGACCCTGGCGATCGAGCAGGTTCACGCCATGGGGGCCGGCACCGGCGCTAAGGTACGCGTCGAGAGCTTTTTTGACGAGCCGACGAATACCGTGAGCTAT
>PEFW01000154.1 GCA_002890675.1 Candidatus Methylaffinis lahnbergensis
AAATCCGCGATCGCGGCGAGACTCGTGCTCTTGCCGGCTTCATTCGGTCCATAGATCACGACAAGGCCGGGATCGGGCGGAAAGGACAACGTACAGCTGTCGACGAGACCATATTTCTCGAACGTGAAGGATTCGAATCGCATCGGATCAGCCCTGCCCAAGGTCGATCATGGCCAGAGCCAACGTGCGGGCTTTCTCCGGCCCTTCGTCTCTCAGGACTTGGAAAATCTCGTCGCGTCGCGCTCCGGCCGGCAATTTTTTATTAATTTCCGCGAGCAGGGCTTCGAGGTGCAGGGTGAGCCAGGGATCGGCCGCCAAACTCTGCACTGCCTGGCGTAACCTGCCGGCGACGGTTGGATCGACATCGGCGCTGGCGGCGGAAGGCGACGTCCGGATTTCTACCTTCTCGATCCATATGTCGCTTGCGATGCCTGCCGCAAGCGTTTCGATCTCTTCTCGCACCGATGCCGCTGTCGCGGCGAGTTCGGCGTGCAAGAAGGTCGAACCCACAACGCGCAGGCGCATTGCCAGAGCGCGGCCATCGCAACCGGCGTAGGCCCGCTCGACGCTTTCCCGAACCGCGGGCAACAGCGCTTCCCGAGTTTCCATGCCCGTAAGATTCACATCTTCGACTGTCCAGCGGACAACGTCGAGCGCGCGGTGTTCGATTCGCGAGACGCCCCCGTCCACGACTTCGACGAACGTCGCTCCCTTCGGGCCGGTCTCTCTAACGCTGCGCCCCTGCAGATTGCCGGGATAGACGATATAGGGGGCCTTGGCCAATTCCTGCCGTTTGTGGATGTGGCCCAGAGCCCAATATTGATAGCCATGATTGACGAGCTGCGCGACCGCGCAAGGCGCATAGGGGAGGTGCCCCTCGCTGCCGCCACAGGCGGTGCGCAGTAAGCCGATGTTGAAGCGGACCGGAACCGGACTCGGATACTCGATCGCAATATTGTCCACGACGTCGCGCTGCGGATAACTTCGTCCATGAATGACCGCCCCCAGTTCGTCAATCGCCACCACAATCAGCCGGCAGTCCTCCTCGATGGCGAGCCCAACCAGATTATCGAAAGCCCGGCGCGAAGCATCATCGCGGCGTGCCGCGCAGTCCTCGGACTTTTTGGCCAACCCGATGAGGGGGCTGTCGAGATGCAGGTCAGCGGCGTGGATAAAACGGAAATTGACCATTGTCTCCCTGGCTTGTCTCCAACCAGCGACAGCGGTTGATTCTGTCGTTTAGAGAGCGAATCTTTTCAGAAAGGAGCCGCTACGTCGAGTTCCTATGGCGATTCCGCAGAGACAAATTTCTGGCGGCGTACAGCGCGCGGATATAGCGATGTCTCTCAGTTGTTGAACTTCGCTATCAAAACCGACACGGCGGTTGCTTACCGCCAATCGATTCCCGCATTGTCGGAAACCTCTACAGACCATGGAGGCGAAAGCTTGGCCGCCCGGAAAATTCAGGCACGTCACCGAGTTCGGTGAGGCGTTCGAACAGACATCGGCTCGCGCGATCCTGCAATTTGGCCGCGCGGACGGCCGCCGCGGGCGCGACGGAATCAACGGCGAGACTGGCCACGCGAGGTCGAGATTGGCCGCGGGTCGCAGGCTGCCACCTGCCCTGTCGCCATGCTGGAGAGCTGGCTGGGTTTGGGGCGCATCGCGCATGGGCTTCCGCCGCCGGCGTCGCCGCCGAGCGGTTGACCGGCAATCATGTGGCGCGGCTGGCGCAGTGGACCGCGCCAAAAGCCGGCGTGGACAACGACCTTTCCGAGGCGACCACAGCCAAGCCTTCGCCAATGATTCGCCGCGCGCCCGCCAAGACGACAAGACGAAAAGAGGCGGCGCGGCGCAAAATGGGACACAATCTGCTCTTACTTCTCTTGCTTCTCTTGCGGCTCGCAACGCGCAAGGATACCTTGCGCTTCCTTCGCGATGCGGCCGTTCCCATCGCCATGTTCCAATCCGCCAGAAATCCGCTGGCGGAGGTGCAACAAAAATGCAACACACCGCGAAATTGCAACTTCGTTGCGCGATTAACGCGGCATTGTGGCTCCGGCGCGCTTGTTAGGTTTTGCGTTGGTGGTAAGAGTTAATGCCGACAACGACGGCTAAAGGTGTAATGACAGAGGGGAGCGATTCCATGAAGCGAGATTTCCTGCGGTGTTTGGCTGGCGCGGCGGCTGGCGTTCTATTGACCGGAACATCCACCTACGCGGCGGATCTTGGCGTGCCACCGCCGCCGCCTCCGCCTCCGCCTGTCTTTACCTGGACAGGCTTCGAACTTGGCGCCCAGGTCGGCGGCGGAGCGGGCGAGACCGGGGTCCGTCTGATTACTAATCAGAATGGTAATCCGTTATTTCCGCCTTCCGACAGATACGGGAGCTCGGGGGTTTTCGGTGGCATTCACCTCGGCTATAATTATCAGTTTTCGGGACCTTTCGTCGCTGGGGTGCAGCTCGAATACAATTTCGCCGGCATCACCGGAACCGCCTCACACCCTCCGCTTGATTTTTTGGAGACCTCGATCCGCCAATTCGGATCGGCCGACGGCCGCCTCGGCTGGGCCTTCGACCACTTGCTCATCTACGCGATTGGCGGCTTTGCCTATGGCGACATCCGCAGCCAAATACAATTAGAGCCTTTTCACGCTCTAGCGGGCCTTGCGCCTGGGGTTACCGACGAATTCTCCGTCAACCGCTATGGGTGGGATGTCGGCGGCGGCCTCGAATATAATTTCTATGGCAATTGGACGGCGCGGGTCGAATACCGCTACTATGATTGGGGCACGCGGGGCTTCAACACCGCGGGCTTCGGGTCCCTCGTTAATGGGCTCATTCCTTTCGCTGTTCCCAACCACACCGCGAAAGAGACCATGCAGACCGGCCGTATTGGCCTGACCTATAAATTCGCCTGGCCGTCCGCGCCGGTGGTCGCCAAATACTGAGTAACGCTGCCAGGCGAAGGCCCGGCCGAGAGGCCCGGCCAGAATCAAATGGCAGTCATGAGCGCCGCCACGGCTCACCCGGCCGGGGCGGCGTTTTCGCGCGGAGTTGGTAACGCAAGCTGGGGCTCTGGCTTAAGCGCTTTGGGGGCGGGCGCCAGCTTGGCCGGGATCCCCAAGCGCCACGTCTTCATCTCCACTGAATAGGGTCTCGCCATCCATGCCAGCCTCCATCCAGCCGACAGCTTGAATCAGATTTCTCCCCACTTGCGAATCTGGAGGCTTCTGTGAGGTCCCCGCGGCGCGCGATCGAAGGGTTCGGTGATCCGGGGGACCTCATTGAAGCCGGATTGAACGAAGGCGCGGCGGGATTTGCGCGGTGGGGTTATGGGGATTGTATTTTTACGCGCTGGCGGATGGCGTCGTTTGGCGTGGCCTGACGGATCGATTCGGCGAGACAAGCGGTTGCATGCAAGCCTGCGATGATCGCGGGAGT
>PEFW01000155.1 GCA_002890675.1 Candidatus Methylaffinis lahnbergensis
ACCTCGACGAGAAAATCGCCGCCCAGTGCATCGCCCTCTCAGAGCAGCGCGAGCAAATCCAGAGCCGAACGGGCTTCCATTGGTGGCCAAAGCGGATCGCTCCGAACTAATCAACCGGAAATGGTATCACGCCCAACACATGCCACGCCACATGCGGACAATTCGCGGGCGCCATGCTCGATTTCTTGCGCGGCAAAGTCCCCAAGAACTGGGGAAGCTTTCGTGATTCGGTCACCGACAACTTCCGCGTCATCAACCCAAGGGATTTTCGGGTTCCGAGTGACGGCGCTGGCCGGCGGCGGGTTCGGGGTGACTGCCTATACCACTGGTGGAAATCCGGAGGTGCGGATCTATACGGCAGCTGGCGTTCCGACGTCGGGCTGGGTGCTGGTCACGAGTAACGACAACGGCGCCACTTTGACCTCCACCGTCGCGGCGCCGGGCGGCGGGTTCTATGTCAGCTGGTGGGACAATCACCTTGAAAGCAACGCAATGGCCCCCCCGCCAGCCAAGTTTGATTGCTGGCGCCTGCTTCAGGCAGCTCACGCGCGAGCACTTCACTCCCCGTAATTCTGTTTGAGATAATCCCCGATGGTCTTGGCGTCCGCCGGATCGATCGGCGCGCCATACGCCTTGATCATTTTGGCGACTTCCGCATCCCACCGCGCCGCATCGAGAAACGGCGAATTCATCATGATGTAATCGAGGCTGTGACAGGCACCGCAATAGCCTTCGATAACGTCTCGCCCGGGTGCCTGCTTGAGATGCACGGCCGGCTCTTCGGCGCGCGCCAAAGCCGGGATCAGGGGCAGCGTGGCAACAATTGCGATCCATCGCATGGGCTTTCCCTCAAGTGACATGGAGCGCCACGGTTTGCGCGACGTTATTATTGTAGCCTGGGGGGTTTGGGATCAGCTCCTGGGTCTGGATTTGGCCGATCTTGTTTGCGGCGCGGGCCGCGAGCAACAATTTTCCGCGCCACTTGGGGATATACTCGTAGCTCCAGGGGCGAAAAGCGAATTTGCCGGGATCTTCTCCGAGCGACGCTTCCGTCCAGCTCTTGCCATTGTCGGCCGAGATTTCGACGGAACGGATGCCATAGCCGCCGTCCCAGGCGATCCCGCTAATGGCCGTCTTGCGTCCCGCCTTGACGCGCGCTCCATCGGCCGGGTTTGTGATGAGCGAGTTCACGACAATCTCGGTAATCGGGGTGTTCGCGGCCGTCTCCTGCGAAATGAACCGCGCCACCAACGGGAATTTGCCGACAGGTATCCGGTAGGCCGTCTTCATCCAGAACCCATCGAAGGGCCTGGTCACGGCCGTGATGCTGATGACGTGCTTCACCCAATAGGTCGCGGTCCAGCCGGGCGCGACGATCCGCGCCGGAAAGCCGTTCCAATGCGGCAGCGGCTCGCCATTCATCTCATAGGCGACGAGCGTCGTCTCCTCGATAGCTTTCCACACCGGCAGGCTTTTTACGAAATCCGGGGTCTTGTCGAGGACAGGACCGTCGGCGCCGTCGAACACCACTTCGAGCGCCTCCTTCTTGAGCCCAACCAAGTCGAGCACATCCTTGAGCCTGGCGCCCTTCCACCGCGCGCAGCCCATCGCGCCAGGGCCCCACTGGACGCCGGGGACATGGGGCTCGAACAATCCGCGGCGATTTCCCGCGCATTGACAGACGGCGACGACTTCGAATGCCGGCAGCTTCTTCAAGTCGTCGAGACCGATTTGCAAATTGCCGTTGGCGCCCTCTCCGCCAATATTCAGCTTCCAAGTACCGGCGTCGACCTCCGGAATGTCCGCGAGATGATAGCGCACGAAAAATTCGCCGTTGGGAGTGATGGCGGTACGCAAATAGGCGAGCGGCGACTCGTAATTTGGCGGCCGGTAGGTCAGTTTGATCAGCGGCTTTTTGCCGGGCAGAGTGTCGAGAACGGCTTCCGCCCGCGTTCCCGCCGGCAGCAAGGGCGAGAGCGAGGGGAGACTGCTGTTTGTTGACTCGGCGCCGCGCGCGGGGGCCGTCAAGGCGGCGCCGCCCCCGAATGCCAGCGCCCCACCCGCCGCTTCCAGCAAACCGCGCCGTGTGATCATGAAGCTTCTCCCCTGAGGCGGCCGGACGCCATGGGCGGCTGCCGTGGCGAGCAGATCCTGACCATTCTATACTGGCATGTCAAATGATCTTCGCGAAGGCTGCCGCGCCAGCACTTCCAAGCTCCTTTTGCCGCCGCTTCGGCTTTTCCGCCACAACAGCTGACACGGCTGCAACGACATTACGCCCGCTTCCGAAAATCGCCTCGATACTCTTCACGCAGTCCGAGACATCGTCATTAGCGAGACGGTAGTATACCTGCTTAGCGCTTCGGCGGCTCTGAACAAGTTCCGCGCGCCGCAGTTCGGCTAATTGCTGGCTCAAGGCCGGTTGGCCGATCCCGGTTGCTTGATCAATTTCACTGACTGTGCACTCACGATCGAGGAGACGGGACAGGATCATGAGACGTTGAGGCTGGGCGTAGACCTTTAGCTTCTCCGCCGCAGTGTTGGCGCTCTCGCGCGATTGATAGACGGCGCTCATCCCTCGCTCCGGGTGCGATAGAACCAGTTTCTTGGAGCGCCCGACTTCAAGGCTTCGGCGACGCCTTGAGTTGGCGGTAGCAGAAGTTCCCCTCCGGGCCGCCAGCCTTCGGGCGTCATCACCTCGTTGGAGGCGGTACGTTGCAAGGCGGCCACGATACGGACCATCTCCTCGACCGACCGGCCGACGTTCAGCGGATACCATGTCAAAGCGCGAATTGTCCCCACCGGATCGATAAAATAACTCGCCCGGACAGCAGCCGAATCCTGCGCCGTCTCGTCCAGCATGCCGTAAGCGCGGCCGATGGCCATCGACGGGTCTTCGACTATCGGAAACGACACGGTGACGTCGAACATCTCCTGAATCGCCCTGACCCAAGCGACGTGCGAGTAAAGACTATCGACCGAAAGGCCGAGCAGGGAGCACTTCATTGCCTCGAATTGCGAGGCGGCCCGCGCCAACGCAACGAACTCACTGGTACATACAGGCGTGAAATCAGCCGGGTGGGAGAAGAAGACGAGCCAGCGGCCTCGATACCGGTCGAGACTTACCTCGCCCAAGGTCGCTCGCGCCCGAAACAGCGGCGCAGTGTCTCCGATCCGGAGCGATCGCGGCGCCGCAATGCGGGCTCCTTCCGTCGTTTCTGTTCCCATGCCCGATCCTTCGACGCCTCAGCACCCTTGACATATCCATGTATATATGATTACATAATTTATGCAAGTATGAAATCGATCTCTTGGAGAGGCCCATTTTGGATCCAAATCTGACCCTGGCGATCGAGCAGGTTCACGCCATGGGGGCCGGCACCGGCGCTAAGGTACGCGTCGAGAGCTTTTTTGACGAGCCGACGAATACCGTGAGCTAT
>PEFW01000156.1 GCA_002890675.1 Candidatus Methylaffinis lahnbergensis
GGGGATTGAGCGGAGAAAGCACGCTCCACGGCCAGACCAGACCCATGACGAGATAAGCCAGGATCGCGCCGGGAATGAAAGCGATCAGAAAAGAACCGCATTCGGAGAGCGCAGGCATGAGCGCGCTCGCGCGTGATCGCACGAAGACAACAAAGGCCAGCGCCAGCAGTACATCCACGACCGCGAAACCGCCGAGGACGCGAGAACCGATCGCCAGACCGATGCCTACTCCGCACAGCACGATCGTTGCGGGGGTTGCCCGCGGATATTCGTCGAACGCCCGAACGATGCCGAGCAGCGCAATCGCCATGACCGTGGCAAACGGTCCGTCCTTGGAGTTGATGAACATATGCCCGTAGTAGAGCGGGCAGGCCGCCAACAGAACGAGGGCAAACAATCCCGCGACGGGCCCGCCGACGCGCCGGCCAAGTCGCCAAGTGACAAAGAGGCCGACGAGGCCGACGGCGGCGCCGATGAGCCGGCGTGTCGCGAACAGGCCGAACGGCAGAATCTTGGCGGCAAGCGCGGCCAAGAGATCGAACCCGCCGCCATACATGTAGACGTTGACAAACGACAGCGCGCGTTTGTCGGCGAAGGCGGACGAGTAGAGCGACAGCAACAGGCCGCCATATTGGGATTGGGTATAGTCGTCCCAGCCGAGGCCGTAGTCGCGAAAGGTAAATGCGGCGATCGCCGCGACCAGCGCCAAAATGGCGATCGCCGCCGCGTCGATACAGCGCGCCACAGACATCGCCCTTGCGCGAAAGGAGAGAGAATTCACCGCAACTTGCACGATCGGCCCGGCTTGGATCGGCACTTGTCAGTGACAAGTCATGAAGCGGGAATTCGATCCAGACAATGCGTCAAATGGGCCCCCACAGCAAATAAGCGAGGCCCGAAGGCCTCGCTTTTATCGGCTTACAGAATGGCGCAGCTATTTCATCGCCGCTTCGTACATCTCGGCCACGTAATCCCAATTGACCAAGTTATCGAAAAACGCCTTGAGGTAATCGGGGCGCCGATTGCGGTAGTCGATGTAGTAGGAATGCTCCCAGACGTCACAGCCGAGGATCGGCTTGCCGCCGTGTACCAGCGGGTTCTCGCCGTTGGCGGTTTTCATGATGGTGATCTTGCCGTCCTTCACGGCGAGCCAGCACCAGCCCGAGCCGAACTGCGTGACGCCGGCCTGAACCAGATCTTCCTTTATTTTGGCGATCGGCCCGATGTCGGACGTGAGCTGCTTTTCCAGTTTGCCTGGAATCTTGTCGCCGCCGCCGTCCTTTTTCATCCATTTCCAGAAATGGGTGTGATTGAAATGCTGGGCCGCATTGTTGAACAGACCGGGGTTCTTGCCGAAGGTGCCCTTCACGACCTCTTCGACCGGCTTGTTTTCCCACTCCGTGCCCTTGGCCAGATTATTGCCGGCAGTCACGTAGGCCTGATGGTGCTTGTCGTGGTGGTATTCGAGAGTTTCGCGCGACATGTATGGCGTCAGCGCGTCATACGGATAGGGAAGCTCGGGCAGGGTGAATGCCATAGGTCTACTCCTCAATGTGAAGCCGGGACGGCGGGTATCGGGCGGAGGTAAAACCGCCAGGGAAAGCGAATGGTTCCTCTAAATAGGACCTTCGCGGGGGTTTGGGCAACGGTCGAGCGGGCGGCGCCCAGCGGATTCGTTTCTTCGCGCCTGCAAAACGGCGTCGTCTAGACCGTAGAAAAATCCTTGCACGGCCTTGGGAGCGCCGTCACAATACTGCCTTGAAGTGGCTCTGTGCGCATGATTAAGCGTCGGGATTCTGCGTATGTACTTGCTTTTGTTAGTGTTTGGCGGAGTATTGACCGCGGCCGGAATATTGCTGGGGGCCTCCGGCGTATCCATCCACGACCGCACGTTCGACACGACGATCGTGACGCCCGGCGTGGTTGCGGCGGTAGGCGGGCTCCTCCTGATCGGTCTCGGCTTGGCGCTGCGAGTCCTGCAGCGCATTGAGCAGGCGATTGCACTGCGGCGGACCGTGCCGCTCGAAGGAGCGCGCGAGCCGGCGGCAATTCCTTTGCCGAAACCAACGCTTCATCCAGTGACCGCGCCGGCAGTGGCGGCGTCGGTTGGTGAAAAGCACGTGGAGAAATTGCCCGAGGCAGCCCCCGCGCTGGCACGGCTCGAAAGTTCGCGTGTCGCTGAAGAAGCCGAGCTTTCCGTGGCGCCGGTCACCGAGCCGGCACTGCCGACAAGTGTGGACGTCGCGGTTGCTGAGGCGGAGAAAACGCGGACCGCAAAGCGAAAAAACGGCGCGTTGCCGGCCCGGCTTGCACCGCGGCTCGACGTGAACCCGCGCTCGCCGGGCGCGTCCGAACGGCCAGCCGGTCCATCATTCGACGCACTTTGGCCAAAGGGGCAGCGGCCGCTCCAAGTAGCCGTCGCGCCTGCAGAAGAGCCGGAGACCAGTTTTAAACCGGCCGCAGCCACGGTCCAAACGCTCGCACCCGACGCGGAGGCGGCGCCGGAGCCGGTGTCGGTGCTCAAATCGGGCGTCGTCGACGGCATGGCCTACACGTTATATTCCGACGGCTCGATCGAAGCGCAGCTGCCGCAGGGGATGCTTCGTTTCGGCTCGATCACCGAACTGCGCAACCACATCGAGCAGAGCGCGTAGATGGGGCGCTGAAGGCTTTTTTTGACGCGCCGGGCGATTTTCCGAATAGCGCTGAACTATATATTTTCCACTATTGGCAATCGCATTTGTTATTTCTTTGTTTTACTGTCTAATTCAACTGCGTTAGTATAGTTGAAGTTGATGCAGAGAATTGCGTCTCGCTGCATGAGATCCCTCCATGGCTGAAAATTCGAATGACAACCTTTATATCGAGCTCGCCGCCGATATTGTCTCCGCCTACTTGAGTCATAATGCGGTTCCCAGCAATGAAATTCCGAATCTCATCAATCTAATCTACGCCGCTTTGAAACGCGTATCGGCCGGCCAAGGGGCCGCGGCGGCGGAGCCGCCCAAACCGGCCGTGCCTATTAAGCGCTCGGTGACGCCCGAATATATCGTTTGTCTGGAAGACGGGCTGCAATTCAAGTCGCTCAAGCGCCATCTGCGCACGCGCTATAATCTGACGCCCGACCAATACCGCGAAAAATTCGGTTTGCCGCCCGACTATCCGATGGTCGCGCCCAATTATGCGGCCGCCCGTTCCAAGCTTGCCAAAGACATGGGGCTCGGACAGCAGCGCCGCCGGCGTCGAGAGCGTGGCTGAAGCGACTGTCAGCGCACGGAGACCTGTTTAGAATTTGATGC
>PEFW01000157.1 GCA_002890675.1 Candidatus Methylaffinis lahnbergensis
GTATTTCGGCGGATGCATTTCCTCCGTACCTCCGCCCCCGATGGCCTCGGTGATCTTTTCAATGACACCTTTGACACCTTCCTTCGCAGCTCCTGCTTCCCCTTCGATACCCTTCTTCGCAGCTCCTACTGCTCCTTCGTCGACAGGCATCTTCTTGATCGCTCCAACGTCAGGATAATCCTGCGCAAAAGCCTGTGAAGCCGAAGCGACCGCGGCGGCCATTCCGACCGCGGCGGTAATGAACTCACGACGCTGCATGATTTCCTCCTTCGAAGTTCGAACTTACTCGACAACAACGCTTGGAAAGGCTCAAGGTTGCCAACTCTTCGGACCGAATCAGGAGCCGAAGGCTCGAAGCGATTATGTGCTTGCGCAACCTTCTACGCTTCACGCTAGCCGCCGCCCGGTTAGCCTTCGGTCCAGCCTGTCCACGGCGGGGGCCATGCACGGCCGTCTGGTTCGCTTCGAGGTCGCGGAGCAACGCGGGCTCATTTGGATCGGATAGACACGCGAAATCTTTTTTCCGCTTACCGTGACCGTGCCAAACCGCCCCGCTTGCTTCTTAGTGGCCGACCCCTGCTTGCGGCCTGAGCCGGCGCAAGGTCCGCCCCGAGCCATCATTTGATTTTCTTTGATTGTTTTTTCAAAAACCTGCAGGGAATAGTCTCATCACTTCCCGGTGTTAGTCAGCGCCCTTCGCAGCATGATATAGGAATGCGCAAGCGATCGAGCTTCCGGTTCAGGCGGCCCCACCAAACGGGTCCATCTCATCGCCTTGAGGGTGACCCCGGCCGTCCGCGGGGATTGGCGAACAGCTCTGGAGAAAAGGATGGCGAAACCGACCCAGGCCGACGCCGAAGCAGCCGTGAGGGTGCTCATCGAATGGGCGGGCGATGATCCGAGCCGCGAAGGCTTGATCGATACGCCTGGACGGGTGGCGCGATCCTACCGCGAGCTGTTCGCCGGCTACGCCGCCGAACCCCGCGACTATCTAAAGCGTACCTTCGAGGAAGTCGGCGGTTACGACGAGCTGGTGGTGCTGAGGGACATCCGCGTGGTCAGCTTTTGTGAACATCACATGCTGCCGGTGATCGGTCGCGCGCACGTCGGCTACCTACCGACGAACAAGGTGGTGGGTATCTCTAAGCTGGCGCGGGTGGTGCATGGGTTCGCTCGTCGGCTGCAAATCCAGGAGAAACTCACTGCCGAGATCGCCGAAGCCATCCAGGACATTCTCGAGCCGCAGGGCGTGGGCGTGGTGATCGAGGCCGAGCACAGCTGCATGACGTTACGTGGTGTGAACATGCTCGGATCCACGCTGACCACCAGCCGTCTGCTCGGCGTGATCCGCGATGACCCTCGCACGCGTGAGGAGTTCCTTAGCCTTGTGCGTGGTGCGTAGGCGCGCACGGCCGTGCTCGGCGATAATCTGTTTCTTCTTATTGATCAAAATTGGCGCATTGAATCTGAGGCCCAGGGCGAACGGCACATCCGCCACGGTCGCCCTCGAAGCCACCGGGGACTTCGAGAGGCCGGAATCCGGGGCCGGCACTACGCGCGCCGCCCCGATGTCCTTGAGCGCGCCGATGAAAAACAAGAGCCGACAGTCGCAACAGGCCGCGTACCTGGTTGCCGAGCGCGCGCTTCACCTTGACCAATTGGTCGCGCGCGCCGAGAAACGTCTTGATCTTATGGCTGTCGTTCGACTTCACGTGGACGGGCGAAAACCAGCCCGTCCGTAGCATCTCCGCCAAAGCGAAGGCGTCGGCCTTGTCGCTCTTGATCCGCCGGCCCTTGATCGCATCGGCCGCCCGGCGCGCGTCCATGCACACCATCGGATAGCCCATCGCCGCAAGCGAGCGGAAAAGATGCGGCGTGAACGGCCCACTTTCCAACCCGACCTTGGCGAGCTTACCGTCAAAACGCTTCAAAGCCGCCGCAGGCATCTCAGGGTGCGTGTCAACAATGCCCCGAAAGATGATCTTGCCGACTTCATCGACAACGCACACCGCCGTCTGCTTGCCCCCACGTCCAATCCTGCAAACATGCCCATCGCTGCTCTCCATTCGTCATTCACGAGTCTCCAGCGAAAGCTTAACCACTTCCGCCGGAGAGCAGCAACCTTATGTACGGATGTATTACATCCATCCCGCTGACGGTCTCGAGCGGCCGCGTTTTGTGCTCGCCGTCCTCGAATTCGCGTTCCTCATAGACGCGCACCCTCCGGAAGGCTGATCGCCTCGTTCCCGGCGCACAGCACGCGAGGGCTTGGCTGGAGGCTCAGCCACTCGCCGAGGACCAGTTCCCGCTCCTACGACGGAGTCTGACTTCTCACGTCCGTGCATCATCGGCTTCGGCTCCTCGCCTTCCCGACGCGAGCCAGACGGATTTTGTGCCGGTGGCCGGGCGTGAGACCTCTCAGGTTCCGATGCGTTCCTTTCCGCCGTCATGCGGTCTCCGACTCCGGCGGAGCGTCAGCACCTCGCTTAACGGTGCCGCACATATTGCACTTAATGACTGCCTCGGCCTCCGCGATTGTATGGCTTTCGAAGCTCAATCCCGCACCCCAGCAAGTCGCTGTGTACGCTTCGCAGCCGCCGTCACCGACGCCTACGCAACACTCGCTACCGGGCGGCGCGCTACGGCCTTACCCGTGCCGGTCTTTCACCGGCTGGAACGCGCCAGCTTCTCCTGACGCACCATACGCCCCATTATGTCCCGTCCGCGCAAGCGGCAAGGACAATGAGCAACCGCGCGAGCACACGCCCCGACAAGGCAAAGAAGCTGCGCGCCGAAGCGCGGCCTAATTTGCGAACAACCCCGGTTCCAGATAGCGCCCCGCCGCCGCGCGGGCGGGCGGCGGTCGTCATGCAAGGTCGCAAAGGGCGCCGCTGGCGCGCCGCCCATTAACCTAAGAAGGATTGACCCATGAGGCGTGGAAAAGATTACCCTGCTTTTTTCGGCGGTGAGAGGACCCACCGCCCATAAAAAAACATAACAGTCACAAAGGCAACCGCGCAAATACCGCCGAGAGGCGTCCCAACCCAACTCGCAATCTCAAGAAGCTCGCCCAAAACTTTCACTCCTTATATTCGTTTGATTAGCCGTCGTGATTGATTTTCTTCAGGGCTGGACGGCGAAAGCGCCGAATGTTGGCAAATATGGTATAATTGCGACACATGCGCAAGAAAATATTAAACGCCAGGCCCAAGTCTGTAGAAACTACGCAACAAATACTATGAAATTATGAAGTTAAG
>PEFW01000158.1 GCA_002890675.1 Candidatus Methylaffinis lahnbergensis
GACCGATCGAGCTGGCGGCGCTTCTGCGGACCACCAAGGGTCTCAAGGCCGAGGACATCGCCCGGCTGCGGATGGGCGAGCGGGACGAAAACCTCGCGCGACCGGGTGCGGGCGATCCGCACGTAATCCTTCACGACCGTATAGCCGCCGGCAAACCCGCGTTCGATCCGCAGCCGTTCGAAAATCCGACTATCTCGGCCCTGAAATCGTGCGCGCGCTCCTCGCGGGCAGTCAATCCAACGCGCTGACGCCGACGCGGCTCTTGCGGCTGAGCAAGGACCTGCCGCATGACTGGAAGGAACAGCGTTGTTTCCTCGGCTTCGCCGCCTAAACCTCCATCAAAATCCAGCCGAAACGCTCCACATCCGACGACTCGAAAACGGCCTCGAGAGACCCTGCGGCCGTTCGCGCCCCGCACCCAGACATTTGGCGTCTCTGGTTGCCGCCGATGCCTTCGCCGGGTACCTAACGCGCGGAAGTTTTACGACTATTCCGGCGAGCGAGGAAACTACAAATACGCAGCGATTTGAGGCCGACTCCCTGGCTGGGGAACCTGGATTCGAACCAGGATTAACGGAGTCAGAGTCCGCGGTTCTACCGTTGAAAACGTTAACTCAAAATACGCAGTAATAAGCGGCTCGCTTTCCGCAATCTCGATCGTCTGATTTTTACCAGCTTCTATCGGCTTGCGCCGCGCGTTGTGAATGCCTTGGTGATCGTGCAGCCGAAGACGGTTATCATCGCGCTCTCGGGCGCGACGCAGCGCCAGGATGGCGCAGTCAGCTTGCCTGACCGCATCAAGGGCATCGCGGTTCAAAAACTCGCGACAAGCCCATGGACAAGGGCTTCGTTCGCGAGATCCGAGCCAAACCCGGCATGCCCGCGTGGCGGCGAGACGAGGACGGCCGCACCTATGCTCTCGTAATCGCAGACCCAAACGCGCAGATCCGAATAAAGCCTATTACTTCGTGCCTTGCATGGCGGCGATCGCCTGTTCAGCCGGCTTGAAGACTGCCTTGGCGAGGTTGGAATGGAGTTCGCCCATTTTAGTCGCCTGCGCGACGAAGGCCGCGTACGACGCCTTGGCATATTCCGACTGGATCTGAATCACGGTCTCTAACGACTTGGCGCCTAGCAGTTTTTCGACGACGGCCAGGCGGGTTTCCACTGACTTTTTCGTATAGTCAGCCCCTTCGGCGAAAATGGCCTGAAGGACCGTCGAAAAGGCAGAAAGGTCCATGGTCACCCCGTTGAGTTGTCCGTTTCCTGCGTGTTCTATAATATCGAAATCTTTAGTCATTTCATCACCTCCAGGTTTAGTTCTATCACGTCTAGCAACGTCTTGCACAACTTTCGCAACGTCATTTCATTTAGCCGAATCATCTCCTTTAGAGACGATATGTCGACTCTACTTTAACCAAAAACGGCTAAAATTGGGGAATTCTTTGGGATTGCTGAACTCTTCGCTTATCGTAATGCAAAAATAATGTCAATGTTTTATTTACATACAAAAAAATCAAGATCGCGATACGGCGACGGCGGAGACGAAAAGGGGCAGACGGCGGAGAGAACCGGATACGTTCTTCGCGGGGTCTATGTTTCGATTGGTCGGGGTGCTCGCCGCCGCGGTTTTCTTGATTTGGCACCTTGGCCGGAAGCAGAAGCTCGTTCCCCCGAAAAAGCCGGCGTGAAAGGGCCGGTTTTTGCGGAAACGCGCCGAAAGTGCGGCGGTTGATCTTGGATTTTCGCTCGAGCGGGCCGGGGGAGATACCCCCGGCCCGCTCGAGGCATAATTGGGCCCGCCCACTTGGCTTCGAGTGGGCTCATCACTGTCTATAAGCATCAAGGCTGTGGCGGAGCGGTTGATTTCACCATAAAGGCACGATTCCTGCCGCTTTAAAACGTCAACTCGTCATCTGGGCTGGGTTCGATCCTGCAACGCGTCGTATATTTCGACGCGGGCACGCCGCACCGCGCCGTGTTCAAGGGGATTATTGCGGACGCAGTGTCAGCGTGAATCGTAGACGGGTAACGTCAGTGGATCAGAGAGCAGACGATCCATAGCCAGGTTAATCAACGGGTGGAAAAGCTGCTCATAGTTTCTGAATGCGATGTGATAATCGCCACCGGCCGCCAACAGTTACGAAAACGTGAGCCTGTACCGCTGATTAATGAAAGGGGCGCGAGGGCGCTCCGCATTCCACGTTTCTATTCGTACCAGGCGACTCTGCAAGCGCCGAGTATTGTCCGCTTGGGAAATACCCCGGCCTTTTCAAGTCACGCGATGTGCGCAAATGAGTAGGGTATGCTGTGGATAGGTCGGTCGGCGTTTGCCGAGCGCACGCTCGGCGAGAATGCGCTTCGCCTCTGTTCGGGCGGAGGCGAGGGAGACCACGTGTCACTTCCGAAAACTCCGTCCCCTTGACTCGCGATCGCAGCGAATCAGAGCCTGATCGTCGCATGATTGCAATTGCCTTCCTTTTCATCTGCGTCCTGTGCGACTGCTTCAAGTCGCGGCGGCGGCTGGAAGCCGAAATCCCGTCTCGTTCCATCCCCTACCTCGTGATCATAGAGCCGGGACCCTAGGGAATGCGTTCGGCATGCCGGCTTTGCGGAGCGCGTTTTCCATGCCGCGCGCCGAAGTTCGCTCGAACAATCGAAAAAACGGGATGAAATCGTTCACACACTGACTCCGTTGAGCCTCACGATAGCGACGGCGTCACTTGCACCGGCGCATTGCGTCGCGGCTCCAATGAGCTTGTTACCGCGGGTCGAAACCGAAGTCACATTGCCCGCCGTCGCGTCGAAATACACGGCCGCGCCAACTGCGAACGTGACAGTCGCGGCCTTCGGCAACTGCCACACGCCACCAAGCGTGATTTCCACGGGCAATGTTTGCTCCGCGTCATAGTTTGCGACTCCGAAGAAACCGCCGACAAGAATTGGATCGCCGGAATGAACGCCGACGGTCGGTGCCGGGACCGCGATTGTCCAGCCTTCGTGGAGATAATTTCTCGGAGGATTGATCGATGCCGCGTCGAGCCGTGTTCATGGTAAAGTCCGTCGGCTCTTGGAGAAAACCTCACCGTGGCC
>PEFW01000159.1 GCA_002890675.1 Candidatus Methylaffinis lahnbergensis
CTCATAGCTGGCGACGCGAAAAGCAGCTGATGGAAAATATTGCCGCGCGGCACTCCGAACTCGCGCCAATGGAAGCCGAGCTTGCCGAGGTGCGCCGCGCCAAGGGCGCCTTGGGCATCCCGCAGATTGTCCAACTGAGCGCGCGGTCAATGGCTATAGCAGGCGGCACCCATGATTCGCCACTCCCTCTACGCTCACAAGAGCAAGCGGCCCATGACGTGGTTGTTCAAATTGTAACAGAGCGCGATCAAACGGCTGCCGTGACGGGCGCGCTGACTTTGGTAGCAGTTCGCGTGTCTCCGTCCACACTTCTCAAGTGCTCAATGCGTGCGACCTGTCAGGACATATTTTCGCTTTCTTGGTTCCTGTATGATTTTCTATTGCTCTTTGCTCTATGAGGCGCGCGACCATGCCGCTGTGCGTCAGGCACTGGATCATCGGCCTTGCGGCAATGCTCGCGACGGGCCTTGCCGACCCGGCCGGCGCCACCCGCCGTCGGGAGGCACAGCCGGTCGAGACTGTCGCGGCCCGTCCCGCTGGGGAGCCCATCATGGCGATTGTCTCGCTCAGCAATCAGCGGGTCACGATTTATGATGCGGATGGCTGGATCTTGCGCGCGCCGGTCTCCAGCGGACAAACCGGGTATGAAACGCCCGCCGGCGTCTACAGCGTCATTCAGAAAGAGGAGGAGCACCACTCCAACCTGTACGATGACGCTTCCATGCCCTTCATGCAGCGCATCACCTGGTCGGGCATCGCGCTCCACGCGGGACCGCTGCCCGGATACCCCGCCTCTCACGGCTGTGTTCGCATGCCGTATGAGTTCGCCCAACGTCTTTTCGACATGACGAAAATCGGCATGCGGGTGATCGTGGCTCGAAATGACGTCCGCCCTGTCGAAATTGAGCACCCCGTTCTCTTCAAGCCGAAACTGCTTCGCGCTGATCTTGCGCTCGATCTTCTAACCGCGCACTGGGACACCACTCGCGCGGAAAAGCAGGCAGAACCGCCTGGGGCAGCACCCAAAGCAGACGTGTCGTCAGTAGCCAACTCGGCAGCGCCCCTGATGACGTTGAAGTCAATCGCTGCCGCCACGATGGTTCAGGCGGATGCTGCGGTGAGAAAAGCGGATGCGGCCAGGTTGACCGCGGCAAAATTGACCTTGGATGCAGTGCGGCTCGTGCGCGCTGCAGAGGCCACGAAAAACCGAGCGGAAGCACAACTCAGGGCCGCCGAAAGCGCGCTTGAGGCCGCAAGTGCGCCGGTGATGATTCAATCGGCCGAGGATGTGAAGGCCAAAGCGCTTGCAAGGTTGGCCGACGCAGAGGCGCAGCTGGCCATCGCTAACGGAGAAGCGCCACTGAAGGCAGATGCTGCTGCGCGCGCACGCGATGAGGCGAGAGCGGCCGAGGCCGAGAAGGTCTCGGCCGTGGAAGCTTCAAGGGAGGCGGCGCGCATGATGTCTCCCGTATCTATCTTCATTAGTCGGAAGACGCAGCGCCTCTATGTCCGGCAGGCCTTTCAGCCCGTGTTGGAGAGCCCGATCACGATCCACGATGCCGACCATCCTATCGGTACGCATATCTACACCGTGCTCGACTACGCGAATGACGGTGCCGGTCTTCGCTGGAGCGCCATTTCCATGGACAAGCGTCAGCTTGGTCCAAATGGCAAGTCGCGCCGTGGTGACGATCCCAACGCCGAGTCGATGTCGCCGGATGTAGGCCCGGCCAGGGCAGCGCTCGACCGTATCGAATTACCACAGGACATCGTCGACCACATCTCAGAAATCATCTCACCAGGATCTTCGTTGATCATTTCGGATGAGGGCATGAGCACCGAGACTGGCGAAGGCACGGACTTCGTGATTCTCATGAGCGGTGAGCCACAAGGCGCCATCAAGATGCGACGCCATGATCCGGACCTTTACGGCCGCTACGATCGACAGTATGACCGCTCCTATGGGCGCTTGCCGGCTTATGCGCCCTCATTCTTTGGTGGCAACTCATTTATCCCGTGGTAGTAGCGCCGGTGTCAACGCGCAGGATTCATCACCGGCGTGCTAACTCCATTTCCGCCGCTATGTGCCAGATCGCGGATCCCGCGCGATATGGGAAATATGCCGTGACGGTGCAGACGATCCTGCGATTTCCCGATCATCACCTTCGCGCGACGGCCCAGCGCGTCGTCGTATTTGACGAGGAACTTCGCTCGCGATCTAAGGACCTGCGTTACGATATCGACGGTGGCAATATGCTTGCTTACGGGCTTCATTCTGGCTCTTTGCGGCCCAGTGAATGCCATTCCAGTGCCAAAACTGGCCATCCTTTTCATAACGAAGGTCTTCGCCACCGTTGAAATGATGGTCCAGCACCGCCTGCGCCAATTGCTCGCCAGCGTCGGCCGTTTGCAAAGCATTGCCGGCGGGATACTTGGCGACATGTCGCTTTGACCTGCTTTAGAAAGCTCTTTGCGAATGAAGCGCGGCGCGACGGTTGCGACCTCGGCGCGAAGCTTGATACTTCCCCCCGACGAAATGATGCATTGTCATCTCGGCCGCGTTTGGGTGACCGCCACACAGAGCCATTGCCGGGCTTGCCGCGATGATCGCCGTGGCTGCGAGGGCTGTGAGTCTCATGGCTTGGTCCTATCGTGCCAGAGGAACGACCGCTTGGCCTTGAGGCAGGCGTGATAGTCTCTAAAGTCCGGTTCCTTATCGCCCCGTCCAGTGCGAACACTATAGTGGATGGCAGCGGCCTTGAGGTCTTTGCATACGCATTCATTGAAAGTGGTTGGGAAGGGTTCGCTCGCCGACAATACGTCCGGCGGCTCCATTGCCTATCGCAGCTCCAAGGCGGCGGTGAATATGGCGATGCGAAGCGCTGCGATCGATTTGGCGCCTGAGCCGATAGGGAGAATTCCGATGAAGGGCAAGACGGTGGTCATTACCGGCGGAACCTCGGGGATTGGCGAGATTGCCGCGGAACGGCTTGCGCAAATGGGCGCCCGGATCGTCCTGATCGCGCGGAGCAAGTCACGCGGAAAGGTGACCCTCGCGCGGCTTCACGAAAAAGCACCAGACC
>PEFW01000016.1 GCA_002890675.1 Candidatus Methylaffinis lahnbergensis
CTGCAAGCCTTTGGCAAGCCTAAATCTGGTTTTGGTGCCGCGCGCGGCTCCCGCAACCGCCCCTCCCATTAACATGGCGTTTACCCTATTCGCGCACCATGCCGAAGGTGGGGCACCTTCGGCCTTTTATGTCGCGATCCGGTATGTCGCGATTCGGCTTCCGGACCATTCGGCCATGATCACCTCGAATTGTCGCGCTCATGGTCTCCATCACTTTGTTTTCTCGCATGATCTTATCCAAAAAGTCGGCAACTTTTTGGGCTCATGCCGGAGCGAGGCCGCATGTCCGCAACAATCCTGATCATTGACGCCGATCCCGTGCAGCTGCGGCGCCTCGAAACAATGGTCCATCAATTTGGCTATCAGGCCGAGACCGCCGCAAGCGCCGAGGCAATGCTCGCCCGCCTGCAAGCCTTAAGCGCTCCGCAAGTCGATCTCGCAATTCTCGATCTTGCCATGCCAAACGGCATGGCGGTGCTCGCGCGGTTGCGGGAGCGGGGAGCAAAACTTCCCATTATCGTGCGGACCGCGCGGGGCTCGGTCGAATCGGTGGTCCCCTTGATGCGTCTTGGCGCGCAGGATTTCGTGGTCAACCCGGTTGCGCCGGAGCGGCTGCAAGTCGCGATCAAGAACGCGCTCGCCACCGCAAGGCTCGCGGAAGAAGTGCGCTTCTTGTCCCGGCGGGCCCATGGAACCTTGGCGTTCCAGGACCTCGCGGGCGCCAGCGCGGAAATGGCGCGCGCCATCCGGCAGGGTGAAAAGGCGGCGAAATTGGCCATTCCCGTGCTTCTCGAAGGCGAGCCCGGCGCCGGCAAGGAAATTTTCGCCCGCGCCATCCACGGCGCTTCAAGCCGGCGCGGCGGCGCCTTCGCGACCGTCCATTGCGGCGCCCCGCCAAACGATCTCGCGAGCCTGCTGTTTGGGAGCGAAAAGGGGGCGGGCGCCGCCGAAAAGACCGTCGGCAAATGCCTCGAGGCGCGGGGCGGCACGCTTTTTTTCGATCGGATCTGCGAATTGCCGATGGAAGCGCAGACGCGGCTTTTGCGCTTCCTCCAAGAGGGCGAGATCCATTGCTCCGGGGCGAAGCGCCCACCGAGCGCCGATGTCCGCTTGATTTTCGCGGCCAATCGAAATCTGATCGAACTTATAAAACGCGGCGGCTTCCGCGACGACCTCTATTACCGCCTCAATGTGTTTCCCATTTCCATCCCGCCGCTGCGGGCAAGGCGGGACGATATCGCCCCTCTCGCCAACCGGTTTTGCGCGCGCTTCGCCGCCGCCGAGGGAAAGCCCGTGCGCGGAATCAATGCTGCGGCGCAAGCCTTGCTCCGCGCCTACGATTGGCCAGGCAATGTCGGGCAATTGGAAAACGCCGTCTTTCGCGCCGTGGTGCTCGCCGATGGCCTTGAGCTCGGCGTCGCCGAGTTTCCGCAAATCGCGGCAAAGGTCGAGGGTTTTGCCGTTCGCGTCCCGGCGGCGCCTGTCCTGGCCGCGCGGCCCCGCGAAAGAGAGTTCGTTCGAATCGTGCGCGATCCCAATGTGCTGGCGCTCCTCGACGAGAACGGCAATCCGCGCCATCTCGGTCGCTTGGAAGCCGAAGCCATAAAATTCGCGCTCAATCGTTACCGCGGCCAGATGTCGGCGGTGGCGCGCAAGCTTGGGATCGGCCGCTCGACCCTCTATCGCAAGCTGAAACAACATGACTTGTTGAAACAACGAAATTTGGCGCAAGCTCCCGAGGCGCTCGCCACGGGCGCGTCATCCGGGAAAGCCTCCGGGAAAGCCTATTGTGACGGCTTTGCCGCGCCGTAGAAATTTATGTGGCGTGACGTCGCGCGGGCCGGCTCGCGTGTTACCTTGGGTGCGGAGCGGGCCAGTCGCGATAAAACCTTGAAGTTCGGAGGCAAGACGATGCGTACGCCATGGCGGGGGACGGGGTTTTTGGGGGCGCTGGCGCTACTGCTTAGCCTTGCGGGTTTCTTCGCCTACGCCGCTGCTCCCAAGCGCCTTGGGGCGGCCGCGCCGGCGGGCGATTTGCCACTCGACGCCATGCCCGGCTTGCTGGCCATGGCGCCCGCGCATGGCGGCCCTTTAACGGAACCAGCGGCCGAGGAAGCCGAGCCGCGGGATGGCGCGGCCGAAGCGCAAGGCGAAGCCAAACCCGTGCCGCCGGAGGCGAGTCCGGCGGCCGCCGATCCGCCCGCGTCAAATCCCGATGGGGACACCCGGCGTGCGCTGCCTCCGGTCAACGCCGCGCTCAAAGCCGCGCTGGAAGCGCGTTCCGGTTCGCCAGAGCCTGCCGCCCTCCCGCGGGCCAGGGAGCGCGAGGCGCTCGCCGCCTTTTACGCCTTGCGCGATTTCGCGCCGCTCTGGTTTAGCGGGGCCAGCGCCAACGCCGAGGTTGCCCCGGTGACCCTGCGGCTGAAACGCGCCGCCGACGATGGGCTCGACGTCAAAGGGTTTCCGCAAGCCTTTTCGCCCGAAACCGACGCGGAAATCGCGCGCGCCGATCTTGCTCTTAGCGATGCGGTCGTGGCCTACGCCCGCCAGGCGAGCGGCAGCCGGGTCGATCCGCGGATGATTTCGCGCTTGATCGGGGTCGAACCGGAAGTCGCCGATCCCGCCGTCATATTGGCGCTTGTCGCGAGTGCCGGGGAAGACGCGGGCGAGGCATTGCGCCGGTTCAATCCGCCGCAAAAGGCCTATGAGGCGCTGCGCGAAAAACTTCTCCAATTGCGCCGGAAACGGAGGTTGGCGGGGTCCGGCGCCGCGATTCCCGCAGGCCCCTTGCTGCGTCCCGGCATGCGCGATCCCCGCGTGCCGCTCGTTCGCGCGAGGCTCGGCCTCGATCGCGGGGAGTTCGAGGCTTCGCAAGATCCAGTCGGGGATTCCGCCCAGGATCTTGTCTACGACACGGAGATCGCGGCGGCGGTCGAGGATTTCCAGAAAGCCAACGGTCTGCCGGCCTCGGGCAATTTGACGGCGCGGACCGTCGCGGCCCTGTCCGGCGGCGCTTCCAATCTCGAAACCGAAATTCTCGCCAACATGGAACGCTGGCGCTGGATGCCGCGCGACATGGGCGAGACCCATATCGAAGTGAATATCCCCGACTATGAAGCCGTCGTCATTGAAAAAGGGGCAGTGATCGAGCGCAACCGCGTCGTCGTCGGCAAGGAGGAAACCCCGACGCCGGTGTTTTCCGAGACAATGAAATTTCTGATCGTCAATCCTTCTTGGAACGTGCCGCAATCGATCATCCGCAAGGAGATGCTGCCGCGCCTTGCGAGCGACCCCGATTATCTGCACCGGCTGGGATACGAGGTTTTTTCGCGCGGGGGCCACCTCGTGGTGCGCCAGCCGCCCGGCGAAAAGAACGCGCTCGGGCGGATCAAATTCGTGTTCCCGAACGATTATTCCGTCTACATGCACGACACGCCGCTGCGTAGGCTTTTTGCTTCGGCGAAGCGGGCGTTTAGCCATGGCTGCGTGCGGGTCGACGATCCGTTCCGCTTCGCCGAGACGGTACTCGGCCGCGCCAATGGCTGGAGCGAGAGCCGGGTCAAGAAACTGATTGGCGGCAAGGAGCGCTATGTCTATCTGCCGAAACCGCTGCCGGTTTATCTCGAATATTTTACCGCCTTCGTCGACGAATGGGGCGCGCTGCAATTGCGCGACGACGTCTATGGCTATTCCCACCGGGTAAAAGCCGCCCTCGGCTTGCAGGGGTAGGACGAAGCGCGGCGAGATAACGAATATGCGATTTGGCGCAAGCGCGATGTTGCGATAGGGTTTATGTTGGGAAGCTTCGCGTTCTCGGTATACGGCGTCATTTGATCTTGAAATAATTGCGCAATGCGAGGCCGATGAAAAAAACGAGGATGATCGAAACGAGGTTTTGCCCGAGCACCAGCCATTGGTAGCCTTCCGGCGGAAGGATTGGGTCGGGACAATTGCAGCCGGAGCAAAACAGAAATTCCTTGACCTTGCTGTCGATGGTGAGAGGTCCGACAAACGGCACGGTGTTACCAAGCGCCAGCATCCTCACGGCTTGCTTATATTTTTCAATGTCGGGCGCCTTCGCCATGACCTGTGCAAGGATCTCGGTATAACGCCAGTAAAAGAAAAATCCGCTCGCAATTAGCCAAGCGGTGGGGCGTATGAAGCTACGCCCATAATCGGCAAGCGCCCAATAGACGCCCATGACGGCGATCCAGAGGAGGTGAGCGAAAAGCCGCGTAATTTTGTTGGGTTTGGCGAGGATTCTGAGCCAGTGCGCATTGCACGCCCTGCGCTGGAGCCGCCACTCCAACCAGACATGCTTTTTTTGCTCATTGATACCTTCTAGGTTCTTCTTGAGTTCGTCTAGTCCAAGTAGTTGATGGAGATAGACGCCGCGTTCAGCCTTGCGTTCCTCGATATAGAGGTCGCGTTCGAGATCGTGGTTTTTTGTCTCTTCCGCGATTTTTCGAAGACGGCGCAATCGCACCGGGACTTTGGATTCGGAAGTCCAATGCAGGAGGCGGCCGGGGGGAACAAAACCGATATGGACGCCGCTGAAATCGATTCGGGCGGCACTGGCCGCGGCATCGAAGTCCGGCGGAGAGTAAAAACGCGCATTGGTAAAATCTGCGGCATCGTAGAACGAGCGACCCGAGAAATTGGCTCCGTCGTCGAAGCGCGCGCGCGCGAACGAAATAGATAGTAAAGAATCAGGTCCGGGGCCATGGAGTTGCCATCCACCTTTATGCGGGTGTCCTACCGCCAAGCGTGCCTGAAAGGCCCCCCATTTCCCAAAGGGAATTCCGGTGATTTCAACGCGGCCTTTGAAGACAGTGTCGTCGAAACGGGCTAGCTCTCCGAAGGCCGCGCCGGCGAAATTGGCTCGGTCACCAAATGCCCCGCCGGTGAAGTTGGCCAAGTTACCGAAGGCGGCGGCCGCGAAGTTGGCCCCGTCACCAAAGGCCGCGCAGGAGAACCTCGCCCGCTGGCCGAAGGTCGCACCGAAAAAATCCGCATTCTCGCCGAACTCAAACCCCGAGAAATCGATCTCGTCCCTCGGCGCTTCGGAAAAGTCGATGCCGGCGAAGGTCACGCGCACGTCTTTGTTGGCCGGATCGCGCCGCCATGCGTTCCAGGCGTCCGTGCCCTTCGACGCGAGAGCAAGAAAGAAGGCCTGATCGCATTTTTTTTTGGATGGTATTCCGCCTGGAGGCTCGTCTCCCGGTGTGGTCTCGTCCGCCATACTTGGTCCCCCGGCCGCTATAAAATTTCGGGAAAATCGCTTCTCTTAAAAATCGCCGCAAGCTTTATGCCCTGCGCCGCCAAATTTTGCGCCGCGCCGCCCGGCAGATCGTTGTTTGGCGGAACTGAAACAAATAGGTGCTGTGCCGCCCTCGCCGAGCACCTCAGAGCCATACACGCCCACTCCCAAAAACGAACCCGGCAATTACAGCTGTAATACTACGTCATATTCAGGATCGCCATGTAGAGTGCGAGAATGGCCTCCATTTCCTTGCGCTCGGAATGGTCCTGCTTCCGGATTTTTACGATCTCGCGCACGGCCCTCGCATCGAATCCGCAGCCTTTCATTTCCGCGTAGACTTCGCGAATATCGCCGGAAATCGCTTTTTTTTCCTCCTCCAGCCGCTCCACCCTTTCGACGAATTGCGTCAGCTCCCGCACTGCGAGACCTTTTTCGGCGACATTTGCCGTCATCTGAAACATTCCTTTGGTTGGATTGGGCGCCGCCCTGGACGCAGCGAAAGCCGCCGGAAAAGTGCTCCTGGCGAGGATCTTGTCGATGCCAACCCCGAACTGCCGCCGCCGCCGCGAGCCGTCAAGTTGCAAGGCGAAATTATCCCCGCAATCCTGCCCCAATTCCGCTCCAGCGCACCACCTTGGCCGTCAAACAAGGCGCGAGAGACGTACGACATTCCCCAAGGGCAAGAAGTCTGGACGGCGCTGGCGATCGGCTATTAGGGAGACATGGCGAGCCTGCCCGGTCCGCTACAACAGCGCGATTCCGCCGCGCGGCGGGGTAAGAAGTTGAGCGAGTTTGTATTCACGGGAAGCTGGGGGAGTCCCGCGCCCCTCGTAGCAGAGCGGTGAAGTGGAGGAAGTCACAGAAACGGCCGTCGGCCTCGATGCCTATTCGCGCGCATCGGCTATCTGGGCGGGCGCACGCCGACTCTGGAGACGCCCGAGACTATGATTGCTCGCCACACGGAAGCCATTCCATTTGAAAACCTAAATCCCTTGTTGAGATGGCCCGTTCACCTCGATCCCGCGTCACTCGAAGAGAAAATGGTGCGCGGGGGTCGCGGCGGATACTGTTTTGAACCGAATCTGCTCCTCAAGAATGTCCTGAACGCTCTTGGGTATCGCGTCACGGGCCTGGCGGCGCGAGTCTTGTGGAACGCACCCGAAGGCGCCATCACTCCTCGCGGACACATGCTGCCCCGTGTCGACAAGGGCGAGCCGCCATTCCTCACAACACAACTTATCGACGTGCTGGCGACATTCGTTGCTCTTGACGTTATGGCACCCACGCCGTATCACCCCTAGCCGAGAACGTTGGCCTAAGGGGTGTTCACGTTCGAGCAACGGTCGCGAGCACGCAGATTGTCGGTGAGCGAACCCGAAGGAGGTGCAAGCGATGGATGCCAACGATGCAAAATCACGGAGGAGCGCGCCGCTCGACACGCCAACAAATCTCACATCCAACGCTACGAGGGATATCTCCGGCGCTCTCACCACCCTGCTCGCCGATGTATTCGCGCTGTACATCAAGACAAAGAACTTCCATTGGCACATGTCTGGTCCGCATTTTCGCGACTATCACCTTCTTCTGGACGAACAAGGAGAGCAGCTATTCGCAGTAACTGACGCGATTGCCGAACGCGTCCGGAAAATCGGCGGCACGACGCTGCGTTCAATTGGCGAGATCACCCGCTTGCAGCGTGTCTTGGACAACGATGCCGACTACGTTACTCCTCTGGACATGTTGGCTGAGCTGCGCGACGACAACAAGCAGCTGGCGGCGAATATGCGCGAGGCGCACTCGCTGTGTGATGAGCACGGTGATGTGGCCAGTGCGAGCCTGCTCGAAAACTGGATTGACGAGGCCGAACGGCGGACGTGGTTTCTCTTCGAAGCCAGTCGCCCAGGCGAGTCCAGCGGCCGCTCCTAGGTCGTATTCGGGTCATTGAACGGGTCAGCGGAAGTGAGAAGAAGTGGGGCTCCGCCGTCTTGCCCAATCGTCCGGCGTGATCCTGGATATATTGCCAGGCCGTTGCTTGGCTATTGCGCCGTCAGGGCAGGAAGCTCCTGGGCCCTTGTGATCGCCGGCGGGTTCCATCTGCCGGTGAGCGCATCCGATTTCGGGGCATAGAGACGCATAGTCAGATTGAAGGCCTCCTTTGGCGCGGGAAGCCAGTTGGCCTCCTTGTCCTTCCCGGGGCTCTCATTCTGGAAATAGAGGTCGAGCGAACCGTCGGCGTTGTATTTGAATGGCATCCAACTGCTGACCGCAAAGCGATTGAGGCTGTTCGCAACCTGGAAGCCCTCACGGTCATAGAGTGTGATCGACCAGAAGGCGTTCACAGGCGGCGTCGCGCCCTTCTCGAAGTGGATCAAATACTTGCTAGTGCCGTCTAGTGGCGTTCCGGCCTCGTCACCGAGATTAAGCGGATAGATCGCGTCCTCGGGCAGGTTCGCGCCGAGACCGACCTGTGCAACGATGGCGCGTTTGAGATAGTAATTCCCGTACACACCCATGGTATCGGTGTTCATCGACCAGTGGTTTGCAACGCGGGCAAGCGTCGCTATTTTCCACTCCATCAGCTTCTGCGCCTCCTCGGGCGCACCTTCCAATCCCTTCTTCACCGCCGGGCCGACCTTGTCGATGTCAAAGCTTTTCCCGGGCTCGATGCCAATGCGCTTCATTTGCGCGATGATCGGCTCGTCGGTAAGGTGGGGCGGCTGGAGCTTCAGAAGTTCGGCCGCGTAGGCGAAGTACTTTTCGGCCGGCATCGTGTCGACCTGAATCTTCGGGGGGTCTTCATATCGACGCTCGGATCGATCTTCACCTCAATCGGCTTGGGCGACTTGCCCCACTCGGAGAGCGGCGTGATCTTTAAGCCCACCTGAATCTTATGGACGGCATCGTAGTCCGGTGGGCCGTCGGTTTTGGTACGGCCGATGATCCAGACGTAGGGCGTCGGTGCGTCGATGCGCTGAGTCCCCTTCGGAAGCTTGAACTCCTTGATCAGCCGGTAGCGCAGATCGGGCCGCCATCCTAGCGGAACCACGACGAAGTTACCCGCCTGCGTGCCGGTGGTACGCCAGCCTGGGGATGCGAAGACATCGGTCCACATGTCGAGCATCGGCAGCAGGTAGTAGCGCCCGCCCGTGTCGGGGACCGAGACGACCATCGGCTCCTTCGTGAGATCGAGATAGGCACTGGAGTACAAGGTGTCGAAGTTGGGGCGCACGACAGCCTTGAAATCTGCTGCCGGAAATGCCGGCGCATTAGCGAACGCGTTCATCGGGCCGCCAAGGTTTCCCTTGCCGGGCTCGACATTCGTGAGCTGCTTACGGGTTACGTCCATGGTCACGAGCGAATAGACGTAGATATAGGCATCGACGCCGATGGCGTGGGCCTCCTGTTCGGTGATCGCCGGCAAGGCCGTGGCCATTTGTGCCAGCGCTGGGCCGACAAGAATGGACAAAAGCAGCGCAAGCGATTTTCTATTTTTTTTCTTCATTTTGTCCTCCGATCGTTGTTGCAATGGAGCCTGTCTGCCCTTGCCGGAGCGCGTCGCGTTGTTTCTCGATGGCGTGCTGGGCGTGTGCGATGGCGATGGAAAACGCGGTCGAGTCGGCGGCCCCGCTGGCTTGTCCCTTGACGAACCACGCAATAATCCTATTGAGCTCCTCCTCCAAGGCCTTGAGTTCGGAAGAAGTTTGCGCCGTAAGAGCCTTGTCGGCGAGCTCGATCAGGCGATCGATCTGCCGCAGATCGCTTTCGGATTTCTTGCGACTGAGGCGTCCGACCAGCAGCGCGGTCGCGGAGCCGCCCAAGCTCAGGGCTATGCCGCCCAGATAGAAATACTTCTGGAACTCATCGAAGAAGCTCTGCTCTCCACTGTTGAGATAGGCCGCGACACCCGGATGAACCGGCAAGACTGGGTTCTTGTCGTCGGGGTCGGGCGCTTCGATCTGACTGGCGAGCGGCGTTTTCGCCACCAGCTGGGCTTTGGTCGTGAAGATGGATCGCGCGATTGCTCCAGCCACGACGTCCAGCATCGTGTTTGGAGCGACGAAGCGGTAGGTCACGGCGAGCGTTGTCACCGTATCGTCGGGGGTGGGTGGCCGCCCTCGGAAGGCTCCGGCCGGCACGTCGATCGACTCGAGTCCGGGAAACCGCTTGTTGATTGCGTCCGCCTCGTCGATGGCGAGGATGCCCGGGGCGCCTTTGGTCGCGAGCTTAACGGCGCCGACCACGTCGACGACCTCGCCTGGCCCCATCGGGCCGACGGCGAGAACCGCCGCTACCTGCTTGTCATGAACCGCCGCGCCGATTTCGGCGAGCGGCAGGAAAACTCGTTTCACCGCTTTCGCCGGAATATTGTAATAGCTCAAGATCGAATCGAGGGTCTGCTCGTTGTAAGTCTGCAAGGGCCCTTGCGGGATCCCGATGGTCTTGCCGGCGAGAGCCGGGATTTTGTCGATCGGGGATTTGGCCGGCACGACGAAGGCGACGACATCCCGACGCAGAATGGCGATGGTCTCGCCGTTGGTGGGGATCACAGCGTCGCTGCGCACGATGCCGAGGTCCGTGGCGTGATCCTCGATCGCCTTGGCGCTCGCCGCCAAATCGGCGACTTGGACGAGTTTAATGTGGATGCGCGGATGATTTGCCTCAGTGACCGAAGCGAAAGCCGTGATGAAGCGATAGGCCGTGCTGCCTGGCGGACCGGTCGTTACGCGGAGGTTCGCTTGCGGCGACCAGAAATAGACAGCCGCGACGACGGCCGCCGCGACGATCAAGAGGCCTGCGGTCAGAAGTAGCGCAGGGCGCAATGGACGCTTCCCACCGATCTGGTTTCTCGCATCGGTTCTTAGAGCATTTTCCGATGTTCCGAAAATCCGGCCCTCGCTCGTTGCACTCGTAAAACCCGCCAATTAGATTTCGGCAAAGTAGAGGCGAAGCTTGTCCCCGCCGCCGGCCCGGCCGCGCGCCCAGCGGAATCCGCTGCAGCCCGGCTTATCGATTGCGGCCCTTGGGCCATTGCTTTCGCGCCCGCTCTGGCTATATTCGCGCGCCATGCAAACCGAGGTCCTGAAGGACGCAAGTCTTTAAAGGACTTAGGATCGAGGAGAAGGGATGTGTTTACACCTGCTTTCGCCCAAGCCGCCACTGCCGCGGTCCCCACCCAAGGGGACATTCTCATGCAGTTGGTGCCCTTCGCCCTGATCTTTGCCATCGCGTATTATTTTGTCATCCGGCCACAGCGCAAAAAGGCGAAGGAACATGACAAACTCATCAAGAATACGCGCCGGGGCGATAGCGTGATTACGACCGGAGGCCTGATCGGCAAAGTGACAAAAGTAGTGGACGACGCCGAGCTCGAACTCGAAATCGCGCCAAATGTCCGGGTGCGCGTTCTCCGGGCGATGATTACGGACGTGCGGGCCAAGGGTGAGCCGGTCAAGGATCAGGCCTGAATCGAAGCCCGCAACCAAGGAAATCCGGGCTGACGGCTTTGGCCGCGCCCCCAACCGTCGAGATTTCGCACCATCATGCTGCGTTTTCCAACCTGGAAGATCGTATCCATTCTGGCGATGACACTGTTCGCGCTTCTCCTCATCGTGCCGAGCCTCCTCGGCCCGGACCGTCGCGAGGCGTTGATTTCGCATCTGCCGAAATGGGTGCCGGCCCGCGCCATCGTGCTAGGCCTCGATCTGCAAGGGGGGTCGCATGTGCTTCTGGAGGTGGACAGCAATTCGGTCGTGAAGTCTCTTGTCGAGAATCTGCGCGACAGCGTCCGGCGGGTGTTGCGCGAGGAGAAGGTTGCGATCACCGGGGGCATTGGCGCCCAGCCGCGCGGCGTCCAATTGCGCATCCCCGATCCGGGCGAGCGTGCGAAAGTCATGCCGAAACTCCAGCAATTGGCGGCCTCGGCCGGCAGCGGCCTTTCCGACAATTCTCGTGCTCCCGCCTTCGACGTGAGCGAAAACGACAGCGGCCTCATCCAGTTCACGGTGACCGAGGCGGGCGTCGAAAGCAAGGTCCGCCGCGCCGTCGAGCAATCGATTGAAGTGTTGCGCCGCCGTGTCGATGCGCTCGGCACCACGGAGCCGAATATCCAACGCCAAGGCACCGATCGTATTCTCGTCGAAGTGCCGGGTTTGCAGGATACCGGCAAGCTCAAGGAAATTCTCGGGACGACGGCCAAGCTCGAATTCCGCCTGGTCGCTGAACCAGGCGCCGATCCCGCCGATGTGGAATCTTTGGAAGACGTCGAGCAGCCTGGCAAATTGTTGCCGGTGGAGAAGCGCGTCATGGTGCAGGGCGAGGATTTGACCGATGCCCAGCCGGGCTTCGACCCCCGCACGCAAGAACCAATCGTCAATTTCCGCTTCAATATTCGCGGCGGGCAAAGGTTTGGCGAGGTGACGTCGGAAAACGTCGGCAAATTATTCGCCATCATCCTCGACGGGAAGGTCATCTCCGCGCCGCGCATCATTAGTCCCATCACGGGCGGTTCCGGCCAGATCTCCGGGCATTTCACGGTCGAAGCCGCGAACAACCTCTCCATTCTTCTGCGCGCCGGCGCCTTGCCCGCGAAACTTACGATCGTCGAGGAACGCACCGTCGGTCCGGGTCTCGGTCAGGATTCGATCGACGCGGGCAAGCGCGCGGCCTATGTCGGCGCCGCCCTCGTTGTCACTTATATGCTGATCACCTATGGCATATTCGGCGTCTTCGCCAATATCGCGCTGGCCGTCCATGTCTCGTTCATTTTTGCGTGCCTCGTGCTTCTCGGAGCGACGCTCACCCTGCCGGGCATCGCGGGCATCGTCCTCACCATTGGCATGGCGGTCGATTCCAATGTGTTGATCTACGAACGCATCCGGGAGGAAGCGCATATGGGCCGCTCGATCGTTTCCGCGCTCGATGCCGGCTTCAAGCGGGCTTTCGCCACCATCGTCGACTCCAATGTCACCATGTTCGTCGCCGCCGCCATATTGTATTTTTTGGGTACCGGACCTGTGCGCGGCTTTGCCGTCTCATTGGCCCTCGGCATTATCACCTCGATCGTAACAGCGGTGACGATGACGCGGATGATGATCGCGCTCTGGTATCACTACAAGCGGCCGACGCGATTGCCGATTTAAACGATTCGGAAAACCGCGCGGCACTTTCAGGCGCGATCGCAAAAGGATAGAGTGTTTTCATGCATCCGGCCAATCCGCTTCGACGCGAGCAACAAGAACCGCTGGAGTGCCGCTCCCGAAGAGGCCCTATCGAATGAAACTCCTCCGCCTTGCGCCCGAGAACACCAAATTTCCGTTCATGCGGTTCCGCCGCGTGAGCTATCCTTTCTCGGCGCTCCTCTCGATTATTTCCGTCACGCTTTTCCTGTCCCTTGGAATGAATTTCGGGATCGATTTTTCCGGCGGCACTTTGCTCGAGCTCCGCGCAAAGAACGGCGTGGCCGACCTTGCAAAATTGCGGTCCATCGCCGAGCATCTCAACGTCGGCGACGTCGAGGTGCAGGGTTTTGGGGGCCCCTCCGACGTGACCGTGCGTTTCGGCCTTCAGGCGGGCGGCGATGCCGCGCAACAGGTCGCCGTGAACCGCGTGAAGGAGGCCATGGGCGATGGCTACGAGGTCCGGCGCACCGAAGTCGTCGGACCCCGTGTTTCCGGCGAACTCGTGCAGTCTGGCACGCTTGGCGTCGTTGTTGCGATCGTCGCGGTGCTTTGCTACCTCTGGTTCCGGTTCGAATGGCAGTTCGCGGTTGGCGCGATCATCGCGACGATGCACGACCTCTTGCTTACCGTTGGATTTTTCGCCCTGACCCGGCTCGAATTCAACACGACGTCCATCGCCGCCATTCTCACCATCGTCGGCTATTCCCTGAACGAAACCGTCGTGGTGCTCGATCGCATTCGCGAAATGATGCGGAAATACCGCAAGATGCCGACCGACCAACTAATCGATCTCTCGGTCAACGCGGTGCTTCCGCGCACGATCATGACCGCGACGACCGTGTTTCTGGCGCTTCTTTCGCTCGTCGTTTTCGGCGGCCAGGTGATCCGCTCGTTCTCGATCGCGATGATCTGGGGCATTTTTGTCGCGACCTATTCCTCCGTCTTTATTTGTTCGCCGATGCTGATCTACCTCGGCTTGCGCGGCGACACCGTGGGTCCGGCGGCGGCCCCGTCGGCCAAACCCGCGAGGAGGCCGGCGTAGACGCGGGCGCGCCCTGATGCGCGGGCGGGTGATCCAGCCAAACAAGTCCCATTACGCCTATTGCGAGGGACTGCTCCGCCGCGAGGATAAAGACCGCTGGCTCGCGAGCCTTTTTGTTCCACGCGAGCGGCGGCGGCACATCCACGCCCTCTATGCTTTCAGTTTTGAGGCCGCCCGCGTGGGCGAAATCGTCTCGGAGCCCTTGCTTGGCGAAATAAGGTTCCAGTGGTGGCGGGACGCACTCGAAGGGGCGGCCGATGCGAAGGCCAATCCTGTCGCCGCCGCACTTCTCGATACGATCGCGCGCTTCGATCTGCCACAAGCGCCGATCCGCGAATTGATTGTCGCGCGGACCGCCGATCTTTACGGCGAACCGATGCAATCGGTTGCGGCGCTTGAGTCCTATACTAAGGCCACATGCTCGAATCTTTTTTGCATCGCCGCGCTCGTCCTCGACGGGGAGGAGGATACCGCGAGCCGCGATGCCGCCCTCCATGCAGGGATTGCCTGTGGGATCACCGGGCTGATCCGGGCACTGCCTTGGCATTGCGCGCGGGGCCAGGTTTTTGTCCCGGCCGAAATTTTGCAAGCGCATGGGGCGCGCGACGATTTTGCCGCGGTCCACGCCTCGGAGGCTGTCGTGGCCGCGCTCGCTGAGCTGCACGCGATTACCCGCGCGCATCTCGATATTTTTTATACCGAGCTCCCCGGGCTGCCGGACAAAAGCCTTCCTGCGTTCTTGCCCGCCTGCCTTTGCGAGCCTTATCTGCGGCTGATGGAAAAGCCTGGCTACGATCCGTTCAAGACCGTCATCGAGCTGCCGCAATGGAAAAGGCAATGGATTCTTTGGCGCGCTTCGAGCCGGTGGGAATAGCTGCGCTTTCCCTGCGCCCTTGCCGCGAATCCGCGCTCGCGATTGACAAGCGAGAGAATCTTACATTCGCAAGGCGCGAATATTGTCTTTTGGGCAGAATTCTTTGTCCGCTTCGAGTAGAATGTGCTATGATCCTTGCAAACCGGCGCGGTACCAAATGGATAGGAAATCACGATTTGAGATCAGGTGTTATGAAAGCTTGGAAGCCATGAAGGTTGACGAGTACGCGTACTGGCAACAACGCCCCGGCCATGAACGGATCGCGGCGGTCTCCGAGATTACCAGCGAGGCCTACGGGCTGAAAGCTTTGCGCTCCGGTGTACCAAGGCATCAAAGAACTCTTGTCCATCTTAAACGATAGCAAGGTCAGAAATCTTGTCGTTGGCGGCTATGCCGTTTCCTTCCATGCCCAGCCACGGGCAACCATGGACTTGGATATTCTGATCAAGCCGGACGCCGGGAATGCGGCGGCGGTTTATACGGCGCTGACAAATTTAGGCGCGCCGCTCGAAGGATTGGGGCCGGACGATTTTATCGAACGGGGCAAGTTCTTCCGCATGGGAACGCCGCCGGTCATGGTGGACATACTGCCAGAAATCGCCGGTGTCGATTTTGACAGCGCATGGCGGCGGCGGGTCGAGGTGACGATTAACGTCGAGACGGGGTTGCGGGCTCAATTTATTTCCGGTGCCGATTTGATTGCGGCGAAATTGGCGGCGGGGCGGCCCAAGATCTGGCCGACGTAACTGCGCTTAATAGAGCCAAGGACCCCAAAGAGGCGCGCCGCAAATCGAAGCGCGGAAAGGCGGCGGCAAAACCACCGGCGAAGCCCTGACCTTTTCCAAGCCGCACGCAAAAAAATCCTGGCAAGCCGGGGGCCATCCATACATGCCAAGCTCCCCGGCCTGCCGGACAAAAGCCGCCCCGAGTTCTTGCCCGTCTGTCTTTGCGAGCCTTATCTGCGGCTGATGGAACAGCCTGGCTGTGATATGATCCTTTCAAAACCATCATCGAGCTGCTGCAATGACGAAGGCAACGGATTCTTTGGCGCGCCGCGCGCCGGTGGAGCTAGCTGCGCTTTTCCTGCCGCGTGCGACGCGCGAGATTGAGGGCGAGGAGCTTTTCCAGCGCCTCGTCGGTTGAAATATCCTCGGGCCAGCCATACGCGGCGGCGACGGCGCGGTCGAGCGCTTCATGCACATCGGCGAGCCACTGCGGGCGCTGATTATAGAGGTTGGTGAGCGTGCGCACCTTGAGCTTTTTGGCCGCGTCCGCGTCCTTCGGCAGAGTGCGGTCGGGGTAGCCCGGCGCGACCTCGGGCTCGATGCGAACGAGGTCCGGCGGATTCAGCCAAATGCGGCGAAGGCCGTCGAGTTTTTTCGCCGCTGTTGCGATGCGGATGGCGCGGGGATCGGCGGCATAGGCGGGGGCCGGAATATTCGGCGACAGGCTCTCGGGAAAGGGGAAAGTCTCGAAGGTGGTGGTCGGGGTGTAGCGCGGATCGTTGCCGACGCCAAGCCATGTCCCGAGCCGGAGCGACCAGGCCTCGTGGCGCGAATGGAGAATGCCGAAGGTCGTATCATCGTCGCGTGCGATGGCGACCGCAGCGGAATCCAAGCAGATTATCGGATGCGCCCAAACAAAAACTCTATGCTTCGAAACTCTTGGGGTTGCAACATATCGTGCGAGGTGTTGCAGTGACCTGCGCAATGCGGGACGAGGATCGCCGTGCAGCCACCATTTGGTTCTGTGCCATTGTCGCCTGAGCTGGAGTCTCGTCGGTTTCACAAATTTTGCGACATGCCCAAATGGTGCCTCGAATAGGCTTGCCTCCGTTTCAGACATTTCGGCGCCGAAATCTATGACCCACCGGTCCTCGTTACGTCGGACAATCCCGCTCCCATTTGTCCAAGGTCGAACCACCTCGGTGTTCGATTTACCATTAGGATTTACCGGCATTTTTAGCCAGCTCCTGGCGAGATCACCTGGAACGTCAAACGGACCGTTTTTCTGGGTCCCGATAAATGAGACATTTCGATTTTCGGCTAAAGCACGAGCGATTCCTGCTTCGTTGGCTTCGGTGAGATCAACTCCAATTGTCTCGACAGTCGAACCATTCAGCCTGAGTGTTTCATTTGAATCGTGGTTCGTAAAACAGACAAGTGCAACGCGGACGGCCGCCCCTTCAATGATCCATGGCTCATCATTCCATGCTTCGAATATCGTAGCCCTGGTGGTTACAAAGCGTAAAGTTGGTAGGTTGTTGCCACCCGAGATCGAGTTGGTTGCGACGAGACCGGCGCGAACGCTAGTCGCTCCCTGAATGCACTCCGCCGCCTTAACAAACCAATAGCAGACAAGGTCGGACCGCCCAGGAAGGCGATCTGCGTATATTTCCCGCAAGGATGTCACGTAATCCTCGCCTAACCCAGCAATCATGCGACGGTCGCCCAGAAACGGCGGATTGCCGATGATGAAATCGACCCGCGGCCAATGGGCTTCGCCAAAGCTTCCGTCCGGGCGCGGCGTCAGCACCGCGTCCCGGCATTCGATCTGATCGAGCTTGCGCGGCACCGGCTCCGGCCGCGCGTAAAGCGCATGTTTCAGGCCCCATTGGATGTCGCCGATCCAGATCGTGGTGCGGGCGATCTCGGCGGCGAGCCAAGTTGATCTCGATGCCGTGGAGGATTTCCGGGCCAGCGCGGGGGGCCAGCGGCTTGAGCCCCAATTTCTCGCATTCATTGTTGACGCGGAATTCGAGATCCTTGACACGCTGGAGTGCCATGTAGAGAAAATTGCCCGAGCCGCAGGCCGGGTCGAGAATGCGCAGCGACGCGAGCCTTTCGACAAAACGCCCGCGCTCGTCTTCCGCCTTGGCCCACTCCATCGCCCGTGAACCTTTTTCCTGCGCGAGCGAGACAAGCTTTTCGATCCGCCCCTTCACTCCGCCCATTCCGCTTCGAGCGGGCGCATGACAACGGGATCGACGATCTGAAGAATCTTCTTGGCGTCGGTGTAATGCGCGCCGATCTGGGCGCCCTTGGCGGGATCGAGGAAGCGTTCGAACAAGGTGCCGAAGATCGAGGGGTCGATTTCGGCCCATCGCATCGATCCGACCGCAACGAGCAACCCCAAATCCCCTTCGTCGAGCGGCAAAGCAGCCTGGCTGTCGAATAGACCGCCATTAAAATATGCAATGAACTCATTGCCTACTCGTCCGCCATTCGTCGCCATGGCGAAAAACATATCGTCGAGCATGGCTTTGGCATGTTCGTGCCGGTTGCCGATATTCAACTGCTTGAGGGCCTTGCGAAAGAATCCCTCGGGCAGTAGCTTCACGTCCTCCGCGAAAAAGCAGAAGACGAGCTGCATGATGAAATGCGCCACGGCCTCCGGCGGATGGCCGCGCGATTGAAGCCGCCCCGCCAAACCCGAGAATTTATCGGCCGCCTCCTTGGTGAGCATTTCGCGGGTCATGTGCCCGCGCAGCTTTTCCGGATCGTGGAAGACCGCATGCAGGATCGCGAATTTTTCCGGGTCGGGGAGATCGTCCAGAGTGAGATCGAAGGTCAGCGGGAGCGTGTTCGTCCAGGTGGTCACGATCCTGGCCGCGTTGGTGTCGCAGACCACATTCAACGGCGGGTGTTCGAGGTTCCAGGCATATTGCGAAAGCTGTTTCAATGCTTCGCCAAGGCTCTTTTTCTTCTTTATTGTATTCAAAGGCGAAGTAACCCTTCTTCCAGACGTCGGCGAAGCCCGGCCTGCCGGAGGATTTGAGCGCGCCTTTCTCGAAACAATAGCGCTCGCCCGAAGGATCGTCCTCTACCGGCGTCGGATGGTTGACAAGGCAGCAGAGATCGATGAAATGCTCTTGAGCCGTCTGCCGCTCGGTGAGCGCGACGGGCTTCCATTTCCGGATGAACTCATGCGGGGTCATGCCGAAGGTTTAGCATGATTCGGCGGCAAGTTGTGGGAAGGACTTGCAGCCATCTTCGTCTGCTTATAAGCCCCCGATTAGCGGGGCCGCGCCGCTCGCTCCGCCAGACGCGTCTATCCGCGCCAATAAGAGCCACAATGCCGATGCGGTCGTTGGATGATTTCGCTTATTCCAAATTGGCGGAGCTCGAGCGCGCCACGTTGCGCCGCACGCTTGCCGAGACCCTGCGCGAGGATGGCCTGTGGGTCAAGCGCGACGGCCGCCGCTTGCTGTCCTTCTCCTGCAACGATTATCTCAACCTCTCCCATCACCCGGCGCTCAAGGCGGCCGCCACGGCCGCGATTGCGCACTATGGCGTGGGCGCCGGCGCCTCGCGCCTCGTCACCGGCAACAATCCTTTATTTCGCGAGCTGGAGGAGAGGCTCGCGCGGCTCAAGGGAACCGAAGCCGCCTGCGTTTTCGGTTCCGGCTATCTCGCCAATGCCGGCATCATCCCGGCCCTTGCGGGCGCGTCGGATCTCATTTTGATCGACGAACTCGCGCACGCCTGCCTATGGGCTGGGACAAACTTGTCGCGCGCGCGGACGTTGGTCCTCCGCCATAACGATGTTGCTCATGCAAAAGCGTTGCTCAGCGAAAACCGCGCCCGCGCGCGAAACACCTTGCTCGTCACGGATGGCGTGTTTTCCATGGACGGCGATCTTGCGCCCTTGCAGGAGCTCGCGGCCCTCTGCGCCGCTTTCGATACTTGGCTCATGACCGACGACGCGCATGGCCTTGGCGTGATCGGTGGCGGGCGCGGCTCGGCATTCGCGGCTGGCGGCGCGCGCGTGCCATTGCAAATGGGGACCTTGTCCAAGGCGATCGGCGGCTATGGCGGATATTTATGCGCATCGCGGGCCGTGATCGATTTGATGAAAACCCGCGCGCGGACTTTGATTTATTCGACCGCCTTGCCGCCCGCGATGGTGGCGGCGGCGATCGCCGCCTTGACGATCATCGAAAGCGAGCCAGAACTGACCGCAAAACCTCTCGCCAAGGCGCGGGCGTTCACCTCTCATCTTGGCCTTGCGCAAGCGCAAAGCCCGATTGTCCCGCTCATCATCGGCGAGCCGGAGGCGGCGTTGCAACTATCCAACAAACTGGCGGACGAAGGTTTCCTCGTGACACCGATCCGTCCGCCGACGGTCCCGGTTGGTACCGCGCGGCTACGCTTCGCCTTCACTGCCCTGCATCCCGACGAAGAGATCGCCCGCCTCGCCGAGGCCGTGCGGCCGCTCGTCGCATTAGCGCCCGCGCGCAGGGAAATCCCCAAGGAAATGGCCAAGTGTCCGCCGTCTTCATAACCGGCACCGGGACCGGTGTTGGGAAGACTTTTGTCGCCGCGGGACTCATCCGTTATTTCCGCGCGCTCGGACAACCGGTCGCTGCTTTGAAACCTCTCGTGAGCGGCTTCGACCTGGCCGCGCCTTCAGGCAGCGATCCGGCCGTGCTCCTCGAGGCGCTAGGCCGCGAAGTCACGCCGGAGGAACTCAACCGCATCTCGCCGTGGCGCTTTCGCGCGCCGCTTTCCCCGGACATGGCGGCGCGGGCGGAAAATAAAGCAATCGATTTTCAGGCGGTCGTCGATTTGGCCCACACGGCAATCGCTGGAACCGACGGCGCCCTGCTGATCGAAGGCATCGGCGGCATCATGGTCCCGCTTGACGCGCGCCACACGGTGCTGGATTTGATGATCGCGCTCAACCAGCCATTGATCCTCGTCGCCGGCAGTTATCTTGGGACGCTTAGCCATGTCCTTTCCGCGCAGGAGGTGATTTTGCGGCGCACGCTCGATCTCCGCGCCATTGTCGTCAGCGAGACCGAGGGCGCGCCGGTGCCGCTCGACGCGACATTGGCGACGCTCGCCAATTTCGCCAAAGCCCCATTGCTTGGCTTGGGACGGCGAGTTCCGGCGAGGCAAACCGACGCGGTCTTTCAGCATCTGGCGAAGCTGATCGCTTGATATCGACTTCGTCCAACCTCCAGTGCGCGGCGGCCGGGGCAGGCCGATTCAGTAAAAGGGTCGGTCAACCTGGGAACAGGCGATGGGCGTTTCCAATAAAGGAAAAGACGTTGCGCGGCGTCTTGCCGCTTGGCTCATTCCTTCCACTCAGCCTAGCTAAAGTGTATTGAGAAAACTGACCAGGTCTCCCTTTTTGCTCGTCCGTGAAACCGGTGTTGAAGCGGTGGTCACAAAAATTCACCGCGTCAAGCAGGGTGGCCGCCTAGCGATTGTGGAAACAGGACGCGCCGGCCACCTCGCGCTCAATGAGGTTGGCGGGCGGGTAATGCGGCCTGTCGCGTCCGCAGCCATCCCCATCCGCATTAGGAAAAGCCGGGATGGGAGCCGGTGCTGCCAGGCGGCTGGAAGAGGGCCGGCCAATAATGGCGCCCCCCTCTCCTCCAGCCCGGTCCTCGCGTTGCTAACGGTATCGGGGCCCGGCTTCGTCAGTGGACGGGCTGAAAGGCGTGCGCGAAAACATAGTCGCCCACGTTATTGCCGACTTTGATGCCCTCGTCGGCGTCGAACTGCCAATGCACGCCCATATAAACCCGGCTTTGTGCGTTGTCGAATTCGGCCTCGCTAAACGATTTGAAGTGTTCGGGTATGAACGGCCGGTTCATCTTGGTTTCAACATCAACATCATTCTTGCCGTCCCATTCGCTGGAAATAAAATTAAACGGCGTTGCGTCCGGCCAGAACTTGCGCAGGATTTCGAACAGGGCTCCGCCAAATGTCGCATGGCCCGATGTATAGGATGGGAATGGCGGCGTGAAGTTCGGACCCGCAGTGTTGGTGTCCTGCGCGCCAAGCGGGTAAAACGCCGGATCGGCCGGTAAGGGGGGCACCGCGTTGCGAATTCCCGTAATGGGCCGCCAGTACTGGTAGAAATATTTCGACTCCCACGCGGCGATGCCTGCATCAGCCAGGGATGTATTTACCAGCGCAAACAAACGCGCTATGTCCGGAACTCCGAGCATCTTCTGCTGGAGGGCGATTGTTCGCGTAACCATATTGTACTCCCGCGCTGGAGCGCATATCTCCGGCGTTCCGTCGTATGACCAGAACTTAGCTATATACGTCTGCCTGTCGGTTCGGCTCGTATTCGTGCGATGCAACGGGTCTCCGCCAAGGCGATACACTTCATTGAAGGCCTGCTTATAGGCATGGCTTGTCAGGGAAGGCGGAGGCGGAGGGCGAAACTGGTCCGCGGACGTCATCACGAACGGCTTGACCTTCGGCCAGTTCCCACCGAGCGCAACCTTTAAGCCGCTGATCGGATCAATTTGCCATAAGCCGGGCGCAGTATTTGCGGGGAAGCATGTGACATCACCTGGAGCGCATGTGGCCATGACACGCGGTTCAGGCAATTGTGAGCCATCGTTCAAACGCAGCGCAAGAATTGCCTTTGCAGCTAGGTGTCCGAGCGCGGCGCCAGCATAAATGGAGTCTTGGCTGCCGGGGATGCTAACAATGTCCATGTCAAAAAGCTCGTCTAGGCGGCCCTTTTGACCGGGATATAGAGCGACCAAGGTGTCGTGCGCCGCCTGGGCGATGGCCCTATCCATCGATACGTCGCCCGAAACGGACGGAATGCCGGTATAGCTCACGAATCTTTTCGAAATGGCATTTTCAGCATCGAACATAGCGATATAAACGATCGCCAGCGCACGGGCCGTCCGAGGTGGACCAAACTGCTCGCCGAAACAGCGTGGATTTGCCTTATCCGGCGTATGGTCGATCGCCGTCGTGTCGAGGGCGATCTCATTCCACGTCAAAAAACGATCAAGAGTGCCGGCAGGGGTGCGCGGCGGCTTCATCGAAGAGCAAGTGACAACTCCGTTTCCCGCCGGAACGGCAAGCAAACGTTCCATTTCCTTGGCGTTTTCGCCCGTAAGCGACGATTGCGCGTTTGCTGCCGAGCCGGCCAGGGCGAGCATGCCCAGCAGGGCCGCAGCGATCAGCGCATCGAAAATTCTGCCAGACATCTGGCGTTCGCTGAAATCCACTTTGGCCGTTCGGACGTTGACTTCAACTGGAAATCCTAGTCTCTCGACCGGTGAAGCGATGGAAGCAGCGACAAATTGCACTCGTTTCACGATCACTTCCACATTTGTTAACTTTACCGACTTGCTTGTTGTTAATCAGAACCGTGTTTATGGATCCGTCTGGCGGCGCACTCCTTTTCTGTTTTTGTAGCTAGATGCCTAAGACTTGCTCTGCATTCGCAATCGTAAGAAGTTAAGCGGCCAATTCTCTTCAGGAACCGCGGACGATCAGCGTGCCCTTCATGCTCCCTTTGGCCATCTTAGGCAACATAAACTGCAACACTGTCGTCCCGGGCGCACCCCTTAAATTGGGGATGCGGATCCTGGTGCCAGCTCACCGCCTGACTGTTGGCAGCGTCTCGGCCGGCATAGTCACTTGCCAAAACTCGCCGCCAATGAGATAAACAAAGCCGGTATTGCAACAAATCCGCTTCGAGCCGCGCGCGGGCGGCGCGAAAACTTTGACCTGCCGAGCCATTTTGATGACATTATCCTGGGACACGAGATATAGCTCCTTCGCAAAAGACGTGGGGGCTCGTCCCGACCGTACAACGCAACCGATTCTCCTTGCCTTTACCAAGTTTGGCGCAGCTCTCCTCCATTAGGTAAAAAATGTTCAATTAGTTCAGGGGAATACTTTATATTCAAGGGACAGCCCGTCCTAAGGTACAGCCCGGTGCCAAGTTCTTGCGTTGTTTGTTTTGTGCGGTCGGACCGAGATCGATGAGTCTATTTTTGTTAAGGGTCCCGGTCCGGGATTGGGGTTTCCGCCGCCCGGCGAGGGGGGCGGCGCTATTTCTGTTCGCGAGCGTGATGCTTGCCGCCTGCACGATTCCGCCGCCGTTTCCGCCGCCGGTGGGAACAAATGAACCGCCGGACGCGATGGACCAAATTCGCGCCGCCGACTTGCAGCCGCGGTTTCCGCAATCCACTCCCACTGCCGACACGGGAACGGGGGCGAATAGGCCCCAGCTTTATTACGGGAGCTCGGGCGGGCAAGCTACGGGCCCGGCGGCGGCCTCGCCCGACCCTGCCCCTGGCGCGGGCGCAAGCACGGCCCCAGGCGACGGCGTCAATTTGAACTTCGAGGACACTCCCGTGAGCGCCGTGGCGAAAGTCATTTTGGGCGACATTCTAGGGGTGGGTTATTCAATCGATCCGCGCGTGCAAGGAACCATCAGCCTTTCCTCGGGACGTCCGGTTCCGAAATCCGAGGTGTTGTTCGTCCTGGAGAGCGCCTTGCACACGAGCAATGCGGTATTGGTGCATGATGCCGGGGGCTACCACATCGTTCCGGCGGACGACGCCATCGGCAGCGGCCACGTCGATCGCGCGGCGGCGGGACGCAATGCGGAGCCTGGTTATGGAATCTCGGTGGTCCCGTTGCGGCATGTCTCGGTGCAAACGATCACGAAACTTTTGGAAAGCTTCGCGACAAAACCAGGTTCGATCCGGGCCGACCCGACAAACAACCTGGTTCTCGTCGTCGGCAACGGAACCGAGCGCCGCACGGCCGTCGACACCATCCTCAGCTTCGACGAAGATTGGATGGCCGGCCAATCGGTCGGTATTTTTCCGGTCCATAGCACGCAGCCCGAGCCTTTGGTTGCCGAGCTCGAAAAAATTCTGGACTCTGGAGAAGACGGCCTTAGCCAGCGTTTGGTCAAGCTGCAACCCGTGAGCCGCATGAACGCCGTCCTTGTGGTGGCGCGCAAGCCCGAACTGCTGCGCGCCGCCGAGAAATGGATTAGCCGTCTCGATAATTCGGCCGTGGCGAGCACTGGCGTCAAGGTCTATAAGGTCCGCTACGGCGACTGCGTCAAGATCGCGAAGTTGCTCAGCGTTTTGTTCACCGGAGGCACCCCAGGCACGGCCGAGTCGCCCACCAACCAAATCGCGCCAGGCGGGGGGGCGACGGCTCTGTCCGCCGCGGCCGGAGGTCAGCCGGGGCAAGGCCAAACGCAAGGGTTAGGAGGGCAACAGCAATCGCCGTTTGGGGGGTTGGGCGGCGGCGGCGGATTGGGCGGAGGCGGCGGATTGGGCGGTGGCGGCGGATTGGGCGGCGGCGGGGGATTGGGCGGCGGCGGGTTGGGCGGCGGCGGCGGATTGGGCGGCGGCGGCGGCGGATTGGGCGGCGGCGGGGGCCGGGGCGGCGGCGCTGGGACGCCAGAGGAAGGGTTCGAGACGGCTGGCTTTGCGGGAGGTTTCGGCGGCGGCGGCGGCCCGGGCGGAGGGCGCGCGCTTCTGCCAGGGGTCCGGATCCTGCCGGATGTCTCGAATAATACGGTCGTAATCTATGCCAATGCGGAGACTTACCGGCTGATTGAAAAGGCGCTCGATCAGCTCGATCGTCCCCAATTGCAGGTCGCCGTCGACGTGACCATCGCCGAAGTCACGCTCAACGACAGCCTCAGTTACGGCGTTCAGTTCTTTCTGGGAAGGCTCGGTGCGCTAAATAATTTTAATACTGGCGTCGAGGCAATTAACACGCCGGACGGAGCGCCCCCGACCACCCAACCGGGCTTCAATCTATTGATTGGCTCCAAGCTCACCCCGCATGTCATCATCCATGCCTTGCAGGATTATACCACTACCAAGATCCTTTCAAATCCATCGCTCGTCGTCGTCAACAATCAGGTGGCGACCTTGACGGTCGGCAACCAGATACCGGTCGAGACAGGCACGGCGAATGTGCTGTCGGCGACCACTGCCGCCTCCAGTACCGTCTTCAATTCTGTCTCTTACCAGAATACGGGCATTATTTTGCGCATCCAGCCGCGCATCAACGCCAATGGGAGTGTAAGCCTCGATATCGAGCAGGAGATCAGCGAATGCGCGAATTGCTCAACGACCACGCCCAATCTTACGCCGACAATCAACGAACGTAGGGTCAAGAGTTCGATCCTGGTCGCGAACGGCCAGACCGTCTTGCTCGCCGGCCTCATCAGCGAGACCCAGAACGGCGAGCGCGCTGGTGTTCCGCTTCTCGATCAAATTCCCATCATCGGCGAAGCGTTCACTCCCACCAACACCAGAAACCTTATGCGCACCGAGCTTATCATCTTCATCCGGCCGCAGGTTATTCGCGACGGCGTCGATGCCTCGGTCGTCGCCGAGGAGCTCCGTTCCAAGTTAAGAGGCGACAAAGTTGGCACGGCGCACCCGCCGGGCGCCGTGACCCCATATCCGCTCGGGCTGGTGCAATGAGTGGGACCAGGCTTCACCACGCCGGTTTTAAAACGGGCTTGACGGGAGGCAAGTTGGACATCCCCTTGGCGGAGCGCGGGATCACGAAACCGGTGCGACGAGCGCCGATCGAATACGGCGCCTTCGCGGCCCTGGCGTGCTCCATCGCGATAGCGAGCCTTGTTGCCGCGCCTGGCACGTCGGGCCTTTTTGGAGGCGCTCTGGGGATTTTGATGCTTGCGATCGCGGTGGCGGATGCCCGCGCGTTCATCATCCCCGACAAGCTGACCGTCGCCGCTATCCTGCTCGCCTTGACGAACGCGGCGAACGAGGGTGTTGGAAGCATGCCGGAAAACATCGCGGTTGCCGCATTGCGTGGACTTGCTCTGGCCCTTTCATTTTTCGCTCTGCGGGAAATCTACGTTTGGCTGCGCCATCGCCATGGCATTGGCCTTGGCGACGCCAAGCTCGCCGCGGTCGCCGGGGCTTGGCTCGATTGGACGCTCATTCCGGTTGCGATTGAAATCGCGGCGCTCGCGGCGCTGACCTTTTACCTAGCGAGCCAGCTTGTCCTGCGCCGACCTTTATGCGCGACCGCGAAATTGCCTTTCGGGCTTTTTTTCGCGCCGGCAATTTGGTTTTGCTGGTTGCTCAACGCAATATTTTTCGAATCTTAAGGGAGCACGCCGATGGGGACCCTTACCTTCGCGCAAGGCCGCGGCCAGGAGGCGCGAAAGCCGCGCCGATGGCAACTTGGAGCCGTGCTCGGCGCGCTGGTTTGGGTGGCGATTTTTTCGAGCCCCGCCGCCGCGGACCGGTTGCGCGATGGGACCCGGGCGTTCGCGGCCCACGATTACGTTACGGCGGCCCGCATCTTTACGGATCTCGCCCCGCTCGGCGATGCAAGGGCGCAAGCCTATCTCGGCTACATGTTCGCCCATGGCCAGGGCGTGCCGCAAAATTATATGCTGGCGGCGGGATGGTACCGTTGCGCCAGTCAACAGGGGCTTCCAGCGGCGCAGTTCATGCTTGGGCTCATGTACGACAAGGGCCAAGGCGTTCCGCAGGACTACGTCATCGCCTATGCCTTGCTTGCCCGCGCTGTCGCAGGGGCAGGTCCAGACCGCGAGCATTGGGCCAAAATACGCGACGCCGTCGCTTCGAAATTGAGCCTCATCGAACGGGTCCGGGGGCAACAGCTGGCATTCGAGGGACTCCCGGGAGGGAGCTGTTTACCAATCGTCACGGGCTATTAGGCGGCCTCGCTCTTTGCGGCAAATTACGGTGCATATGACGGCGCGCAATACTATATTGTGCCGGCCGGCGTGCTTGCTTCGTGGACCAAAGCAAATCCGGTTCGTTCGACCGGGGCCTAGCTTACCGTCTTATCGATCCTATCGCCGGCGCGTTAGGCTTCGAAATTCCGACACTGGCGGTCGCCGTCTGAAAACGCGGGAAATGGCCATATGAGAACTGTCTTCTGTCCTGGCCTTGGCCGCGAAGTCTCGGCCTTGGGCTTTGGTTGTGCCTCGCTTGGATCGCGGGTTTCCGAGGCGCAAGGGTTGCGGGCGCTCGGTCTTGCGTTCGAACGCGGGGTGAACTGGTACGACGTCGCGCCTCCCTATGGTGATGGAGAGGCGGAGGGAATATTGGGAAAATTCTTGGCGGGCCGCCGGGATCGTGTGGCAATCTGTACCAAATTCGGTATTCCCCGCCCGATTGTCTCGCCGGCGATGCGCTTTATAAGGCCTGCGGCGCGGGCAATGGCGCGGGCGTTTCCGCAATTGCGTGGCGGCATGTCGAAGGCGCCGGCGGCGAGAAGCCGTGACCGGCTGCGGGCGGAACAGATCGAAAGTTCGGTCGTCGAAAGCTTACGGCGCCTGCGAACCGATTACATCGATGTGCTGGCTCTCCACGAGCCGGGGCCTCGGGATTGCGCCAGCGAAGCCATTTTGCGCGAATTGCGGCGCATGATCGAGAAGGGCTACGTGCGCTGCGTCGCGATCGCCGGAGCTTCGGCGGCGATCGTCGCCGGAGCGCGCGCGGCGGAGCTATATCAAATCGCTCAGGTTCCCGATGATCTTTTCTTGCCGACGCTCGCGGGCGTGAAAGGCGCGCTCGCCGGTGACGCATCGCTTTTTTTCGTCACCTACAGCGTGTTCGGCGTCCACGAACGCTTGTCGCACCTCCTGGTTGGCGGCGGCGGCCGACTCGGGGCGCTCGCTTCCCAGCTCGGATACGGTCCTCCGTTCATGGCGAGTGAAATGATTTTGGATTATGCTTTCGCGGCCAATCCGGAAGGCGTGGTTCTCGCTTCGATGTTCACCCCTGCCCATATCGAAATGAACTGTGCCAGGGCGGCGCGGCCGCCACGGAAGGACATCGGCCCTTTCGTCCAAAAATTCGTCGTCGCGGCTAACCCGTGACAGTTTTTGAATGGCGGGCTCAGCTCGACTTTGCCAATATTGAACGTGTGTTTACCCACTGCCCATGATCCGCTCCAATTGGACCGGATTAAACTTCTTCTCCGCCATCTGTCTCGTGGCTATCGTCGCCTACTGGATAGGAGCCCGCCGGTTTCGAAATCGTTCTTTTGAGCCATCCCTTTGAGCCATCCCTTTGAGCATTGCATGACCAGCACGGTACCGACCGTGGCCGACTCCCCCAGCGCTCCAATAGCCTCCCCGCAGAACGCCCTTTCCGGCGCGGCACCAGCGGCAAGCGGCGCGGCGATGAGGACCGGAATTCTTTGGATGCTGGTCGCGGCTTGCCTGTTCGTCTGCCAGGATTCAACCGCCCGCATCATGCTCAAAGCCTATCCCGCGACGGAAATCGCCTTCGCGCGCTTTTTCGTTCACATGGTTTTGGTGACCATTATCATCCGTTGGCGCGAGCCGCGCCTTATGATCTCGCGCCAGCCCCTATTGCAAATGCTGCGGTCGAGCTTTCTCCTGGGCGGGACTTTGTTTGGGATGTTGGCGCTCAAGATCATGCCGTTGGTCGATTTTTTCGCCATCGTGTGGGTGGCGCCTGTCCTTGTCGCCGCGCTTTCGGTCGTTGTTCTCCACGAAAAAGTGAGCCCCGGCCTATGGGCAAGCGTTTTTGCCGGCCTGATGGGCGTTTGGGTGATTATTGGCGCGACCGGCATGGATTTTTCGCTTTCCATGCTGTTTCCTTTCCTGGCCGCTCTCGCCAGTGCATTCTATCAGATCGCGACTCGGCTTTTGCATCGCACGGATTTGCCGGTGACGACCTTGTTTTACACGGCAATCGCCGGAACTTTGTTCTGCGGCGGATTTCTGCCCTTTGCCGCCATCGCGCCTGGGCTTGCCGACGCCGGCCTGATGCTCCTCTTGGGGCTCCTCGGCATTGTCAGCCAATTCTGTCTGATCCGCGCATTTGCCGCGGCGCCGGCCAACATCGTCGCGCCGTTCGGCTACATCGCGCTGGTTTGGGCCGCTCTGTTCGGCTTGTTGATTTTTGGGGAAATTCCCGGCCCGCGCACTTTATTTGGGGTGGGGTTGATCGCCGGCGCAGGTTTGTTCGTTTTTCCTCGTGGACCAAAAGCATGAGTTCTTGGCGGATTTGCCGCATTCTGTGCGAGAGTGGCCCCGGCGAGGAATTATCCCGGATAAAACAACGGCTCGCCGGCGCTCGACGGTGACGAACAGTTCCCTACATTCCCGTGCGCGATCCGCCCGCGGATGGTGAAGCATTGGGCAAAGTGCCGCATCGGCAAGAACGCGCCGCGAACGCGTATTTGGATATTTAGTCTAGGGCTCGATTATGAAGGTGCCTCTCGCCATCGTCGCCGCGATCGCCGAAAATGGCGTGATTGGCGACGGACGCGGCGTGCCGTGGCGTTTGCCAAGCGATCTCAAACATTTCCGCGGGGTCACCATGGGCAAGCCCCTGCTCATGGGACGCAAGACCTTCGAATCGATAGGGCGTGCCCTGCCCGGGCGCGAGACAATCGTCGTCACCCGCGACCGCGCCTTCGACCCGTCACGCGGCAGCGGGCAAGCCAAGGCTACCCACGTCGTACATGAGCTCGACGCGGCGCTCGCGCTCGCGCAGGCGCGGGCGCAAGCGATGGGCGCGGAAGAGGTTATTTTGGCCGGCGGCGGGAATCTTTACGAAAGTTTGATTGGCCGCGCCGAGCGCATGCATCTAACCTTCGTCGATGTCGCGCCAAGTGGCGGGGTGAGTTTTCCCGCCATCGACTGGTCTAATTGGCTGGAAGTAAGCCGGGTTCGGCCACGCCCCGCGGCTAAGGACGAGGCGACATTCGCTTTTGTCGATTTTCACCGGCGCCGCTGCTTATCATTGTAGTGGACCCTCAGTTCTCCTATATGGGCCAGGACAGGTCCGATCCGGGGCCTCGGCGGTTATCGCTCGCTTTCTTGGGCGTCACCTTGCAAAAGAGAATCTCATGCCGTGGAGCAGTGAAGGCGGAAATGGCGGCTCTTGGAAGCCCGGCGGCCCCGGGCCTTGGGGGCAAAAGCCGGGCGCGCCACCGCCTGAATTCGAGGAATTCCTCAAGCGCGCGCAGGAGAAGCTCAAACAATGGATGCCTGGGCCTACCGGAGTGGGAGGACGCGGCCTTCTTGCCTTGGCTCTCGCCGGCACGATCGTCTGGCTTGTGTCCGGGTTTTACACGGTCGGCCCGAACGAAGTGGGGCTGAACAGGATTTTCGGCCGCTACACGGGCAAGACCGGTCCGGGGTTAAACTACAATTTGCCGATCCCCATCGGCGGCGTCGAGAAGCTCCCGGTGACCGATCGCAACACGACCAACATCGGCTTCGGCTTGCGGCAAGAGGCGCGCGAGCCAAATGCGCAAGTCCCGCTCGAGCTGCCGGAGGAAAGCCTGATGCTGACCGGCGATGAAAACATCGCCGACGTCAAATTTGTCGTGATCTGGCAGATCGACCCGGTGCGCCCCCAGGATTATGCCTTTAATATCTCAAACCAGCGTGAAACGGTGAAGGCGGTGGCCGAGAGCGCCATGCGGGAAGTCATCGGGCGGGGCCAGATCCAGCGAATTTTGACCGCCGATCGCCCAAAGATCGAGTCGGACGTACAGGAACTCATGCAAAGCGTTTTGAATGGGTACAAGGCCGGCATCCTGGTGTTGCAGGTGCAACTGCAATCCGTCGACCCGCCCGAGCAGGTTATCGCCGCCTTCAAGGACGTGACGGCGGCGCAGCAGGACCAGAACCGTTTGCGCAACGAGGCCGAGGCCTATGCCAATCGGGTAGTTCCCGAGGCCAACGGCAAGGCCGCGGCGATTGTCCAGGAGGCGGAAGGCTACAAGCTCCAAACCGTCGCCCAGGCGACCGGCCAGGTTTCCCGCTTCAACCAAATCTATGCTCAGTATAAGAAAGCCCCCGAGGTGACGCGCGAACGGCTCTATCTCGAGACCATGGAACGGGTGCTGGGCGGGATGGACAAGATTATTCTCGATCAGAGCGGTGGCCAAGGCCAAGGGGTGGTTCCCTATTTGCCGCTTGGGCCGCTGACGCCAAGCTCGAGCGAGGGAGGCCGCAAATGAAGGGCCCGGCCACAGTCGGCGGGATCGCCGTCCTCATCCTCATCCTGGTCGTCGCGATGGCCTCGGCGTTCACGGTGGACCAGACCGAACAGGCGATCGTCTTGCGTTTCGGCGAGCCTGTCCCCGGACGTGGTCTCATCACCACGCCGGGGCTCCACTTCAAATACCCCTTCATCGAGAATGTCGTTTTTCTAGACAATCGCATCCTAGTTGTCGAGGCCCCCAAACAGGAAGTGCTCGCCTCCGACAATAACCGGCTCGACGTCGATTCCTTCCTGCGCTACCGGATCGTCGATCCGTTGAAATTCTATCAGACGCTCCACTCGCCCGACCTGGCGAACGGTCAGCTGGGCTTCATCCTAAACTCGGCGGTGCGCCGGGTGCTGAGCGAGGCGAACATGACCGAAATCGTGCGGGAGAAACGCGGCGATCTCATGGCCAAGATCCGCGAGCAGGTGAATCAGCAGGGCAGCAACTTCGGCATCGACGCCGTCGACGTGAGAATCCGCCGTGCCGATCTGCCTAGGCAGATTTCCGAAAAGGTGTTTAGTCGGATGCAGAGCGAGCGCGCGCGCGAGGCGGCGGGATATCGCGCCCTAGGCTCCCAGCAGGCGCAAACCATCAGGGCCAAGGCCGACCGCGATGTGGTGGTGCTGCTCGGCAATGCGCAGCAACAAGCCGACCAGACCCGCGGCGCAGGCGACGCGGAAAGAAATCGCATTTTCGCCGAGGCCTACGGCTCGGATCCCGATTTTTTTGCTTTCTATCGTTCGATGCAAGCCTATGAGACCGGATTGAAAAGTGGCGACACGCGTATGGTTATCAGCCCGAAATCGGATTTCTTCCGCTTCTTCGGCACGCCCAATGGGCAGCCCGCGCCGGCCGCGACCACCACCAGCCGCTGATCGCGTTCGATCCCGACACGTTCGAAATTGGACCGGAAAATCCCTTGCCGCCCGCGATCCGGCATTTGTCCGGAGCGCAGGAGAGAACGGCAGATGGCGGAGGACGGCGAATTTACGCGATCCTTCGCCTGGAACGATCCTTTCGATCTCGACAGCCAGCTCAGCGAAGACGAAAAGCTCGTGCGCGCCTCGGCTCGCGCGTTCGCGCAAGGATATTTGCTTCCCCGTGCGGGCGAGGATTATCTCGAAGAGCGTTTCGATCGCGAGATCATGACGCGGATGGGCAGCCTCGGGCTGCTCGGTCCGGCGATTCCGCAAGAATATGGGGGCGCCTCGCTCGGCCATGTCGCTTACGGGCTTGCCGCCCGCGAGGTCGAGCGCGCCGATAGCGGCTATCGCTCGATGATGAGTGTGCAGTCATCGCTCGTGATGCACGCGATCTTTGCCTATGGCAGCGAGGCCCAGCGCCGCAAATATTTGCCAAGGCTCGCCACGGGAGAATGGGTAGGCTGCTTTGGCCTCACCGAACCAGATGCTGGATCCGACCCGCAAGCCATGGGCGCCAAGGCGGAGCGTTCCAAGGATGGATACCGGCTCACCGGCGCTAAAACCTGGATTACCAATAGTCCGGTCGCCGACATATTCGTGGTCTGGGCAAAATCGAGCGCGCATCAAAACGCGATCCGCGGATTTCTTCTCGAACGTGGAATGCACGGCCTCGCGACGCCAACGATTTCGCAAAAGCTTTCGCTGCGGGTCTCGCCGACCGGCGGGATCGTCATGGACGCCGTCGAGGTCCCGGCGGACAACCTTTTGCCGGACGCCTCGGGCCTCAAGGGCCCTTTTGGCTGCCTCAATCACGCGCGCTACGGCATCTGCTGGGGCGCGATGGGGGCGGCCGAGGCCTGTTTCGAGGCGGCGCGGACCTATACGCTCGAACGCCAGCAGTTCGGCCGGCCGCTTGCCGCCAATCAGCTGATCCAAAAAAAACTCGCCGACATGCAAACCGAAATCGCGCTCGGGCTTCAGGCAGCTTTACGCATCGGCCGGTTATTGGATGCGGGGAAGCTCGCTCCAGAAGCGATCTCGCTCGTCAAGCGCAACAATGCGGGCAAGGCGCTCGACATCGCCCGCTTGGCGCGCGATATGCTCGGCGCCAATGGGATTTCGGCCGCGTTCCCCGTCATGCGCCACCTCGCCAATCTCGAAACGGTCAATACCTACGAGGGCACCCACGATATTCACGCGCTCATCCTCGGGCGCGCGATCACCGGCATACAGGCTTTCTTTTAACAAAGCGCGGTGCGACAAAGCTTGAGCGCGCCACGAGCTAAAGCGAGGCCCCCGCGATGATTGATCTTTATTATTGGACCACTCCGAACGGTCACAAGATCACGCTCTTCCTCGAAGAGGTGGGAATTCCCTACACGATCCATCCGGTCAATCTAAGCCGGGGGGACCAGTTCAAGCCGGAATTTCTGGCGATTTCGCCCAATAACCGCATTCCGGCAATCGTCGACAAAGATCCTGGCGACAGTGGCGCGCCGGTGGCCGTTTTCGAATCAGGCGCGATCCTCGTCTATCTCGCCGAGAAAACCGGGAGATTCCTTCCCAAGGATTTGCGCGGCCGGATGGAGGCGCTCGAATGGCTCTTCTGGCAGGTCGGCGGCCTTGGCCCCATGGCCGGCCAGAACCATCATTTCAAGCAATACGCGCGCGAAAAGCTAAAGTATGCGATCGAACGCTATGTGAACGAAACCAACCGTCTCTATGGCGTCCTCAATAAACGCCTGGCGGACCGCGCCTTCGTGGCGGGGAATTATTCGATCGCGGACATGGCGGCCTATCCTTGGATTGTCCCGCACGAAAACCAGGGCCAGAAGCTTGACGATTTTTTGCATCTGAAGCGTTGGTTCGAGACAATAGAAGCGCGGCCCGCGACACAGCGCGCCTATGCCATCGCGGCCGGAATCAATACAACGCCAATCGCCGGCGATGAGGAGTCGCGCAAAATCCTGTTCTCGCAAACGGCGGCGAATGTGAAATAAGGTTTCGCCGCCACGCCACGGCAACAGGCCTTTTGGGTTGCTTTATTTCCTGAAATTGCCGGCTTATATCAACCTCCTGCGGCTCATCTTGGCCAACGCGCGCGGCGCGGCGAGAGCCCAGAAATGTGTTGTTTCGAGCCGCGCGGCGGGCCGCAATGGAGAGGGCACGGAATGTCGGGACATAGCCAGTTCAAAAACATCATGCACAAGAAAGGCAAGCAGGATGCGATCCGCGCAAAACTGTTTTCCAAGCTCGCCCGCGAAATTACCGTTTCCGCGAAATTGGGCCTCCCCGATCCGGGCATGAACGCACGGCTGCGCGCCGCCGTCTTGGCCGCCCGCGCGGAAAACATGCCGAAGGACAATATCGAGCGCGCCATCAAGAAGGCCTCCGCGGCCGGCGCCGAGACTTACGACGAAGTTCGCTATGAAGGCTATGCGCCGGGCGGCGTCGCCATCATCGTCGAGGCGCTGACCGGCAATCGCAACCGGACGGCGGGCGAGGTGCGCTCTTATTTCACCAAGTCCGGCGGCTCGCTCGCCGAGACCGGCGCGGTGTCCTTCCTGTTCGATCATGTCGGCGTTGTCGAGTTTCCGGCGAAGGCCGCTTCGGCGGACGCCATAATGGAGGCGGCGATCGAAGCCGGAGCCGAAGATGTCCAATCGAGCGAGGACGGCCACGAGGTCATCACCGCGCTCGAAAACCTGCGCGAGGTCGCACAAGAGCTCGAGGCGAAATTTGGCGAGCCGCGCAAGGCACGCCTGATTTGGAAGCCGCAAAATACGATCAGCGTCGACGACGATGCCGGGGAAAAGATCCTGCGCCTCGTCGGCATGCTGGAAGACAATGACGACGTGCAAAACGTCTATGCCAATTTTGAGGTTTCCGACGCACTCGTGGCGAGGTTCGCCGGTTCATAGCGATCGTCTGGAGTGCGGGCGCTCCGGCTGGACGGTTAGGCGTCCCAATCCCCTATCACGCCGTGACTTTTTCCGGGATCGTGTCCTCTGGAAGGCCGCTTTTCGCCGGCGCTTCTTCGCGTGCGGCCTCTGTGGAGCCGCCTGCCGCGCGAATAATCGCGGCGCCGATTTCATTTATTTTGTGCCGCAAAATTTCATTTTCCTCACGTTGCATGTGGGCCGCCTCGACGTCTTGCGGAGGCAGAGTGGCCCGCAACGTGGCAAGCTCCCGCGTGAGCCCGTCGCAGGTCCGGCGGGCCGTATCGAGCGCATCCTGCGAGGCCGCATGGACGCTACGCAGCCGTTCGATTTTTTCGAGATAGCTAGCCTCGACGGCGTGTGCCGTTTCGACTTGCAGCTTGCGGTGCCGAATCAACTCTTTTTCCCGTTTGCCGGCGGCTTCGAGCGCCTCTTCGCGATCCGCGACCCTAGCCGCCGCGGATTTGAGAGTGACTTGATCGGCTTGATGCTGCAACCGCAGGGTCGAAAGCTCCCCTTCGAGACGCTCGACCTTGCTAGTTTGCGCCACAAGCGCTTGGCCCTGCCGGGCCAAATTGGCCTCAAGGGCCGCCAAAGCGTCCCGCTGCTTGGCGGCGAGCGCCTGTGCCTCTCCGAGACCGGTCGCGAGCTCGTTGATTCGAACGTCCTTGCGCGTAAGGAGTCCGCTTTCGTCGTAACATTCCTTTGCGGTCGCGGCGAGTTCGGCCGAAGTCTCCGCCAAGGCGCGTTGAAGTGCTCCGAGCTCGGCGCCGCGTTCGCTATCTTGTTGGGAGAGAGCGAGTAAATCGGCCTCTTGACCGGCGATGATCTCCGCCTGGCGGCTGAGTTCGGCCATATCGGCCGCATGAACGAGGTTGAGGGCTTCGGCCTTTTGCTCGAGCCGCCTGCATTCGACCGCGAATTCGGCCCGCAACAGATCGCGCCCGGCGAGGATTTCTTGGGGGGAAAGCGGCAGCTGCATCTCAAGCCGCCGCGTGGACAGCCTTATGGCGCGTGCCCAAAACGCCGGGGCTACCGCGAGAGCGATTAGGCCCGCGGCGAAAAACCCCAGCGCGAAGACCATTGACTCTTCAATCACACCGCTACCTATTCAATCTGACGGATCGCCGGCCCATAAGCAAAGCGCGACCCCGCCAATTTGATGACGAAATATCTGCCCGGCGCTTTATCTACACTCAAACCGCCGCGATTAGAACACGCCATGGTCACGCGAATTTGCGGCGAAACCGCGACTAGGCCGCAAAATGGTTCACGCCTCCTCCGGGAATGCCGGACGAAAAAGCACGGATCAGGGCGGGGTGCCCATGCCGCCCTCAGCTACTTTAAAGACGTGGCGAATCTTGGATAGCTTGAGCTTGGGAACTCTGGCGCGGATATATGACGGGTTAACGGCACGCGCCTAGCGTTACCGGAGCGCATCCTTCCGGATAAGCTCTTTTGAGCCTCGCGTAGTCAAAGCTTGCGCATATTCGCGCCAGCCCCAATCGTCCGCCCTCGGCGCACTATGTCAGAACGGGTTCCAGGTCGAGCTCTGGGTGAATTTCAGATAGCTGACATTGAAGCCGAGACGCGCGCCGATCCCGGAACGGATCGGAACCACATAAACGCCGTCGTTGACGAGCGCCGTCATGCCAAAGCCGCCGACAAGATAGGCCGAGCCATCGACGCCGCCGTACCGGCGGAAGATCGCGGCCGTCGCGGGCAGATTATAGACAAGCATCATGGTGCGGTCGCCGTCGGCGCCGGCATCGAAGCCGAGCGAGGGGCCTTGCCAAAAAACCTTCAGGTCGCCGGCGTTGCGCGTATACATCACGCCTTCGCCGTAGCGCAGCCCGCCGATGAAGGCGCCGCCCGCCTCCTGGCCCAGCACATAGCCATTGGGCTTGCCCCAGCGTTTTGTCGCGGCCTCGACAATCTCGGCAAGTCCGCGCGAGGCCGATCCAAAGAAACGATGGCCGTTGGCGACCAATTCGTTCGAGGAAAATTCGTCCGGCCGTCCGTTCGACGGCTCCGGGTCCGCCAAAACAGCGCTCGCCCGGAAAACCGGAATGCCGGCGGCGAGTGCCGCGAGCTTCAGCGTCATTTCCCGTCGCGTTAGCATGGTCAAATCCTCCGCTCAATCTTCCGCGAACAAGGCACTACGTCGAACTTTGAAGGAAGTGCGTTAACGAAGAATTGACGCCCGTCAGGGTTTTATAGTGGCTTCTTCAGGGCGAAGCCGTGCCCGCCAGCCAGACCAATTCCCGCTGTCCTTTTGTGAGGCTCAAGAAATGGCCGCCTCTGGATCACCCCAGGCGACAAAAGGCCCATTACGAAATTGCGCGTCGGCTTTTCCATATCGCAATGGCTGCCCCACGCGATCGCGAACGATCCCGCCCGCCGCGCGCAATACCGCGTCCCCCGCCGCCGTGTCCCATTCCATGGTTTGGCCGAAACGCGGATAGACGTCGGCTTTGCCCTCGGCAACTACGCAGAATTTTAGCGAGGAGCCCGCGCTTCGCCGCTCCTTGACGGGGAGTTTGGCGAGAAAAGCCTCGGTCGCCGGATCGGCGTGGGAGCGGCTGACCAGCGCCGTCAATCCCTGCTCCGGCGCCGGCCGCGCATGGATAACCCGGCGTTTTGCTGGCGGCGGCAGCGCCGCGCCCGGCACGGCCTCGCAGGTGCTGGCGGTGGCGCCGCCGATCCAGAGTTTCCCCAGCGCCGGGGCGTATACCACCCCGGCACGCGGCGCCGCATCGACGATCAGCCCTATATTGACAGTGAACTCGCCATTATGGCCCAGGAATTCGCGCGTCCCATCGACCGCATCGACCAGGATGAAAGTCCGGCCCGCAACCATCTTCTCGCCTCTTGAAGTCGCTTCCTCGGCGAGTACCGGAAGACTAGGCAACCGCATCGCGAGGCGTTTTAGGATAATGGCTTCGGCCGCGTCGTCGGCGTCGGTGACGGGGCTTCCATCCGATTTGCGCCTAGCGCGGTTGTCGCCCGCATAGAGAGCCATCACCGCGACGGCGGCTTCGAGCGCGATTTCGGCGAAAATATCCGCTATTGCATCGCGATCGATCGTCGGTGCCATGTGGATTTCTTTGCGTTCACGAAATTGCCGTCCAGACTTGCGAATTTGGCCGGAGATTGCCTCGGCAAGCTTCCCGCATGTTACGACAATTTGTTAACCTATGATTCGCAGATTGTAGCTGTTAGCCTTGACGGCCGTAGCGGGCAGCGATTCACTTCGGCATGACGTCTCTCGCCGGTTTCGCGCTTGCCGCACCCATGCGCAAGGGCTTTTTGCTCTGGCAAAAGCTTCGGGCATTGCCTACGGCGCAGTATTGGCGCGGAGCCTAATCTCCCCTGCTTGCAGGGGCTTTGCCCTTGAACGGATGAATCATGACGGTGTTTGCCCTCGACCCCCTCGACCTCGCCGCGCTTCTTTGCTCCCGCGTCTGTCACGATGTGATCGGCCCGGTTGGCGCCATTATCAATGGCCTTGAGATGCTCGACGAGGAGCAAGACGCGGAAATGCGCGGCTTTGCGCTCGAACTCATCAAGAAAAGTGCCGGGCAGGCGTCTGCGCGTCTGCAATTTTGCCGGTTGGCTTTTGGGGCCGCCGGTTCGGCCGGGGTTTCAATCGATACCAGCGATGCGGCCGCGGTCGCGCGCGGCCTCTTTGGCGGCGAGCGGGCGGAACTCGAATGGAATGTCCCCCCACTTCGAGTGCCACGGAACAATGTTAAGCTAATCCTGAATATGTGTCTCATCGCCGCCACGGCAATCCCGCGCGGCGGCGTCATCGAGGTCACGCTGAGCGGAGCCGAGGAAACGGCGTGGATCACGGTCACGGCCAAGGGCACGAATGCAAAGCTTGCCGGCCACCTGCCGCTTCTCCTTGCCGGAACGCCAGATCATCCTCCGGCCGGCCCGCAGGACATTCAGGCCTATTATGCGGGCCTTGTCGCCAAGGCCGCGAACATGACGTTGACTGTCGTGGCGGATGCCGATCGCGTCATGATCGAAGCCGAGCCTCTTTCTGCCAAGGTCATCGCCGAGCCGGTCGCGCTGTAGGCCGTGCGGAAATTTTCAGGCCTGCCGGGGCGGAACGCAAGGCCACATACGTCAGGCAGCTTTGAGATGAGTGGGATTGCGTCGAAAGCCAGTACGATCGCCGGTTGGATGGCGCGGCCTCGCGCGGCGGCGGCGGCGTTTGACTCGAACCGTACGCCCGAGCCGTAGATAAACGTTCGCGGTCGCGGGGCCGTTTTCGGCGCTTGACCATTCCCTACTATGACCGACCCCTATTGCGACCGCTCGACGCGCCGATTCCAACGAATGTATGGGCGCCGCCGTCACTGATACACTCCCACCTGACGGACGCCTATTCTTTTTCAGATCCCGAAAAAAGCGAAGCCTTCCGCTTGCCGCTTGCCAAAAAGGTGAGTACCCCGTCTTCCACGCTCCCCCACCAAATTGGACGGCGCACGCTTCTCCTTGTCCTGAAGCCCATGACCGACTTTAATCGCCGCACCCTGGTCAAATATCTCGTACTCTCTGGCGCTCTGCCGTCAACTTTTCGGTCCGTGCCGGCCCAACCCGGCAAGCCGCCGCAGGCGCCGCCGAAATTCGGCTTCGACGATGTCGTGCGCCGCGCCCGCGATCTCGCCACGGCGGAATTCGACACCGCCTCGCCGGCGCTTCCTGACGCCTTGAACAAACTCGACTTCGATGCCTGGCGCGACATCAGATTTCGCCCGGACAAAGCTTTTCTCGCCGCCAACGGGAGCCAGTTCCGGCTGCAGTTGTTCCACCTCGGCCATCTCTATCGGCGTCCGATGACCATCAACACGCTCCGGGACGGCATTCCAACCCCGATTCCCTATGCCGCCAATCTCTTCGATTACGGCCGCACCAAGATCGACAAGCCGTTGCCGGTCAATCTCGGCTTTGCTGGTTTCCGCCTGCATTATCCTTTGAACAGCCCGGCAATCTTCGATGAGGTGATCGCCATTTTGGGCGCCAGTTATTTTCGCTTTCTCGGCCGCGGCCAGCACTACGGGATGTCGGCGCGCGCGCTCGCGGTCGAGGCCGGCACGGACAAAGAGGAATTTCCTTTCTTTCGCGAATTCTGGATCGAAACGCCAGAGCCCGACGCCGGTCAGGCGACGGTCTACGCATTGCTCGACAGCCCTTCGACGACGGGCGCCTATCGCTTCGATCTCTATCCCGGAATCGACACCGCCATCGAAATCTCGGCGACGCTTTTTCCGCGTAAGCCGAATGTCAAGTTTGGGCTGGCGCCATTAACGTCGATGTTCTTCATCGGCGAGGACGACCATCGTTTCAACGATGATTTTCGTCCCGAGCTGCATGATTCGGATGGGCTCCTGATCCATTCGGGAACCGGCGAATGGATCTGGCGCCCTTTGCGCAATCCGGCGAAGCCGGAAGTCTCCGCCTTTCTCGACCGCGATCTGCGGGGCTTTGGCCTGTTGCAACGGGACCGCGACTTTGACCATTACCAGGATCTCGACCTCGCCTATGAGATGCGGCCGAGCTATTTTGTCGAACCGCGGGAGAGCTGGGGCGAAGGCCGAGTCGAGCTCGTCGAACTTCCGACCGGACACGAGACCAACGACAATATCGTCGCCTTCTTCGTGCCCAAGGATGCGCCGGAGCTGGGAAAACCCTTCAGCTACGCCTACCGCCTTGGCGCCAGTCTCGATCAGTCCGAGCTTTCGCCGAATGGGCGGACGCTGAACACCTATCAGACGACGGCCGCGGCACTCGGCTCGGCCGATGCGCCGGTGCCGGGTTCGCGCCGCTTCATTATCGATTTCAACGGCGGCGACCTCGCCTATTACGCCGCCGATCCGCAATTGGTCGAGGTCGTTCCCTCGGCGAGCCAGGGCAAAATCGTGCGCTCCTTCATCGTTCCGAACGCTCATACCAAAGGGTTTCGCGCAGTCATCGACGTCGTGCTCGATCCCGGCCAATCGGCGGATTTGCGCGCCTTTTTGCGCACCGGCACGCGGGCGCTCACCGAGACCTGGACGTTTCCGTGGCGCGCCGAATAGGCGGCGCGGCCTTTAAGACAGCGGTCCCTCCTTCAATCTTGTAAGATCGAAAGCATCGATGTCTTGCAGCAATTCGATGAAGGCGGTGGCGCCATGGTCGGCGCAGGCCTCGCCCTTGCGCGCACTCGCGGCCGCCGCATTGCCCATGGCGCCGGAGGCGCAAAGATCCTGGCTCATCCAGCCAAAGCCGGTTGGGCGGCCGGCGCGCAGCCAATTGAACTCGCGTTCCATTGCGACGCTCCGGGACTGAAAATCGGCCGCCTTGTCCGCGCGCACAAGGTCCGGCCGGAAGTTTAGCATCAGCGATGTTTCGATTTCTCCGGCATGAATCCCATGTGCTAGCTCATCCACGGAAAAGAGTCCGCCGGGCGCGCCAAAGCGCTGCAAGGAGGCCATCACGACCAGCATGCCGAGCCGCGCGCGAAGATCATGCGCGATGATGTCGAGGATCGCGCTGTTGCCGCCATGCGAGTTCAAAAGAACGAGCTTGCGGCAGCCGGTGCGATGCACGCATTCGCAAATTTTTGTCCAGGCGGGGATGAGGAGTTCGGCTGGAAGACTGAGCGTGCCGGGAAAATCTGTGTGCTCGATCGAAAGCCCGCAATTTTGCACGGGCAGAAACAAAACGGGAAGTTCGTCCGGCACGCGCTCGACGACTTTTGCGATAGTGCCTTCCATGATGAATGTATCGGTGCCGAGCGGCAAATGCGGGCCATGCTGCTCGGTCGCGGCGACTGGCAAAACCGCGATGGTGCGTTCCATGTCGCGGGCCTGAAAATCGGTCCAGGTCATCTCGGCCCAAAATTTTGTTTGCGGCATGTGGCATCCCTTTCGCCACGCGGCGTATTTGCGCCAAGGCGCAAATTATATCATGAGTCGCGAAGGCTGCCGCCCTTCACGCCGCCCGGCCGATCTCGCGCATTTGTTCCATGGTCGGGCATGGGTTAACAATGTAGCCGCTGTTCGTGGGGGAGGGAGCAAACATGCCGGCGTGGAACCCGCTTCTTACCTTATTGCCTCGCACGCTGGCGCTTTTGGGTGCGCTGGCGATTTGGCTGGGGGTGGGGTCGCTCGACCTGGCGTTGGCGCGTGGCCCGTACGACGACGTCAAAACTGCCGAGGGCTGGGCGTGGTCCCGGGTCAGGCATGGCGAGGTGGCCAATTTCAATGAACACTGCGGCACGCTCGATCCCAAGAAGGAGAAAGACAAGCGCCGACGGCCCGACTGCCGCCCGATATCTCATCGTTTTCTGGAGGACCTGTTGACACGGGCGCCGTGGCGCGACGCGGTGCCATTCGAGGGAGTCCGGATCACCGGCGCCCGGATTGCCGGGAATATCGATCTTGAAAACGCGAAGCTCATCCGGCCGATCGCGATCTTCGGCAGCCGGATCGAAGGCGGGATCAAGTTGAACCACGCGCGGACAGACAGCTTCATCTTGCTCGACGGCTCGCAGATGGATGGCACCTTCGCCGCCGAAGGTCTGCATGCCGAGAGCGATCTGTCACTGGCCAATGGCGCAGTCTTCAAGAACGACGTGACTTTGAACGGCGCTAAAATCGATGGCGATGTTGTCATGTCCGCCGCCAGTTTCGACGGCACGCTCGACGCCGACTCCCTGCAGGCCGGTGGCCATCTGCACATGTCTTCCGACAGCCAGAACAAGGCCAGCTTTAAGGTCGTGATTCTGCGCAACGCGAAGATCATCGGACAAATCGACATGATTGGTGCCAGTTTCGACGGCGCGCTTGACGCCGACTCCCTGCACGCAGGTGGCCATCTGCTCATGCGATCCGACGACAAGAACAAGACCAGCTTCAAGGACGTGGTTCTGCGCAGCGCGCAGATCACCGGACAGATCGACATGACCGGCGCCAGTTTCGACGACAGGCTCGACGCTGAGTTCCTGCAGGCCGGGGGCTCTCTGCTCATGTATTCCAAGGACCAGAACAAGACCAGCTTCAAGGACGTTGTACTGCGCAGCGCGAAAATCACGGGAAATGTCGAAATGATTGGTGCCAGTTTCGACGGCGCGCTTGACGCCGACTCCCTGCAGGCCGGGGGCTCTCTGCTCATGTATTCCAAGGACCAGAACAAGACCAGCTTCAAGGACGTTGTACTGCGCTTCGCGAAGATCACGGGACAGATCGACATGACTTACGCCAGCTTCGACGGCACGCTGGACGCCGAGGGCCTACGGGTCGATGGCCCTCTTTTCATGCGCGATGCCAACTTTGCGGATGCGGTCGATATGGTCTTCGCGCATGTCGGCATCAATCTGGATCTACGCGGCGCCACCCTGGCCGATCTCGATCTCTCCGGCGCGTCGATTGCCGGGGACTTGGCTCTCGGCCAGCCACCAGCAGGCAAGCCCGCCGTTTGGAAAGGAAACAACGGGGAACCCGGCAACTTGAACCTGCGCAACACGCATATCGGCAATCTGATGTGTGCGAAGGATGCCTGGCCGGAAAAATATGCCGACCCGACAAAAGGACACCTCCACCTCGACAGGTTCGCTTTCAATCATCTCGGCGGATTTGTAGGCGCAACCGGACGGGAAATGCGCGCGTGGGGAATGGACTGGTGGGACAATTGGGCGAGGCTCGATCCCGACTACAGCCCCGCTCCTTACGCGCAACTCGCCGCCGCATTGACGAGCATGGGCGACCGCGACGCCGCCAACGAGATCCGTTTCTTCGGCCACGAGCGCGAACGCGACGAGGCCTGGCGGCAACGCAAGTGGGGTAGCTGGCTGTTCCAAACCGCACTCCGCGACGTAGCCGGCTACGGCTTCGGATTTTATACATTCTTCGTTCTTGGGTGGGTGCTCGTCTTCTCCCTCGCCGGCATGTTGCTCCTCTGGTGGACCGTCCCGGGGGCGCGCTCGGAGCATACAGGACCGCTTTGGCTTTGGTGCTTCGGAGCAAGCCTCCAACGGCTCTTGCCAGGGATCGAGATCAACAAGGAATTCACGAAGTTCTTCCAAGATACCTATGGTGATCGCTTCAAATGGTGGCAAAACATCCTGTTCTCCATGCTGGGCGTCGCGGGCTTTGTCCTTGGTGCGATCCTGCTCGCCGTCGTCTCTGGCCTGACCCAAGGCTCCTGACGCGCGCGTTAAGGCGAACGACGCTCTTGACATCGCGCATCCCAATCCATTTGGTGGCGAGGGTCCGTACCAGCTGGGGCTCATTTGCCCATTGGCGCTCGACCCTCAACGAAAGGGAAAACCCATGAACATTCGAGCCATTCTCTGCGGGGTGTCTGTCGCCGTATTGACCACAACCGCGCAAACCGCAGTTGCGCAGCAAGGCGTGAAAATCGGCGCATTGCGCTGCAATGTATCAGCAGGCCTTGGTCTTATCATCACGTCGAGCAAGGACATGCAATGCGTTTTCACCTCGGCGAGCGGGCGGAGCGAGCCTTATTCCGGCACGATTCGCAAATTCGGCCTCGATATCGGCGTAACCGATCAGGGCGTGTTGGCCTGGGATGTTTTTGCTCCATCCGAAGGACCCGGGCCCGGAGCGCTCGCCGGCGACTATACCGGCGTCGACGCTTCGGCGACCGTCGGGGCCGGAGTTGGCGCGAACGCGCTCGTGGGCGGCTCCGGCAGCTCGTTTACGTTGCAGCCCTTGTCGGTTCAGGCGCAGACCGGGCTTGCTCTCGCCGCCGGCGTTGCGGAGCTAACCCTTCGCGCCGGGCCCTGAACACTGGCAGGACGGGATTGCTCGTTCCCCGTCGCGAGCCGCGAGTTTGGACTGGGCCATCCCGGCCCAAATTCGGGATCGTACGAGGTGCCGGACATGCTTGGCTGGACAGTCCGGAATTGGTCTTTAGTTGCGCATTGCGGAGTAATGCGGCGGCGAAAGATTAGGATCCAACCAGTTTGGATGGATCACTTGTGGTGCGACCAGGCTGACCACGAGAATTATGACCGAAGTTACGAGCGCGCAGCCCGACAAAATCCAGAGCGCGATTCCGTAAAATTCCGGCCTCATACCACTGGTTGGGAGGGTATAGTAGATGGCCACGACGGAAAGACCGCAAAGACAAAGCGCCAGAAGAGCGATCATGTTTTGTCTCCTTGCTCCGAGCATACGCCCAAGAGAAGTCACCGGCAATACTCCGGTCATCGCGCAGAGGGCAATCGCGGGAAAAATGGGGTGGCAAAGTCCCAAAATGCCGAATTGGCGCCTCCGAAAAATGCGCTATTCCTGGTGGAAGACTGTTGTCCGGTCAGCCGCCAGCAGGCAACCTTGGCCGTTCAACCTCGACGGACGGAAATCGAACCGAGAGGACGATAGGTTCGCCATCCGCCTCCCAGAAGTGCACGACATCGGGTCCGAAAACGACGTAGTCCCCTTCCTTCCGCAGCGTCACCACCTGGGGTGTCCCGCCCACATCGAACGTCACGCGCAAGGCACCACCGCGGATCAGGACAGAAATCGTGGTGGCGTTTCCATTAGCCAATGGACGGGATCGCTTTTCGCCATCCTTGTGCAACCCCCATTTCAACTCAACGTCAGTCTGATGCCGTAGTCCCAACTCGGCCGGAACGAACTGGCCGACGAACCAACCGGTGTTACGTAACTGATCCACCGCGGCGTTACCAAAGTAGAACAAGGCGTTGGTGCCCATCCTTGCGCTCTCCGCGAGAGACAACGGCTCGCCATCAATCAAGGGTAGGTCGATGTCCGACCGACCCCGCGAGTGCAAAGGATATCCGAGGAAATCCGCGATGTCATCGCCATCGTCGCTAGCAACCTTTGATGAGATGCGTTCCTCATCGAGTTGACAGCAGCTTTCAGGGTGCTGGCAAGGAACTCCTCCGCGGCACGCTTTCCGCTTGCCATTCTGGTCCCGAACACATCTGGCGTCTTCGGAAGACACAAAGTTGAAGGTTACAGTTTCGATTCCGCGCGCCACCCGCGCGGTGGCGAAATGGACCGTGAAGCCGCAGGTCTGGTTTTGCGCCGGCTTCGTGTGGGAGGATCAGGGTAAGACAAGCGGACACGCGAGCTGCCGCCGATTAGGCAATCGGGGTCACATGCGCAATCTGCGTCACATCGACGCGGATTTGCCCAACCACGTCGGCTCCAAAGTGCGACACCCTTCCTTCGTGACGCGAAATCCGTTTGAGTCATCGGGGATCAAAATCCGCAGGCGAATCTTGACGAAACCTTGGGAAGGATCCCGCTTCATAAATTTGCGCCAATGTCGCGCAGAGACACAACACGTTTATATGACCTTGTTATTTTATGTCGCTCCTCGCGTAATCCCGACGATAACAACGAGGAATTTTCCGATCTTGAGTTCCGGTATTGCCATTCGCGCGACGACGGGCGGTTGGCCCGTCAATAGAAGCGATTGCCTGAAGCCCGCATCATTTTCGCCCGACTGAACGCCGCCCGAGCGTGTCCAATGCTTTGTGTTATGGTCCATTTGCGATTCAAGACTTTTGCAATAAAGCCGGAATTTAACAGAATACCAGCTTATGAATGGCAAAGCAAACACGTGCGCTACAAGAAATAGATTATTCCGTCAGTAAGCGGCACTCCAAATGAGCAAGCAATGGGATGACCATTCAAGTTGAACCGCAATCGCAACCGGACTCTTATAAGGAGCACTGCTTTTGGCTTCTTCCGGCAGAACCAATCAAAAGGCAGTTGCACTCAATTGTCCAACAATTGGCGAAGGAATATGACGCAATCGATTTTGAGCCGCATGTCACCATATCCAGCGGACCTTCCGACGACGATCAAACCCACACCATAGCGCGTGGGATCGCTAGCCTGTTTTCGCCGGGAGAATTAATGCCGGTGAAACTTGCTTATACGAGCGAGTACACAAAAACTCTTTTCATACAATTTCAGGAATCCGAAGTCGTGCGCCGCATGTCCGACGCTATAAAAGATCGTAGTGCCCGGCCCGTGAATTATGTCTTTAACCCGCACTTGAGCCTTCTTTACAAGACGATGCCTGTTGCGAAGCAGGCCGAAATTTGCCGGACGCTAGATGTGCCGAAAGGAATTCATTTCTTTGACCGGTTGCGTGCGATCGAAACCGAAATTCCCCTGACCCAGCCGGAGCAGATCAAAAGATGGCGGACGGTGTTTGAGTGCACGCTTGGACTACCTTGACGCAGGGGCTTCCCCGCCGGCTTCGTCGGAGAGCCAGAATTACGGAATTGAGCAAGTTCATAGTCCTGACCCGAGACGTGCGGCCACGCGTCGCGGGTTTCGTCCACCCTCGTTTCAATGTCCCGACGCCTTTGGCCGCAAGAAGGATCGCAAAGTGGCGGCGAACTCAGTGCAGGCCTGGGCTACGATCAAGATCAAAAAGTGACAGAAGAGGCCGAGCGGAACAAAGATCCGCATGGGGTTCCACATCGATCGCTGAATATGCTTGCGATAATAGATATAGCTGTGGACTTCGAACATCAGCAGCGAGCGAAACCGCGTTCGCAGGTTGGCCAGGGTGCCGCCCTTGTGGTTCAGATGAATTATGGTCGCTGTAGGAAGATAAAAGCATTTGTAGCCGGCATCGGCAATTCTCTTACAGTAATCGGCATCGACATGGTATGCTAAGCGCGGGTCAAGATTTCCGACCTCGTGGGCGACCTCGCGCGGCACCATGAAAGCCGCGCTGGAAACGTAGCCGGATTCGACGAGGAACGGTGTAGTCAGGTCGCGTCCGAGGTGCAGCAAGTGCATCCGCGAATAGCGGTTGTTCGGAAACATCCGGGTTACGATCGAGCGGGCGCCGAACAGCGCGGAGCCCGCGTTGGGGAGGGACTTCACCGACCATTGGATCGTCCCGTCCCCATTGAGCAGCCTGCAGCCAACGACGCCGGCCTCAGGGTGCATTTGCAAAAATGCGAGCATGCCGTCGAGTGCGTGCGGAAGGACGATCGTGTCGCTGTTCAGCAATAGCAAATATCGCCCTTGCGCGATGGAGAAGGCCCAATTGTTCGAATAAGCATAGTGACGGTTAGTATCGTTCCGGAGGAGCCGGACTTCGGGAAAACAAGCGCCGATCATCTCGCTCGTTCCATCCTTGGAGGCGTCATCGACGACAATGATCTCATAAGGTTCGCACGGCGGATTCTGATAAATCGACCCCAGGCAGTCCGAGAGAAGCTCGCGCGTGTTGTAGGACGGAATGATGATGGTCAGTGCGATCGCAACCTCTGCCTGGCTTTCGCCCTCGGGTTTCCGCTTCGTCACTTGTTCCATTCCAGCGCTCATTTTCGGACGTCGCGCAATAGCCGTGAGACGGCTGGCCCGGCCGCGGCCATGGTTTTTCGGATTGCATTGGTTCAGCACGGCGCCGAGGGCCGGGGTACCGCTCCGCGATCCTGGCAAACAGGAGCGCGCCGCTCGCCGCCAGAATCGCCGGCGAGTCAATTAGCACGATGCCGAATCGCTTCCAAGCCGTTTGAAACATCGCCCGCGCTTTGGGCCAGTCCGCCACCGGCGGGAAAGCTCCAAATCTCTCGCCCGCCGGCTCAGGCGCGGGCGCGGTCCTCCCACGGGAGAGCGTTAAGGGGCGCGATCGCCGCCGCTATCTCGCGCGCGGCGGCCATATGCGCGGGGTTCTCGACATCAAAAGTCTGCGTCGTCGCCGACATCAGCAGACCGCCGTTCGCCGGGGCGCCCGACAATCACTGGCGCTGGCGGCGGCGTCACAAGCGAAGCAAGCCATGGGATCGGAAGCCCGGTTTTCAATCCGGAGGATCTACCGCGCTCTCGCCGATCTCGCGGTCTCCGGCGCGCGGGTAACGGTGCGGGTAAAGCTTAAGTTTCGCAATCCGGATTTGCAAACTCCCTGGTTTGAAGCGTCGCTATTGGGCGCCGCGACTTGCCTTTCTTGAAGGCGGGGCCGATATGGTGATAGGAGCGGTCCCGGGGACTAGGAAAGCGGTGAATCGGGATTTCCGCTGCTCCTACAAATCATAGATTACCGGGAGGACTAACCATGGCGCGGCCGACACTGCCAGGAAACCGGGCGAAGATATCCGCTCTCGATATTGTGATCGTGATTGGCGGCATCATTGGCATCATGGCCTTCAACCGGATGAGCATCGCCAGGCTTCAACGCTCGCTCCCCAATGCGAACAGCCAGATCGTGGGGGAATGGACGTCCACGCGCGGACCGGAACACCTTGTTTTTCGCGCCGACAAGACCGTCAGCATGACTGTCCCTGCCAAACCGGCGGAAGACACCGCGGCGCCGGCTGCTCCGGAAACCAATGGTCCGGCGCCGGTACCGGGCAAGTACCAGATCGTGCAAGGGGGGAAGGTGGGTATCCAACTGCTGAACGGAACTAAATACACGACGACAATCAGTCTAGGGAACCCGAACCGCTTTGATCTAGTCGATTCGGCGACTGGGGGAGTGACGACATTCGAGCGGGTGCCGGCAGCTCCCGTCGGCGCAGCGACCACGCCGAAGGAGCCTTCCCAATGATCTCGTCCTAACGCTCGAACTTTTTCACCACGATCGACAGGCCAAAGCCTCTCGTGTAGGCTGCTTACCTTAATTCATATAGAGCGTACCGGAACGCCCGCCGGAAGATCCGGCGGAACGGCGAGGTTTTAATCGCAATGAATATCATCGCGGAACTCGAGGCCGCACAGGCTTCCAAGCTCTCGGCTGGCAGGATTATCCCGGCGTTTCAGCCGGGCGACACTGTCGTCGTGAACGTCAAGGTGACGGAAGGCGAGCGCACTCGCGTGCAGGCCTATGAAGGCGTCTGCATCGCGCGCACCGGCGGTGGGATCAACGAGAGTTTTACGGTACGCAAAATCTCCTATGGCGAGGGCGTAGAGCGCGTTTTCCCGGTGCTTTCGCCGAATATCGAATCGATCAAGGTGGTGCGGCGCGGCAAGGTCCGGCGCGCAAAGCTCTATTATCTGCGCGACCGGCGCGGCAAGTCGGCGCGTATCGCCGAGAAGATGGAGACGCCCGCCGCCAAGGCCGCGCGCGAGGTCGCCAAGAAAGCAACCAAGGCTGCCGCCAAGGCAAAGAAGGCAGCTCCCGCCGCCGAATAGGCAAGCAAGCGGGACCTATCGCTTATCTGGTGCCGCCAAGGGCGCGTTCCGCATCGATTTCTGGCGTCAACAGGCGACCGCTCGCTTTTGGGGGTCTTGCTACATTCCGCCGGGCAGTCGAGCTAAACCGCATGCTTTCGGCTACTGGCCTTTACCCGCAAACCCCGGGGGCGCGTGCTGCCAGGGATAGCCTTTCTCGGCCTTTTCATATGCGTAGTGATACAGCGCGCGCATGTAGGTTTGATCGAACTCCTCTTTGTGCTCGGCACGGAAATCGTCGCCGATATAGGCGAGATTGAAGCTGGCTCCTGCGCGCTGCGTGGCCAAATACATGCGGTAGAGATCGCCGACGCCATTATAGTTGATCATGGTCGAGACGGCCTTCTGGGCAATTGACAGGGTCAGTCTCTCGACATCGCTCCATTCGGTTGTCAGGCGCGAATTCCGGATGATGTAAGCGACGACGCCTTTTCTCTGAAATCCAGTCCTAGCTCTGGCCAGTTGCACATTCACGCTCGGAGGGATGAGAAAAGCCTGGCTTACCGCGCCGCCGTCGACGTGCATTTCCTGATAAGGCTTCCCATCCGCCTCGACATCGAACATCACCGGAGGGAAAGCGGCGGGAATCGCCGCCGACGCGAGCAAGATATGACGAATGAGATCGAGCGCGCGGGGGTTGCCGCTCGCGGCGATTGCTCCGATGTTCCAAAGGACCGGCCGTCCCGCGTCGAGATCGGTCGTCTGGATGACGAGTAAGCGTCCTTTCTCATATTCGGCCGCGATCTTCGCGAGCATAGTGGCGTCGACATAGCGGGAAATGGTTTCGTAAAGGGGAGTCGTATCCGAGAGGGCGTCCTCGGTTAGTGCCGCGAGGACGAACCGCTTTTCATAGATTTTCGAGGGATTTATGTTAGTGAAGACGTCTGTCAGCGCCGCGTCATACTCTGGCCCGAGGAAGGCAAAAGGCGCGATGAGGGCGCCGGTGCTCACGCCTGTCACGAGCTTAAACGTCGGGCGATCGCCGTGAGCCGTCCAGCCGGCCAGCAAGCCAGCGCCAAAAGCCCCATTATCGCCACCGCCAGAGAGCGACAGCAGATGCGCGGTTGGCAAGGCGCTTCCGCGGCCGACGCCAAGAGTCCTCGCTTCGCGAATGATCGCGCGTTCCTGTTCGGCAGAGATCGCCTCCGGTTGATCGGGGAACAAGCGCGCGTTGGGAAGACCAAGGACAGTCGCGTCGCGTGTCTCGCTCCGTGGAACTGCTGAGTAGGGAGCGAAGGTGGAGCAGGCGGACAGGAGCGCAATGCAGATTGCAAACACCACGGCATGAACGCGACTTCGCGGCAGTCCGTTCGATCTCGTCACCCTTGCGACCTGCATACTCTTACTTCACGCAACCGCAGCGATTCTTTTGGCGAGTCATGCAACCCGCCAGCAGCGGAGCGAACTTACTCACGCTACTTTTTCCACTGTCAACAAAACGAGCGGCCACTACGAGATTTATCGATCAGAGTAGCAAATATGCAACAGTCGCCCTCGCCTGCGGAAAGGATTGGCGGCTCAGGCCGACAAACATCTGCGCAAGTCTGATCTTGGCATAAGGCTCAACTTGTGAATCCTTTTACCCCCGCCAAGCGGAAACTATGCACTTGACAATCACAGACGGTGAAACTGATGGTTTGCCTGCATTCACTGCAAACGTGGTGGATGCAGGCGCGCCCGCAAATGAGATCGAGACTACGTTCGAGATGATCGAGATGTTTTGCTGGAGGCGCAGAGCGCGTTTTCCCGGTGCTTTCGCCGAATATCGAATCGATCAAGGTGGTGCGGCGCGGCAAGGTCCGGCGCGCCCGGAATGTCGCCAGTGCGCCACAAACCGACATAGCTCACGAATTCCTGTTCGGGCATCACCGCATTCGCTATGAACCCTTCCCTCGACGAACAGTTCCTTGGCACTGCACGTTGGCACCGTTCGCAAGTATCGGCATCAATTGGGGGGATTATGAAAACAAGGGCAACGTCACGTACCAAGAAGACGGCTACCAAAAAGCCCCTTGTTAAAAAACAGCGAGGCGCCTCAGTGGGGTCGATCGCAGCCAACTTACACGAGGGCAGCCGGTCAGAGTATCTCGCCCAGTACGTCTTCTCCTCATTTGGCACCGCCGTTCCTGTTCCGCACCAAGTGGATACGGGGCTTGATATCTATTGCACGTTGCTCGAACGTGATGGGCCGCGAGCGTGGCCACGCGCGTACTACTCAGTACAAGTAAAAAGCACGATGGAGCCATGGACTTTTGCCAGCCCGGAGTCAGTCCGCTGGATAATCGAACATCCGTTACCGATCTTTCTATGTATCGTGCTCAAAGCTGAAGCTCGAATTCTCATTTACCCCACAACTCCCCGCTTTGCCGCATGGATTCTACCGTTACATAAGAACCATTTGGCGCTGATTCCGGGAACGGAGAAAAGGGCACAGCCGATAGAGACTTCATGGGAAGTAGGAAGCAGTTTTGAGCCGAAGGCCCCAATCCTTAACTTCACAATCCAAGAAGCACTTGACGATACCTTCCGTGCGCGACTCGTGGACGTGCTCAAATTGTGGATCCGCTATGACATGGACAATATCTTTCGGATCAATTGCGGAATCCATCATTTTCGAGCACCGTACGAATTCGAAACGAATTCCGCCGATGTTACAAATGGAGTAAGCTGGTTCGGAGGCCCCTTCTCGGAACAGTCCCTGCAGAGAGCGGAAGCGGTGCTCAAAGAGCTGCTAGGGCATATTACAGATCACCACTACGACAAAAACAAACTGGTCGGCGCTACAATCTATGCAATGGCGCTTCGGCGATTATCTCCGGATTACCAACCAGGTGAGAGCACCCCTTGGGCTCTGCATAGGAAGCTAAATGAGCTCTTTGGGATGAGCCCGCCGACTTATGCCTATCAAGCGGTCGATGAACTGCTGAAAATGCTGAGTGAAAAACTCGCACAACACGGAATTTCAGATACGGGATAAGGGCGCGACACGCCATGTCCGAGTTGGGTCAACTCCCGTGATCGAGAACTCTGGGCCGAACTTCCGCAAAGGGTTGGAAAGCAGAAATTCAAACCGAGACGTCACCCAGTCTACGGCTCCTTGGCGCGAAGCTTTTTCAGCCGGTAAAGCGCCTCCAACGCCGCGCGGGGCGACAGTTCGTCCGGGTCGATGGCGTCGAGGGCCTCTCCAAGAACGTCGCGTTGCGGTGCGGGCGGCGGGCTCGCCGCCGTGAACAAAGGCAGATCGGCCACGGCGCGGTCCGCATGTGAAAGCCGCTCAGCGGCCTCGAACTCGGCGAGCAGTTCCTTCGCACGCGCAACGGCCGGGGCCGGAAGGCCGGCAAGTTTCGCGACCTGGATGCCATAGGAACGATCGGCGGCTCCAGGGACGATCTCATGTAAAAAAACCACTTCGCCATTCCAGTCCGTGACTCGCACGGTCAAATTGACGAGCCGGTCGAGTTTTTCCGCAAGCCGCGTCAATTCATGAAAATGCGTGGCGAACAATGCCCGCGCGCGATTTTTCTCGTGCAGATGCTCGATCACCGCCCAGGCGATGGATAGACCGTCGAAGGTGGCGGTGCCGCGGCCGATCTCGTCGAGGATCACGAGCGAGTGTTCGCCCGCCTGGTTGAGGATCGCCGCGGTCTCGATCATTTCGACCATGAAGGTCGAACGGCCGCGGGCGAGATCGTCTGCCGCGCCGACCCGCGAATAAAGCTTGTCGATGACGCCGATATGGGCGCGTTTCGCGGGGACGAAGGACCCTATTTGGGCAAGCAGGGCGATCAATGCGTTCTGACGCAAATAGGTCGATTTGCCGGCCATGTTCGGGCCGGTCACGACCGCGATCCGGCCGCCTTTGCCGGGGGAACCCGAAAGCTCGCAGCCGTTCCCGGCAAAGGCTTGGCCCTGCAAGCGCAGCGCCGCCTCGACGACGGGATGCCGCCCGCCTTCGATTTCGAAGGCTAGCGAGCCATCGACCTCGGGCCTTGTCCAATCCGAGGTTTCCGCCAATTCGGCGAGCGCCGCCGCGACATCGATCGCCGCTATCGTGGCAGCGAGCCGCTTGAGCGCCGACTGCTCGCCGAGGACAAGTGCGGCCAAGGTCTCGAATATCGTCTGCTCGCGGGCGAGCGCCTCCTCGGCGGCGGACGCAATCTTGACCTCGAGGTCGGCGAGTTCCTTGGTCGAAAAGCGCATTGCGTCTGCCATGGTCTGCCGATGCACGAACATCGTATCATGCGGCGGCCTCAATAGCTTTTCGCCCTGCGCCTGCGGGACCTCGATGAAATACCCGAGAAAATGATTGTGCTTGAGCTTTAGTTGTTTTGTTCCCGCCAAATCGGCGTAACGCGCCTGAAGCGCGGCGATCACACTCCGGCTTTCATCGCGCAGCGCGCGAACCTCATCGAGGACGGCGTCATGGCCGGCACGAACGAAGCCGCCATCGCGTCGGTTGAGCGGCAGGGCTTCGGCAAGCGCGTCGCTCAAGCGCGTGGTAAGAGCTGGGTCCACTCCAGCGGCGGCCTCGCTCGCCTGGCCAAGCTCTTGCGGAAGGCGGCCGGTTTTGTCCAGCAAGCGCGCGACGGTATTGGCGGCCTCGATCCCCGCGCACACTGCCGCAAGATCACGCGGACCGCCGCGATTAAGCGCTAGGCGCGACAACGCGCGGGTTATGTCCGGCGCGGCTTTAAGGCCGGCTCGCACCTTCTTGCGCAAGTCCGGCTCATCGACAAAAAACGCGAGGGCATCAAGGCGGCGTTCGATTTCCTTGGGAGCGGTCAAAGGCGCCGTCAGGCGCTCGGCGAGCAAGCGGCTGCCAGGCGCCGTGACAGTCTTATCGATTGTTGCCAGCGAGGACCCGTCCCGCGTGCCGGCCAAGGTGCGCGTGAGTTCGAGATTGGCTCTCGTCGCGGCATCGATTTCCATCCGCGTCTCGCGTGAGAGACGCGTGGGCAGGCTCAACGCCGGGCGCGCCGAGAACTGGGTGCGCTCGATGTAGAAAATCGCAGCGGCGGTGGCGGCGATCTCGGCGCTGGAAAGAGCGCCCAATCCGTCCAGCGCCGCGAGCCCAAAGTAGTCCTTGATGCGGCGCTCGGCGTGTGATCCCGCTCCCGCTTCGCTCCCAAGCGGGGTCACGGGAAGTTTTGTCTCGCGAGCGAGCTTGGCAAGGCAAGGAACCGTGAGTAGAACCTCGGGGACAACGATTTCGGCCGGATCCAGGCGCGATATCTCGGCTTCAACGGAAGCCTCGGAGGCCTCTGTGACGATGAAGGCGCCGGTGGAGATATCGACGCTCGCGAGCCCGTAGGGCGAGTCCGGCTCACTTCCACGCACAATGGCGAGCAAGCTGTTGGCCCGGACGGGGTCGAGCAAAAACTCCTCGGTAATGGTGCCAGGCGTCACCAGACGCACCACCTCGCGCCGGACCACGGATTTGGCGCCGCGTTTTCTTGCCTCGGCCGGGTCTTCGACTTGTTCGCAGATCGCGACGCGGTGGCCCTGGCCGATCAGCCGGTTCAGATAATCCTCGGCGCGCTCGACCGGTACACCGCACATGGGGATATCGCGCCCCTCGTGCTTGCCACGCCGCGTCAAGACGATGCCGAGCGCCTTGGCGGCAATCTCGGCGTCCTCGAAAAACAATTCGTAGAAATCGCCCATCCGGTAGAACAGGAGGGAACCCGAATTTTGCGCCTTGATCGCGCTGTATTGCGCCATCACTGGCGAGATTTTGGGCTCGGCGGCGCCGTCGGGCAGAGGCTCGCGCTGGGCTGGCAAAGGCTCCGGAGACGGCACGGTTGTGGAAGCGGCGCGTTTAAGCATGGGCCCCAGCCTAGCAAAAGCGCCGATGCGATGCACCGCCTTATCCGCGCAAACCCGCAAACCGGGGCCATTTCCAGGCGGTCCAATCGTACCAAAATGTTTCGTGAATTTTGGTACGATTGGGCCAAAACCTTAGAACGCCTAAGACAGCGGCCCATGCTTTAATTGGTAAGATCGATCGATTTTTTTGGTGCAATTCAAGGGAGGGAGCAGCGCCGCCTCGGTGGGTGAGCTCGTTGCCAAAAGGCATCCCCGGTGTAAGTTTCGCTCGAATCGAGGTCGTCACACGGGATGCCCGAACCGCCGCCGCGTGGTCTCGTCCGTCATTGGTGGTTGCCGATATCCTGGCCGTAAAAGGCGGAGTGTTGCCGCACCGAGATTGTGCATAGACCATGTGAAAACGCGCATTTTGCCCGAAAACGGCTCGTCCGACGAAGATTTGCGGGGTCAGCGGAATCTGTAATCGCTGAAAATGGCCCATAACGCGACCGACGCGCAAGCGGTCGAGCCGAGGCCATGTTGCGCCCCGGCATGCGGTTCGCGCCCAGCAAGAGCGCGGCGCGACAAGCCGCGTTGTTGCGGCCCAGACGCGTGGGTTGCCGATCAAGCAGAAGACGCTGAGCGGCAACGCCTTGCGCGGCGATCTTGCAAAGTTCGGCCTTTTCGCTTCCAAAGGGATCGGCCGCGTCGACGTGCCGATCGCCAAGGCCGCGACGGGCGCGCCGCTTCCAGACATCGCCAAGGCGGCCTTCCAGGCAGCGGAAAATCGCCGCCAGCGCATCAGACCTGCGTGTGTTCGAGTCAGGGCGCGATTTTTCCGCTTGGCTCGGAGCAACGCACCGCAAAACGCGCGCGGCGGCAAGATCCTTTGGTGGCTTTCCGCGCAATCTCGCCGGACGCCTTTCCGCGTGCCCGCCAGCCGCGCGCCAACGATGCCGCTCCGCCGCAATCGCTTGACCGCGATTGCTTCGCCCGGCACGCGCGGCCGTCTGATGGACCACTTGCCCTGTTTGGTGATAGAGCCCCGCTCCTGAGCGAAGGGCATCAAATGCCATGGCTGGCCGCGCTTCTTTCGCGCAAGTCCGCGCGACTGGTTGCCGTCGCTTTGGCCAACGGGCTCGCACGGATCATTTCGGCCGTTACGACGACCGGCGCGGCGTTTCGCACGCAGGTCTTAAAACGAGCCTAGGGAAACGCTGACGATGGCGTAACTTTTCAGAATATTCGGCTTGGCAAGGTCGAAACAGACGTGCTGAACGGCAGGGTCGAGATCGAAGACGAAGGCCACCCCGTATCCTGTTGCGAGCTTCAGAGCTCGCGTCCTTGCTTGCGGCCTTAGCCGTCGAACTCCATCAGGGCCCGCGGACATGGATCCGCGTAATTAGGCACATAGGACCGCCAGCTGGCGAACCATTCAGAACCAAAGAACACCAGTTGCCAATTGGGGCCGTCCAACAGCATCGAGCCCGCCTCGCCGAACTTGGCCCGTGCGATGAATGGCAAAATCTGACATTGACCGATGGTTCAAATCCAGCCCTTTACTGTTCAGTTCCTCGGCCTTGTTCTCCGACAAGCGCAATGTCCCGCTTGCACAGCACTTGGGTGGCTCGCAATAGGCCAGAGCGATCGGCTTGGCTTCCTTCCCGCCGTCGAAATTCCGGGGAACGCTAGAGCGGGATGAGGTTTGAGTGAATCGCGAGGGATTCCCAAATCGGCTTTTTGCTGATTCAAGGTTGGGACTGGATTGGAGGCCAGCATGGATGACCAAGCCTTATTCCTTGGATCTTCGTGATC